>NZ_MJWS01000077.1:0-109556 GCF_001762365.1 Campylobacter sp. BCW_6873
AAATGCAAATAAACGATATAAAAACGACTTTTTTAGTCAATTTTCTTAATTATTTAGAAAATAATTCAAAAAATGGCAATAAACTATCAAAAAAAAACAAAAATAACTTATTTGAGAGTATTAACTAGCTTTTTTTATAAGCGATAATAATGATGATTTGTTTATTTTTTCCTTTGATATGAAGAAAATTAGATTTAGAACAGAAAAATCAGAAGAAAAATTAAATTATCTTAATGAAAATGAAATTATAAGGCTAAATAATGTTTTAGAGAAAGAAAAAGCAAAAAAAGAAGTTTACAATAGTTTTAGAAAAAACTTATGCTTTATGGAGGACTTAGAATTTCTGAAGCTTTAAATGTAAAACTTTGTGATTTTGAAGAGGTTGATGATGAAATATTAAAAATATCCATAATAGGCAAGGGCGGTAAAGAACAATTTGCATTTATTAAAAAAGAAGAAATTGAAGACGAGCTTGAATATTTTAAAGAAAATATCCAAGATAGTGATTACATAATGCAAACTAGCACAGGAAAACATTTAAATAGAAGCAATGCTTTTTTGATTGTAAATAATATTTACGCTAAAGCTTTGATCAGCAAAAAAGGACTTCATTTGCTTAGACACACTTTAGCCATGAGATTAACAGCCAAAGGAACAAATCTTGTGGTCATACAAAAAATTCTAAGACATGCAAATCTAAATACTACAACTATATATGCCAAAGCAACAAATGATACAATAAAAGCTGCGTTATCGAATAATTAATTTTTCTAAAATTGAGTATTTGCATAGACTTCAAGAAGAAGTCTATGTGTTTAAAATTGTTCTAATAAAAGTTTAGGTTCTCCGCCAAGTATTTTGATGAAATTTGCAATTCTTGATTGTATTATTTCTACGGAATACATACCTCCTAAACCGCCTAAAGCATAAAATAATTCTTCGAAAATGTCTTCTTTGTTAAATTCAAGTTCTTCTATATCAATAAGATCAGGAGTTCGGCTACATTTTTGTAAATTTTGATATATTTTGACTAAAATCTTGATTTTTTGTAGATTACTTTCAGCCTCTAAATAAGAATTTAAGTGTATTATTAGGGTTTTTATGAGTTTTTCTCTATTTTCTTTATTTTCAAGAAATTCACCCCCCCCCGCCCGAGTGAATGCTTCTTTTAAATATTTGTTTTTCATATTATTCCTTTTTATATAAAATCAAGTAAAATAAAATCTTTTAATTTTGGACATATTTCGCACAAATAATCACTATACCATTGCATCAACTCCCTTCTCTCTTTTAAATTTTGTGCAAAATTATATGAAGCTTTAACCTTATTTTTTTCCGTATGTGCCAAACACATTTCTATAATATTGCTACTAAACTGATGTTTTTGAATATTTTCGTGAGCTAGAGTACTAAACATAGATCTAAAACCATGTGGAGTAAAATCTTCATTTGAATATCCCATTCTTCTAAATACCATTCTTACTGTATTATCACTCAAGATCTCATTTAGTCCATCGCCTTTCTTTTTTGTTCTAATGGATTTAAATAAAAGATCATGATGACTTATTTGTTTGTATTCTTTTAATAATTGCACTGCAATATCACTTAGATGTATACAATGCGCTTTTTTCATTTTCATTTTTGAAGCAGGTATGTTCCACAAGCCATTTTCTAAATCAATATCTTCCCAAGCAGCACTTCTTATGCTAAAACTTCTTTGCGCAGTAAGAAGCGACAATAAGATTGCCATTTTTGTATTTGTATCACATTGTACATAAATAATATTTTCAATTAATTCTTTAATTTTTGAAACTTCCGTAATAGTCGCAAAATGTCTTGTTTTTTTGTTATAGACCAAATCCTTTCTTTTTATACCAAGCATAATATTATTTTCAATCATCTCTTTGTTAACTGTATAAGTTAATGTTGTAAATATTTTTTTGCCGACTTCGGATTTTTTTTGTAGTTTTATTTTTTCAAGAACATTTAAAATGTCGCTTCTTTTAAGATTACTAATGAGAATATCTCCTATAATAGGATAGTAATGATTTTCCATTCGCTTAATAGACTCATTGAGAGTGCGTTTTGTTATGTCGTTTTTTTGAAGAAAATACTGTTCAGCAATTTTTCTAAAACTTGTATCACATCCTTCTTTTTTTCTTATACTTTCATTAGTTTTTAGTAAAGTTTTTATCTCATTTTTTTATCTCGAGCTTCTTTAATTGATATTTGCGGAAATTGCCCCAAAGTTATTCTTTTTAATTTTCTTGTTTTTGGATCTTTACAATCAAATACAAAAGACTTTTTGCCGCTAGGATAAACTAATACAAATAAATTATCACTATCGCTAATTAAAAATTTTTTATCTTTTGGACTAATATTTACTATATCTTTCTGTGTAAGCATTTAAAAATAGACTCCTTGTGGTAATTTCTCCTAACTTTTTAGAATAAAAAATAAAAAGTTAGGAGAAAAGTTAGGAAAAAAGTTTCGAAATGAATTTTAACGGAAAAAACTTTAATTTAGGCTTTATATAGCTATAAATGCCTATTTTATCGATATTTTATAAGTATGATATTTATAGTAGTTTATAGTATCGATGGTGCGGTTAGCGAGATTTGAACTCGCACACGCAGAGCGTACCACCCCCTCAAGATGGCGTGTCTACCAATTCCACCATAACCGCATAAAAAAAGCCCAAAAAGGGCTTTGATAAGTTTTATTGTAAAACTATAAAAGGATTTGCATAAAGTGCTATTAGCGCGATAACAAGAGCATAGATAACTTGTGCTTCAATCATCGCTAAAGCGATAAACATAGTTGTCATTAATTTTGGCCCAAGGCCAGGGTTTCTAGCTGTTCCTGCAATTGTTGCCGCTGCAGTATTACCCATACCGATAGCACCACCAAGTGCTGCAACACCAAGACCTAAACCTGCTGCAAGAACTGAAAATGCTTTAATCCATACATTAATAGCTTCTTGCTCTACTGGAGCATTAGTTTCAGCTGCAAAAGCTACTGCTGAACATGCTAATAATAAAAAAAGAACTTTTTTCATTATCTTAACCTTTCTATAAAAAAATTTTTTCAATTTTTAAATCAGTTCGGCTTGCGTATCCCTACTTAAGACTTAAAAATAAAGCCGAATTATAACCAAAAGTATCTTTATTTTTATTGAAATTTACAAAAATTCACATTTTTGATTTAAATTTGATTGTTTTCAATAAAGCTTAAAAGTTTTTTTGCTTTAATAATATTTTAAAATAATTTTTAAGTTAAGGTTGTAACATTGAGTTCTAAATTTTCAAAAATAGGTTTCATTTTAGCGGTAGCAGGTTCAGCGGTGGGCTTGGGTAATGCTTGGAAATTTCCAACATTAGTAGGTCAAAGTGGTGGATCTGCTTTTATCTTGCTTTATATAATTCTTACTTTAGGTGTAGGTTTTGTGATATTTTTAGCTGAGCTTAGCATAGGAAAAATTAGTGAAAAAGATCCGGTTAATGCCTATGAAAAGTTAGCACCTTCAAATAAAAAAGCTTGGTCTTATGTTGGTTTTACTATGGTGGGGGCGATTTTAATAGTTTCTTTTTATACCTTGGTGATTGGCTGGATAGTTAAATATGTGTTTTTAAGTATCACTGGAAATTTGCCTATGGATCTAGAAGTAAGTAAAGCACAGTTTGGATTTTTTACAAGTGAGGATTTTTTAAGTCAGTTTATTTGTTTTACTTTGGTTTTTTTATGTGTTTTTTATATTGTTTCTAAAGGTGTTAAGAATGGGATTGAAAGGTTAAATGTTTGGATGATGCCTTCATTGTTTATTTTACTTATTTTGATGCTTGTTTATGCTATTAGTAAAGATGGTTTTATGATGGCGGTTAAATTTCTTTTTGTACCTGATTTTTCCAAAATCAACACTTCAAATGTTCTTGAAGCCTTAGGACTTGCTTTTTTTAGTCTTTCTTTGGGCGTTGGAACGATTATTACTTATTCTGCTAGTCTGCCTGATAAAACCAATTTTATTACCAGTACTTTAAATATTATTTTTATCAATCTTTTAGTTGGTTTATTAATGGGTTTGGTTGTTTTTACTTTTATCTTTGAATTTGGCTACAATCCTAATCAGCAAGGACCAGGACTTGTTTTTATTTCCTTAGCTACTTTATTTGAAAAAATTGGGGTGATTGGTTGTATTTTTGGAGCAGCATTTTTTATTTCTTTAATCTTTGCTGGTATTACTTCAGCTGTTTCAATGATAGAGCCTTTTGCTTTTTATCTTATTAATACTTTTGGCATGAGCCGTAAAAAAGCTTTGATTTTAATAGGAATTGTTGTTTATATTTTAGGAATGTTGTGTATTTTATCTTCTTTAAAAAGTACTCAGTTTGGATTTTTTGGAATGAGTTTTTTTGATTTGCTTGATAGTGTTTCAAGCAAGGTTATTATGCCTTTAGGTGGAATTTTGGCAGCTATTTTTGTGGGATTTGTGATGAAAAAAGATGCTTTAAAAATTTTATTTGAACCTTATATGAGCGGTATATTTTTTGAACTTTGGTATGTGTTTTTGAGATTTATTTCCCCTTTGGCTGTTGTTATAGTTATGATAACCGCTTTTTTAAAGTGAGTTTGAAAAATAATGAGAACATATTTTTCAAAAATCGGTTTTGTATTGGCTGTTGCTGGTGGAGCCGTTGGTTTAGGTAATGCTTGGAAATTTCCAACTTTAAGTGCAGAAAATGGTGGTTTTGTTTTTGTGCTTTTATATTTGTTTTTTACCTTAACTATAGGATTTAGTATTTTTTTGGCTGAAGTGGCTATGGGACGTTTAAGTAAAAGTGATCTTGCAAATGCTTATTCAAATCTTGCTATAAAATATGGCAATAGATGGCGATATGGCGGCGTTTTTATGTTAGGTGGTATTTTTGTCCTCTCTTTTTATCTAGTTATCATGGGATGGGTTTTAAAATATACTGTAGTGAGTCTTTATTATCTTCCTAAAACTTTAGATGAAGCAGCAAGTAATTTTCAGAATTTAATCACTACAAATTTGACAAGTTCTGTTTTTTTCTTCACTTTATCTTTTTTTCTTACTTTATTGATAGTATCTAAAGGTTTAATCAAAGGGATTGAAAAATTAAACGTTGTTATAATGCCTAGCTTATTTTTAATGCTTGTTTTTATGTTGTTTTATTGCATGGGATTTAAGCAAGGTTTTGCAAATGCTTTTTCTTATTTATTTTATCCTGATTTTTCACACTTTAAATTTAGCTCTATTGCCGAAGCCTTAGGGCTTGCATTTTTTACCTTATGCTTGGGAATAGGTTGTATAGTTACATATTCATCAGCCTTGGATAAAAAAACAAATTTTATAAAAAGTTCAGTGTATATTGTTTTGATTAACTTATTGATTTCTTTTATTATGGGGCTTATTGTTTTTACTTTTATCTTTGAATTTGGAGCCGATCCACATACTCAAGGAGCGGGGATTGTTTTTGTATCCTTGATGAGTTTGTTTAATCAGCTTGGGATTTTAGGCTATATTTTTGCATTTTGTTTTTTCTTAGCACTTTTTTTTGCTGGTATTACTTCAGCTGTTTCAATGATAGAGCCTTTAACTTTTTATATGATTAATAACTATCAAATTTCTCGTGCTAAAGCTCTATTTTTAATAGGTTTATTTGTTTTTGTTTTTGGAATTTGCTGTATCTTGTCGTTAAATTTAAATTTTTTTTCTATGTTTAGTTTTTTTGGCAAAGATTTTTTTACTTTATTAGATAAATTAACTTCAAATTTTTTACTTCCACTTGGTGCTATAGCATGCTCTATATTTGTAGGTTTTTTTATGAATAAAAAACAAATTTATAAAATTTTTTCTAAATTTATAAGTCGAAAAATTTTCTTAATTTGGTTGTTTTTTATTCGTTTTATATCGCCTATAGCAATAATTTTGGTAATGTGTTATCAAATTTTTGTATAATAATGAAAAAATATTTTTTAAGGAAAAATAATGGCTAAAAAATTCATCGATGTAATGGATACAAGCTTTAGGGATGGTTTTCAGTCTGTTTATGGAGCTAGGGTTTTAATGGATGATTTTTTTCCTGCAGTAGAAGCAGCAAAAGAAGCAGGCATTACACATTTTGAATTTGGCGGTGGTGCTAGATTTCAAAGCTTGTATTTTTATCTTAATGAAGATGCTTTTACCATGATGGATAGATTTAGGGTTATTGTAGGAAAAGATACCAATCTTCAAACTTTAGCAAGAGGGGTCAATACCGTTACTTTAGATACTGGAAGTAGTGAACTTATTGATTTGCATGCAAAACTTTTTGCAAAACACGGTACTACAACGATAAGAAATTTTGATGCCCTTAATGATGTAAATAATTTAAAATTTAGTGGTGAATGTATAGTAAAACATGGGTTAAAGCATGAAATTACTATCACTTTAATGGATTTACCGCCAAATTGTAAAGGTGCCCATGATGTGCCTTTTTATGAAAAAATTTTAAAAGAAATTTTAGCAGCAGAAATTCCTTTTCATAGTATTTGTTTCAAAGATGCAAGTGGAACTTCTAATCCAAATAAAATTTATGAAACCATTAAAATGGCTAGAAAAATTTTACCTCAAGATACACACATTAGACTTCATACGCATGAAACTGCAGGAGTGAGTATAGCCTGCTATCTTGCAGCACTTGAAGCAGGGGTTGATGGTATCGATTTGGCTGCGGCTCCAGTAAGTGGCGGAACCTCTCAGCCTGATATTTTAACCATGATGCATGCTTTAAAAGGCAAAGATTATGATTTAGGCGGACTTGAGGAAGAAAAAATTCTAAAATACGAAGAAGTTTTAAAAGATTGTTTAAAAGAATATTTTTTACCACCTGAAGCTACTATGGTAAATCCACTTATTCCTTTTTCTCCTATGCCAGGAGGAGCTTTAACGGCAAATACACAAATGATGAGAGATAATAATATCTTAGATAAATTTCCACAAGTCATTCATGCTATGAGAGAAGTTGTAGAAAAAGGTGGATTTGGTACTTCGGTTACTCCAGTTTCTCAATTTTATTTTCAACAAGCTTTTAATAATGTGATGTTTGGACCTTGGAAAAAAATAGCAGAAGGTTATGGAAAAATGGTGCTTGGTTATTTTGGAAAAACTCCAGTTGCACCCGATGCAAACATTATTGAACTTGCTTCAAAACAACTTAATTTAGAACCTACTACAGAGCTTGCTATTAATATAGCTGATAAAGATGAGAGTAAAAGTATAGTTTATACCAAAACCTTGCTTGAAAAAGAGAGTATAGAAACGAGTGAAGAAAATATATTTATTGCAGCAGCTTGTAAAGAAAAAGGTATAGCATTTTTAAAAGGAGAGGCAAAGGTAAATATACGCAAATTAGCTAGTATGCCAAAGCCTATGAGTGTAGATGAAAACAAATTTACCGTAGCTGTAAATGGTAACAAATATCATGTAGAGGTAAGCTATGGTTTTGATAAAGATGTTAATGTTAAAAGTGTAAAAAAAGTAGAAGAAAATAAAAATATTGTTTCTTCAAATTCAACAAGTTCTGTAGATGCTGAAAATGAAGTTTTAGCAGGTATTTCAGGTAATGTCTTTAAAATTTATGTTAACGAAGGTGAAGAAGTAAAATCAGGTCAAGCCATCATGGTTTTAGAAGCAATGAAAATGGAGATTGAGGTTAATGCTCCAAAAGATGGAATTATTTCAGAGCTTTGTATTAAAATAGGCGATACTGTTAACGAAGGCGAAGTATTAGCTATCTATAAGAATTAAAGTGAGGGAAAGATGAAAAAATTTGATAATTTAGGTTTGGATAATATAAAAGAAATTTTTCATAATTTAAGTTATGATGAATTAAATGCTCATGAAAAAGCAAATAATGAAGGTTTAAGTACGGATAATGATACTTTTTGTGTAGATACAGGGATTTTTACAGGTAGAAGTCCTAAAGATAAATATTTTGTAAAACAAGATCCATCTAGTAAGTATATTGCTTGGGGAAAGGTAAATCAGCCCATTACAAAAGAATTATTTGATAAGCTTTTGACCAAAGCAAAACAAGAATTAAGTGGAAAGAAAATTTATGTTCAAGATGCTTTTTGTGGCGCTTCTTTGCAAAGTCGCAAAGCAGTAAGATTTGTTACTGAAATTGCATGGCAAGCGCATTTTGTTAAAAATATGTTTATTCGCCCAAGTCAAGAAGAACTTGAGAATTTTAAAGCAGATTTTATTGTTTATAATGCTTGCAAATGTATCAATGAAGATTACAAACAAGATGGTTTAAATTCAGAGGTTTTTGTAATCTTTAATGTTGAAGAAAATATAGCAGTTATTGGTGGAACTTGGTATGGCGGAGAAATGAAAAAAGGTATTTTTTCTATGATGAATTATTGGTTGCCACTAGAAAATAAACTTTCTATGCATTGTAGTGCAAATGTCGGAGAAAAAGGTGATGTAGCACTTTTCTTTGGACTTAGTGGCACTGGAAAAACTACACTCTCAACCGATCCAAAAAGAAAACTTATAGGTGATGACGAACATGGTTGGGATGATGAAGGTGTATTTAATTTTGAGGGTGGTTGTTACGCAAAAACAATCAATCTCGATCCTGAACATGAGCCTGAAATTTATGGTGCCATTAAAAGAAATGCACTTTTAGAAAATGTAGTTTTAAGAGCCGATAAGAGTGTTGATTATGCTGATGCTTCAAAAACAGAAAATACAAGAGTTTCTTATCCTATAGAGCATATTGAAAATCATGAGCCTAGTCTAAAAGCAGGGCATCCAAAAAATATTATATTTTTAAGTGCAGATGCTTTTGGAATTTTACCTCCAGTAAGTAAACTAAGCAAAGAGCAGGCTATGTATTATTTTTTAAGTGGTTATACAGCAAAAGTAGCTGGAACTGAGCGTGGTATTTTAGAACCTCAAGCAACTTTTTCAGCTTGTTTTGGAGAACCTTTTATGCCTTTGCATCCAACGGTTTATGCGAGATTACTTGGTGAAAAGATTGAAAAGCATGAAGCTAATGTTTATCTTGTTAATACAGGCTGGAGCGGTGGAAGCTACGGTGTGGGTAAAAGAATGAGTATTAAGGCTACTAGGGCTTGCATTAATGCTATTCTAGATGGAAGTATTGCAAAATGCGAATTTGAAAATTTTGAAGTGTTTGATTTAGCTATTCCAAAAGCTTTAGAAGGTGTAGAAAGCACGCTTTTAAATCCTATAAATACTTGGTCAGATAAAAATAATTATATTGCAACAAGAGATAAATTAGCACATATGTTTATACAAAATTTTAAACGTTATGAAGATGTCAAAGAAGGCATTGAATTTAGCAAATTTGGACCAAAAATTTAAGGCATTTAAATGAAAAATGAAATGTGGTCAGGACGCTTTAGTGGTGCAAGTGATGAGCTTTTAAAAGAATTTAATGCAAGTTTAAATGTAGATAAAACTTTGTTCAATGAAGATATACAAGGTTCTATAGCACACGCTACAATGCTTGAAAGTTGTGGTATTTTAAAAAAAGAAGAATTAGATGCTATTATAAAAGGTTTAGAGCAGGTTAGAAGTGAAATAGAGCAAGGCAAATTTATTTTTGATATTAAAGATGAAGATATTCATATGGCTATAGAAAAGCGTTTAAGCGAGCTTATAGGTAGTGAAATTGGTGGAAGACTTCATACTGCAAGAAGTAGAAATGATCAAGTGGCTACTGATTTTAAACTTTTTGTCAAAAAATCTCATATTGAACTTATAAAGCTTTTAAAAGAATTGATTCAAACCATGCTCGAACATGCCAAAGTGCATAAAAAAACTATTATGCCAAGTTTTACACATTTACAACACGCTCAGCCTGTGAGTTTTTCTTTTTATATTTTAGCTTATGCTTTTATGCTAATGCGAGATATTAAGCGTTTGCAAAATAGTCTAGAACTCGCTGATTTTTCGCCACTTGGGTCTTGTGCGTGTGCAGGAACAAGCTATGCCACCAATCGTGAGTTGAACGCTAAAATTTTAGGATTTAAAGATATTATGCCAAATGCTATGGATGGAGTGAGTGATAGAGATTTTGCTCTTGATTTACTTTATGATATAGCAGTTATTTTTACACACACTTCAAGACTTTGCGAGGAAATGATTTTATTTTCAAGTTCGGAATTTTCTTTTATATCCATAAGTGATAGTTTTTCAACAGGAAGTTCTATCATGCCTCAGAAAAAAAATCCCGATGTTTGTGAACTTATACGCGGAAAAACAGGGCGTGTCTATGGAAATCTGATTTCTCTTTTAACTATAATGAAAGCTCTACCTTTAGCTTACAATAAAGATATGCAAGAAGATAAAGAAGGGCTTTTTGATAGTGTAAAAACCGCTAAAGATAGTTTAATCATCTTAAATGCAATGTTAAAAGAAATACGAATTAATAAAGAAAATATGCTTAATGCTTGCAAAAAAGGTCATTTATTGGCTACTGATTTGGCGGATTATTTAGTGCGTGAAAAAAATATTCCTTTTAGAAAGGCACATTTTATAGTAGGAAATGTTGTTGCACAAGCTGAAATACAAGGCATTGATATAAGCGAAATTAAAGATCTTTCAAAAATAGATCCTATATTTGATGAAAAAGCTATAGAGCTTTTAAATTTTGAAATTTCTTTAAATTCTAAACAAAGTGAAGGCTCAAGTTCTACTACAAGCGTAGAAAAGCAAATTCAAATTTTACAAGAATTTATTAAAAAAATATAAATATTGTTTAGGCTATTTTGCCTAAACATTGAATCTAAAATGCATTACATCGCCATCTAAAACGATATAGTCTTTTCCTTCAAGGCGTAGCTTTCCTGCTTCTTTGACGCCATTTTCGCCTTTGTATTGGATATAGTCTTCATAGGAAATAACTTCAGCTTTTATAAAGCCTTTTTCAAAGTCATTATGAATCACGCTCGCTGCTTTTGGTGCTTTCCAGCCTTTTTTGATTGTCCAAGAACGCACTTCAACTACACCAGCGGTAAAATAACTGATCAGTCCAAGCTTAGTAAAAGCAGTGCGTATGATTTGATCAAGACCGCTTTCGTTAACTCCTAGAGAACTTAAAAATTCACGACTTTCTTCATCACTTAATTCTACTAATTCTTCTTCGATTTTTGCACAAAGCTTGATAACTTCATGATCATTTTTTTTAGCATATTCTTTTAAAGCTTTTACATAATCATTATCTTCACTAATACCATTTTCATCAACATTTGCACCATAAATCACTTCTTTAGCAGAAAGCAGTCTTAATTCTTTGATTAAGGCTTGATAAATTTCGCTTTCTTTTTCAGGATAAGAACTTGCAGCTAAGCCTTTGTTTAAATGATCAAGTAAAGAATTTGCAAGTTCGAGGCTTTCTTTAGCACCCTTTTGGTTGGCTTTGGTTTCTTTAGTGAGTTTTTCTATTTTTTTACTAAGTTGTTCAATATCTGCTAAAATAAGTTCTGTATTGATAATTTCTACATCACGCAAAGGATTAACTCCACCTTCAACATGGGTGATATTTTCTTCATCAAAACAACGCACTATGTGTAAAATAACCTCAGTTTCGCGTATATTTGAAAGAAATTTATTTCCTAAGCCTTCACCCTTACTTGCACCTTTAACAAGTCCAGCGATATCTACAAATTCTATTAAAGAATGCATAATTCTTTCAGGTTTTACGATTTTAGCAAGTTCATTAAGTCTTAAGTCAGGAACTTCAACCATGGCTTTGTTAGGCTCTATAGTGCAAAAAGGATAGTTTGCACTTTGGGCATTTTGTGCTTTAGTTAAAGCATTAAAAGTCGTTGATTTGCCAACATTTGGAAGTCCTATTATACCTACGCTTAAACTCATTTAGATTTCCTTAAAATTTGAATTAGATAATTAACACACATTCTAACTCCAGCTCCACCTGCACCAAAACTAGAATATCCCCAAGATTTTTCCGTATAAGCAGGTCCTGCTATGTCAAGATGTAACCATTTGTCTTTATATTCTTTACGAATAAATTTATCTAAAAATAACCCCGCGGTAATTGCGCCTCCATAGCGACTAGAGGCAGTGTTGCTAATATCGGCAATATTTGATTTTATAAGTTCTCTTAAGTGGGGGTTAAAGTGTAAGATTGTAGTATATTCTCCACTTTTTTTAGAGCTTAGATAAAAATCATTTTGCAATTCTTCATTGTTTCCCATAATAGCACTTGTAAATTCTCCAAGTCCTACAACACAAGCTCCAGTAAGTGTTGCCATATCGATAAGTAAATCAGGTTTTAAATCTTGTGCAAAAGAAAGACAATCAGCTAAAACCAAGCGTCCTTCTGCATCTGTATTTCTTACTTCTATACTTACGCCTTCGCGACTGATTAACACATCATCAGGCTTATAAGCATTGCCGCCTATCATATTTTCAGTTGCACCTAAAATACAATGCACTTCTAAATCTAAAGCAAGCTCGGCTACGGCTTTTATGATCCCCATTACTGCTGCTGCACCGCTTTTATCAGCTTTCATTGTAAGCATAAAATCAGCTGGTTTTAAGCTTAATCCACCGCTATCGTAAGTTAAGCCTTTTCCAACAAATACAACACGTTTTTTTGCATTTTTGGCTTTATAGCTTAGATGAATGAGGCGTGGTGGGTGTACCGAGGCACGATTTACCGCTAAAAAGGCATTCATTTTTTCTTTGGCCAAAAATTTTTCATCATAAATTTTACAAATAATGTTTTTATTTTCTTTAGCTAAATTTTGTGCATCTTCTGCCATTTTTAAAGGGGTGTAAATTTCAGGAATTTCATTGACTATATTTTTGGTAAAATTTGTAGCATTGGCTAAAATTTCTCCACGCTCTAAACCTATCTTAGCTTCATCTTTATTAAATTTCTTACCATTTAATTCTTCACTTGAAATAATAAATCTTTCTAAAGTTCTTGTTTTTTTCTCGCTTTTATATTTGTCAAATTTATAAGCTCCAAAAAGTACGCCTTCAACTAAAGATGTAAAACTTCTAACTACACAATCTCCTATTATGCTAGGAAGTTTTACGCTTTTTATATTAAGCTTTTCAAGAGTTTTATATGCTGTGCAAAGACTTAATCTTATATCCTCATAAGCAAGGCTTTTAAGCTCTAAATAAAGCTTTTTATTGTTTAAGTCTAGTAATACACCTTCGCCTTTGTAATTATTAAGTTTAAAAAAATCTTTTTCTTTGTTAAAATTTTTTAAATTTTTATCCTGTATAAAAATAAGTTCAAAGTCTGCTTTTATAGCATCTAGTTTTTTATCGTTTAATTCAAATTTCATGATTTTTTCCTTTTATCTTTAAGTATAGCTTTTTCCATTTGTTTAAAACCAAATAATAAAAGGGATAAAAAAGCTATAATAATAATGGCTGCATAATACCAATGTTCTTCAGCCCAAGTCACCATCTTCCAAATTTGTTCTCCAAAATACCAAGCTAAAAGTATAGTGATTGATGCCCAAACCCAAGCACTAAAAAGATTGATAATAGCAAATTTTTTTGCACTATAACGCGTGACTCCTATACTCATAGGTATAATGGTTCTAAAGCCATACATATAGCGTTGTATAAAAATAATAGGCCAACCAAAACGTTGTAAAAGTAAGTGTGCTACTGCAAATTTACGCCTTTGGGTTTTTAATTTTTTTTGTATGTAGCGTTTATTATATCTTCCTATATAGAAATAAATTTGATCGCCTACAAAACCACCAAGTCCTGCTATAAATATAACAAAGCCTAAATTTACATGTCCTTGATGGGCAAAAATACCTGCCAAAATTAAAGCCAACTCCCCTTCTAAAATACACCATAAAAAAATAATAATATATGCTAGATCTTTGTATTGGTAAAGTAAATTTTTTAAAAATTCTTCCATTTGTACCTTTCTATAGTTTTAAATTTCTAAAACACTATAAACTGAAGTAAGTTTTTCAAGTTTATTTGCTCCATTTAAATCTTTAAGATTCATTAAAAAACAAGCTTCAACGCATTTTGCTCCAGCTTTTTGAATGAGTTCATACGAAGCCATAGCTGTTCCGCCAGTTGCTATTAAATCATCTACAAGTAAAACCTTTGCATTTTGAATATTTTTAAATGCATCTTTATGAAGTTCTACTTTATCGCTGCCATATTCAAGATCATATTCACAACTAAAGGTTTCAAAAGGGAGTTTTCCAGGTTTTCTAATAGGTACAAAAGGAAGGTTAAGTTTTGCACAAATCATAGATGCAAAGATAAATCCTCTGCTTTCTGTTCCTGCTATGAAGTCTAGATTGTAATCTTTGTAGCGTTCTTTTAAATGTTTAAGTAGAAAATTTAAAGCCTCTTTGTTATTTAGTAGAGTGGTAATATCTCTAAAAATAATTCCTTTTTTTGGAAAATCAGGAATAATTCTAATGCTATCAAGCAGGTATTTTTGTTCTTCTTGTGTTAGTTTTATCATAATAATGCCTCGATTTTTGCTTCTAATTCTTTAATTCTTTGTCTTAGTTTGTCATTTTCTAAACGATATTGAGAATTTCTAGTTCTTAAAGATGTAAGGTCTGCTTTGATTTTATTAAGCTCTTCTGTGAGTATATCTATATTTCCAAGACTTCTTTGAAGTTGGATTTGTAGTTTTCTAATAACAATCTCGGTATCATCAAGATTGTTTTTGATAAAATCTTTTGATGTTTTTTCTTTATTAAGTAGAGTTTTATAGTAAAACAACATTACAATCAGATAGATAGTTGCACAAATTAATATAGTTAAAACAAGCCAGTTTGTAAACATTATATTTTTACCTCAATTTTTTGAATTCTTTGCATATGTCTCCCTTCTTCAAAAGGAGTTTGAATGAATTTTTCTATAATATCTGTAGCTAATTCAATCCCGATTAATCTTCCACCTAATGCCAAAACATTGGCATCATTATGTCTTCTTGCAAGTTCCGCACTTAAGCTTTCATGGCATAATGCGCAGCGAATGTTTTTATGACGATTTGCTGCAATAGAAATTCCAATTCCACTTCCACAAATAAGAATGCCAAAGCTTCGTTTGTCTATTTTTTCGGCAAGTAAATGTGCATAATCAGGATAATCACAGCTTGCGCAAGTGTTTGTTCCTAAATCGTTAAAAATTATATTTTTTTCTTTTAAAAATACGCAAATTTTTTCTTTTAATTCAAAACCAGCATGATCACTAGCAATATAAATTTTTTCCCTAAGCATTGGTTTCCTAATTACTATATAAAATAAGATAAAAATCTAATCTTATCATATTAAATCATAAAAACAGCTTTTCTTTTTTTAAAAATAAGCTTTATTTTTCTTTATATATGTTAGAATTTGCGACAAGAAAAATAAAATTTCAATAAATTAAGGGGAGAAGAAAATGAAGCTCATACTCATAGGATCTTCAACAGGTGGTCCTAATCAGCTTAAATTTCTTTTAAAGGATATTGATATAAAAAATACTTGTGTAGTTATAGCTCAACACATGAGTGTTAGTTTTATTCCATCTTTTGTGGGGCAATTTAATAAGGAGGCTTTTAGTGAAGTGTGCTTATTGAACGATAAAGAGATATTAAGCAATAAAATTTATATTTGCCCTAAAAATACTATTTTATCTGGAAATTTAAATATTGTAGCCTCTTGGCAAGATGTGGTATCAAGTTTTAAGCCAAGTGTAGATTTGCTTTTTCATTCCGCTGTTTCTTTGGCAAAAACAAATAAAATACTTGCTATTATTTTAACGGGTATGGGAGATGATGGCGCAAAAGGTTTATTTGAGCTTTATAAAACAGGGGTTAGATGTTTATGTGAGAATGAGGCAGATAGCGTCGTTTATGGTATGCCAAAAAGAGCAAAAGATATGAATCCACATTTAAAACCTATGAGCTTAAAAGAAATTAAAAAAGAAATTATAAATTTTATTGATCAGGATTAATAAAAGGAAAATTACATGGAAAAAAAAATAACTCCTAGCGAATTAGAACTTAATGAATTTATAAAAATTATCAACGAAATGAGCGGTATTGATTTAACCGATAAAAAAAATATACTAGCTTTAAAGTTGAATAAATTTCTTGAAGGAACTAATACTAAAAATTTTTCCGAATTTTTGGGAAAATTAAAAAGCAATAGACAACTTAAACAAGAAACTTTAGATTTTGTAACCATAGGTGAAACTTATTTTTTAAGAGAATTGGCTCAATTGAAAGAAATAATTTATTATGCCAAAAGCTTAGAAAAGAGAGTAAATATCCTAAGCGCCCCTTGTTCAAGTGGAGAAGAGGTATATTCTTTGGCATTGTTGGCTACACAGAATTTTATTAAAGATATGTATATTTTAGGCATTGATATCAATTCAAGCGTAATCGAAAAAGCAAAACTTGGAAAATATCAAGGAAGAACTTTACAGCGATTGAGCGAGAGTGAAAAAAGAAGGTTTTTTTTAGAAAGCGAAGATAAATTTTATACTATTAATAAAAATGAGCTTTGTACTTGTAAATTTGAACTTTGCAATGTTTTTGAAGAAAAATTTTCAAGATTGGGAAAATTTGATATTATAGCTTCTAGAAATATGATTATTTATTTTGATCATGAATCAAAACTAAAACTTATGGAGAGATTTCATAGAATTTTAAATGATAAAGGAAGGCTTTATGTTGGCAATGCTGATTTAATTCCAGAGACTATTTATTTTAAAAAGATTTTCTCTCCAAGAGGTGTTTACTATGAAAAAGTATAAATTCTAAAAATTACTAAAAGTTACACTTTGGAAATTTATTGGTAAAAATAAGTTACATTTTGAAGTAGTTTTCTTTATTTAATGATAAAATAATTTTAATTAATTTTATATTTAGTTAGAAATAAAGGAAAAAACTTGATTGAATTAAAAAATGTAAATAAATACTACGGAACTCATCATGTTCTAAAGAATATCAATCTTTCTGTTAAAGAAGGTGAGAAGCTTGTTATTATAGGTCCAAGTGGAAGTGGAAAAAGTACAACTATCCGTTGCATGAATGGGCTTGAAGAAGTTAGTTCAGGCGAGGTAGTAGTTAACAATCTTGTTTTAAATCATAAAAATAAAATTGAAATTTGTCGAAAATATTGTGCAATGGTTTTTCAGCATTTTAATTTATATCCACATATGACGGTTTTGCAAAATTTAACCTTAGCTCCAATGAAACTTCAAAAAAAATCTAAAAAAGAAGCTGAAGAAACAGCTTTTAAGTATTTAAAAGTCGTAGGTTTAGTGGATAAAGCAAATGTTTATCCAGCAACCCTTTCAGGCGGACAACAACAGCGCGTTGCTATAGCAAGATCACTTTGTACTAAAAAACCCTATATTTTATTTGATGAACCTACTTCAGCCCTTGATCCAGAAACCATACAAGAGGTTTTAGATGTAATGAAAGAAATTTCACACCAAAGCAATACTACCATGGTGGTTGTTACACACGAAATGGGTTTTGCAAAAGAAGTAGCAGATAGGATTATTTTTATGGAAGATGGCGCTATTGTGGAAGAAAATATTCCTAGTGAATTTTTCTCAAATCCAAAAACCGAAAGAGCGCGACTCTTTTTAGGGAAAATTCTTAAAAATTAACCAAAATTGAAAGGAGAAAAAATGGTTTTTAGAAAATCTTTATTAAAGTTGGCAGTTTTTGCTCTAGGTGCTTGTGTTGCATTCAGTAATGCTAATGCAGCAGAAGGTAAACTTGAGTCTATTAAATCTAAAGGACAATTAATAGTTGGTGTTAAAAATGATGTTCCACATTATGCTTTACTTGATCAAGCAACAGGTGAAATTAAAGGTTTTGAAGTAGATGTTGCCAAATTGCTAGCTAAAAGTATATTAGGTGATGATAAAAAAATAAAACTAGTCGCAGTTAATGCTAAAACAAGAGGCCCTTTGCTTGATAATGGTAGTGTAGATGCAGTGATAGCAACTTTTACTATTACTCCAGAGAGAAAAAGAATTTATAATTTCTCAGAACCTTATTATCAAGATGCTATAGGGCTTTTAGTTTTAAAAGAAAAAAATTATAAATCTTTAGCTGATATGAAAGGTGCAAATATTGGAGTAGCTCAAGCTGCAACTACAAAAAAAGCTATAGGTGAAGCTGCTAAAAAAATTGGTGTCGATGTTAAATTTAGTGAATTTCCTGATTATCCAAGTATAAAAGCTGCTTTAGATGCTAAAAGAGTTGATGCGTTTTCTGTAGACAAATCAATATTGTTAGGTTATGTGGATGATAAAAGTGAAATTTTACCAGATAGTTTTGAACCACAAAGTTATGGTATTGTAACCAAAAAAGATGATCCAGCTTTTGCAAAATATGTTGATGATTTTGTAAAAGAACATAAAAGTGAAATTGATGCTTTAGAGAAAAAATGGGGTTTATAATATGAATGAAAGTGTAGGTTTTGTTGAACATTTAAGACAAATTCTTACTTCTTGGGGTTTATATGATGAAAATAGTATAAGCCCTTTTGCGGTATGGAAATTTTTAGATGCTTTGGATAATAAAGATGCTTTTATTAATGGTTTTATTTATACTTTAGAAGTAAGCATTCTTGCTTTGCTTATAGCTACAATTTTTGGAACTATAGGCGGAGTTATGGCTACAAGTAGATTTAAAATTATCAGAGCCTACACTAGAATTTACGTAGAGCTTTTTCAAAATGTTCCTTTGGTAATACAAATTTTCTTTTTGTTTTATGCCTTGCCTGTTTTAGGTATAAGACTTGATATATTTACTATTGGTGTATTGGGTGTTGGGGCTTATCACGGAGCTTATGTAAGCGAGGTGGTTAGAAGTGGAATTTTGGCTGTGCCAAGAGGTCAGTTTGAAGCTTCTGCTTCTCAAGGGTTTACTTATATTCAGCAAATGCGTTATATCATAGTACCTCAAACCATTAGAATTATTTTACCACCGATGACAAATCAAATGGTAAATTTAATCAAAAATACCTCTGTATTGCTTATTGTAGGTGGAGCTGAGTTAATGCATTCTGCTGATAGTTATGCAGCTGATTATGGAAATTATGCGCCAGCTTATATATTTGCAGCGGTTTTATATTTTATAATTTGTTATCCTTTGGCTTATTTTGCAAAGGCTTATGAAAATAAATTAAAAAAAGCACATTTAACGAGATAAAGGGTTGTTAATGGAAAATGTTTTTAATGCACAAAATATTGAATTTTTAATGCAAGGTTTATTTCTGACATTAAAAATAGCCTTAGCAACTTGTATTATTTCGATTGTTTTTGGAACTTTTTTAGCTATAACTAAAAATTATGGGGATAGATTAAGTAAATTTTTAGCAGCTTGCTATATAGATATTTTTAGAAATACTCCTTTATTATTATGGATGCTTGCAGCTTGTTTTGTTCTACCTGTATTTTTTGGACAATTTCCTCAAGCTTTTTGGGGTACTATAGGATTTTCACTTTATACGAGTTCGGTTATGGCTGAAATTATTAGAGGTGGATTAAATTCTATACCAAAAGGTCAGTTTGAAGCAGCTTATTCTCAAGGTTTTGGTAAATTTTTTACTCTTTTTTATATTATTTTACCACAAACTTTTAGAAAAATAATACCTGCTTTATTATCTCAAATTGTAACCACTGTAAAGGATACAGCTTATTTAGCGGGTTTAGGTATAGCTGAACTTACTTATAATTCAAAAACTATATTGGCAAAACTAAGAAGTTTTGAAGAAATTTTAGCGATGATAGGTGTTGTTGCAGGAATCTATTTTATAATATGTTTTTCACTTTCTATGTTGGTAAGATATTATGCCAAAAAGACAGCTTACATTTCTTAAAAAAGCTTATATTTTTATATAAGCTTTTTAAATTTACAGCAGTTTTTAACATTTTTTTTATTAAAATCCTTTGTATTAATTCATAATTTTATTGATTAAGGTTTTTTATGCGAGGTTATAAAATTTTTTCAGGCTCAGCTAATGTGGAATTTGCAAGACAAGTTTCTAAATATCTTTCCCTGCCTTTAAGCGATGCTGGAGTAAAACGGTTTAGTGATGGGGAGATTAGTGTTCAAATTGATGAGAGCGTACGCGGAAAGGATGTTTTTATTATTCAAAGTACTTGTGCTCCTACAAACGATAATTTAATGGAACTTTTAATTCTTACAGATGCTTTGCGTCGCTCAAGTGCAAATTCGATTACGGCTATTATCCCATATTTTGGCTATGCGAGACAAGATAGAAAAGCAAATCCTAGAGTGCCAATTACTGCTAAACTTGTGGCTAATTTGATTCAGGCAGCTGGGATTGATCGCGTAGCTACGATAGATTTGCATGCAGGACAAATTCAGGGTTTTTTTGATATTCCAGTAGATAATCTTTATGGAAGTATAGTTTTTAATGATTATATTAAAGCCAAACATTTTAAAAATGCTATTATAGGAAGTCCAGATATAGGCGGTGTTGCAAGAGCTAGGAGTGTTGCAAAGCATTTAGGACTTGATATAGTTATAGTTGATAAGCGTCGCGAAAAAGCCAATGAAAGTGAAGTAATGAACATCATTGGAGATGTAAAAGATAAAGAAGTTATCCTAGTAGATGATATTATTGATACTGCTGGCACTATAGTTAAAGCTGCAGAAGCTTTAAAAGAAAAAGGTGCAAAATCTGTTATGGCTTGCTGTACTCATGCAGTTTTAAGTGGAAAAGCCTATGAGAGAATAGCAAGTGGAGCTTTAGATGAGCTTGTAGTAACAGATACCATACCTTTAAAAGAGCAATTACCAAATATTAAAGTATTAAGTGTTACATCTGTTTTTGCTGAAGTAATACGTCGTGTTTATCATAACGAAAGTGTAAATTCTCTCTTTATTTAGATTAAAAAAGCTTAAAGATTGTTTTTAAGCTTTTCATTTTTATGCTACTTAAAGAAACAAAAAATATATATTTTTTAAAAATGTGAAAAAACTAAACATCTTTCTATACAATTTAATCTATAAATCTGTTATTCTTTGAAAATATTTTATTTTCTTAGGAGAAATATGACTCAGTTAAGTACTAAAATTTTATGGTTGCTTGTTGCAACTTTAGGCGCTATTTGTTTTGGTTATTTAGCTTTACAAAATGGCGAAAGTGTATCAGCGATTTATTTGGTGGTTGCTGCTGTATGTATTTATATGATAGGATATAGATTTTATGGGCATTTTGTAGCTTATAAGGTTTTAGAACTTGATAAAAATCGCGCAACACCGGCGCTTGTAGAAAATGATGGGCGTGATTTTGTGCCTACAAATAAGGCTGTATTATTTGGACATCATTTTGCTGCTATTGCAGGAGCAGGTCCATTAGTAGGACCTATCTTGGCTGCTCAAATGGGATATTTGCCTTCTATGCTTTGGATTTTAGTAGGAGGAGTTTTAGCGGGTGCTGTGCATGATTTTGTTGTTCTTTTTATATCTACTCGTAGAAAAGGTAGAAGTCTTGGCGAGATGATTAAGGATGAGATGGGTAAATTTACAGGTGGAGTTGCTATGGTGGCGATTTTTGGCATTATGCTTATTATTATTGCCATTTTAGCTATGGTGGTTGTAAAAGCTTTAGCAGAATCTCCATGGGGTTTATTTACTATCTCAATGACTATTCCTATAGCAATATTTATGGGAATTTATATGCGTTTTATCCGCCCAGGTAGAGTAGGGGAGGCTTCTATAATAGGTTTTGTGCTTTTAATTTTGGCTATTCATTATGGTAGCGTTGTAGCTGCTGATCCTTATTGGGCTAAAATATTTACTTTAGAAGCTCCAACTTTAGCAGTTGTTATGATGGCTTATGGCTTTATTGCTTCTGTTTTACCTGTGTGGTTTTTACTTGCTCCAAGAGATTATCTTTCAACTTTTTTGAAAATCGGTGTTATTGTGGTAATGGCTGTAGCTATTGTTTTGGTTGCTCCTGATTTGCAAATGCCAAAAGCAAATACTCAGTATTTTGATGGAACAGGTCCAGTATTTGCAGGTGGAGTATTTCCATTTTTATTTATTACCATTGCTTGTGGTGCGATCAGTGGTTTTCATGCTTTGATTTCTAGTGGAACTACTCCTAAAATGCTTGAAAACGAAACTCACGCCTTAGCTGTTGGATATGGCTCTATGCTTGCTGAAAGTGCTGTGGCGATTATGGCTTTAATTTGTGCTTGTATTTTACATCCAGGTCTTTATTTTGCTATAAACTCAAGCTCTGCTTTGATAGGAACAGATGTTGTAAGTGTAGCACAAACTATTTCAAGTTGGGGATTTAGCATTACTCCTGAAGAAATTACTGCTTTGACTACAAATATAGGAGAGCATACTATACTTTCAAGAACAGGTGGAGCTCCAACTTTTGCTATAGGTGTAGCTTTGATCTTGCATGAACTTTTTGGCGGCGTGGATTTGATGGCTTTTTGGTATCATTTTGCTATATTGTTTGAAGCTTTATTTATTTTAACAGCGGTAGATGCTGGAACAAGGGCTTGTCGTTTTATGGTGCAAGATATACTGGGTAATGTTTATAAACCTTTAGGAGATATTCATAATTATCTAGCTGGACTTTTGGCTACGGCTTTAAGTGTTGCAGGTTGGGGATATTTTCTTTATCAAGGCGCCATTGATCCTAAGGGGGGAATTTATACGCTTTGGCCTCTTTTTGGCGTGAGCAATCAAATGCTTGCGGGTATGGCTTTGCTTCTTGCTACAACTATACTTGTAAAAATGGGCAAGGCAAGATATACTTGGGTTACTTTAATACCTGCGGTATTTGTCTTAGTGGCAACTCTGTATGGAGGAATTCAAAAAATTATGCCTTATAAAGAAGGCAATAAAGTAGCAAATGCGGTAAGTCATGTAGCCGCCGTTAGCATACAAAGTCAAAAAATTAAAGATTTAGAATTTAAATTAAATAATACTAAAGATGAAAAAGAAATTTCTACAATTAAAAAAGAAATTTTAATAGCCACTCAAAGTAAAGTTGGAAATTTACTTAATGCAATTCTTTGTGTGTTCTTTATGATAGCCACCTTGCTTGTTATAATTTCTTGTATAGGAATTTGTTTAGGTAAAATTAAAATTCCTCTTAAAGAAACTAAGTATATTAAGATTGATGAATTTCAAAAAATTTAAGTATTATTATGAAAAAGCCGAAAGGTTTTTTCATCCCTTGGTGGGACTTTCTAGTTATGATAAGTATTTAGAACACATGAAACAAAAACATCCAGGAAAAATTCCAAAAACCAGAGGGGAATTTTTCAAAGAATGTCTAGATAAAAAATATAATAGTGGCGGTTTAAATAAATGCTGATAAGCTTAAAGGATAAAGTTTTTATCATACAAAATAAGCTTTAAGCATTTAAAAAGCCATGAATTCTTTTAAGTTCTTCACTAATAGGCTTTTTCTTTCCATCTCTTGTAACACTTACATAAGTTACTAAAGCCGAAGTTACATTAATGCAAGAAGTACAACCTTGAGAATCCACTCTTTGAGCTGTGACTTCTACTTCAACGCTGATTGAAGTGTTGCCCACATTTACAACTTTAGAGTAACAAGAAATTATATCGCCTATAAAAACAGGTTCTTTAAAAACTACTTTATCCATAGAGATGGTTACAACGCGTTCAGGAGAAAGTTCTCTTGCTGCGATAGCTCCTGCTAAATCGATTTGTGAAAGTATCCATCCGCCAAAAATATTTCCCGCTGGATTTGTGTCACTTGGCATGGCTACAATTTTTAATTTTGGTTCTCCCATATCTCTCATTTTTACTCCTTATTTTAAAAAATGAATTATAATTAAAAAAGTTAAAAAGGAGAATAAAAGTATGAATAATTTTAAAGAAATAGCTAAATTGGTTAGAAAATACAAAGAAAGAAATAATGCGTTATATGAGTTTTTAGACAAAGAAGATGTGGGCGAGTATTTTAGATCTTTGATTTCTTTAAGCGAATTAAAACAAGATAAAACAACTATGCTAGCCATACTTAGGCGTTTGGTTGATTTAAAAGAAGAAAATTTAGTTCAAGAATGGAAAAAAAACAACTTTAAGGAAGATAAGATTATAGAGTTAAAACATAAGTTCTATGAAGAGATTAGAAAGTTTTATGAAAAAGAACATCAAAATTTAATTAATGAAATAAAAGAGAAAAAGCTTTTAAATAATTTTTATCAGTCCTTAATACAAGGAGTGCATAATATAGGTTTAATTATGAATATTTTTGAAATTTCTTGGACTAAAGAAATTATAAAAAAAAATAATAAAATTTTATCTACTCAATTTCCAAATTTAGATGATGCAATGGAATTTTTGCGTAAAAATCGTTTATATCAAAAAACTTCAGAAGGAGAAATTTGTGAGCGAAGCTATGGTGTTTTAGTTAGAATAGGAAATTTATGGAAATTTGTTCCTTATGCGAGATTTTTCGAGAATGAAATTTTAAAATTAGAATTTGCTTTTGAAAATATGATTGATCAGCTAAAAATATTTGCTAGCAACGAAGAGGAAAAAGCTTATATAGAATATTTTGAAAAATTAAAATTAGCGTTTTGCGAAAAAGATGAAGATAGAGTTATAAAAGCTTGGCAAGAAGCTGAATTTGCTTGGATGAAAGTAAAATCACCTTTACAAGTGGGACATCCTTTAGAATATTATGAAGATAATTATACTCATGCGGTGGCATTAGAATGGGATATAAGAATAGAAGATGAGAATGATTTTGATGTTTTGAAATTTGGTAGTGAAATTAAGGAAAGTTTTGAACATGTTTATAAAAATATAGGACTTGAAGATTGTGAATTAGAAAAAGAAGTTTTATCTAATATAGAAAAAACTCAACTTTATATTTGCACTCCGATGATATTTTATGGTGCTGAACTTAAAGGTTTATTCTCAGCTCAAGTCGTTCCAAATGATGAGTTTGTAAGTTCTAAGGCGGGCAAAAAAATATTTGCCTTTATAAATTTTGTATATGAAAATGCTAAAACAAAGCCTTTTATGAAAATTTCTAGCGAGATTTTTGATAAAGAATTTTTAGATTTTGGAAGAAATATTTTATTTTATCAGGAAAAAATTTGGAAAAGGGTTTATGAAGTATCAACTATAGGCCATGAATTTGGTCATATATTTTTTATTGCTAATGATACTGAAAAAACAATGAATCAGAGTGGTTTTTTTAAAAATATAGAAGAATATAAAGCTACTACAGGTGGACTTATAAATTTCTTTTATCACGAACAAGATGACTTGATAATGCCTGTTTTTCATGAACTTATAAAAAGGGCTATTGGACTTATTTCTTGGCAAAGGGTTGATGAAGTTAGACCTTATTATACAGAAGGACTTATTCATCTTAGTTTGCTTTTTGAAAGTGAAGTATTGATTTTTGAAAATAATAATTTGAAGATAAATTTTGATTTAGGGCATTATGAAAAATTTAAAGAACTAACTTTAAAAAATTATCATGAATTGGCAAAACACTATGCTTTAAGACTTGATGCAAAAGAGTTTTTAAGTAGATTTTGTGAAATTGAAGATGATATTTTTCTTCCTATTATGCCTAAGTGTAAAGAATTTGTTAAATTTTATTATGATTTATACGAGAAAATTGGTAATGAAATTGATAATAGCGGAGAATTTGAAAGATATAAGAAAAAATAATAAAGTTTTTTGAAAAAAACTTAAAAAAAGCTGTTTTTTACTTGATATTGTTTTTTAAATATGCTAAAATTAGGCGTTTCAATTAAAACAAAGGAGCTTTTATGACTAAAGCAGATTTCATTTCATTAGTTGCTCAAACAGCTGGGCTAACAAAAAAAGACGCTACTACTGCTACTGATGCAGTTATTTCTACTATTACTGATGTTTTAGCTAAAGGTGATAGCATCAGTTTTATTGGTTTTGGTACTTTTTCAACTCAAGAAAGAGCTGCTAGAGAAGCTAGAGTACCAAGCACAGGAAAAACAATTAAAGTTCCTGCTACAAGAGTTGCAAAATTTAAGGTAGGTAAAAACCTTAAAGAAGCTGTTGCAAAAGCAAGCAACAAAAAGAAAAAATAAAACTTCGGCTAGATAAATTCTAGCCTTCTTTCTTGATTGATTCGGATATTTTGCATCTTTTATTTACTTTATTTTTTTAAACTTTTATAAAACTACCATTATTAAATAAAAAAGGATATTAAAATTATGAAAGTACATGAAAAAGTAAGTGAGCTTATAGGAAATACTCCCATTATACATTTGAAAAAATTTGGTATCAATGTTTTTGCTAAATGTGAATTTTTAAATCCTAGTCATTCTATAAAAGATAGAGCAGCTTTTGAAATGATTAAAGATGCTTTAGATAGTAAAAAAATTAATCAAGATACTACAATAGTTGAAGCAACTAGTGGAAATACTGGAATTTCTTTGGCTATGATTTGTGCAGATTTGGGACTTAAATTTATTGCTGTAATGCCTGAATCTATGAGTTTAGAAAGAAGAAAAATGATAACACTCTTTGGCGCTAGGTTAGAATTAACTCCTGCGAATTTAGGAATGAAAGGAGCGGTTGATAAAGCAAATGAAATATTGTTAAATACTCCAAATTCTTTTATGATTTCTCAATTTGAAAATATTTCAAATAAAAATGCGCATCGTAAGAATACGGCTTTAGAAATTTTAAGAGATTTGGATAATAAGCTTGATATTTTTGTAGCTGGTTTTGGAACTGGCGGTACTATTAGTGGAGTTGGGGAAATACTAAAAGAAAAATTAGAAAAAGTGCATATTGTTGGAGTCGAGCCTCTAAATTCTCCATTGCTTAGCAAAGGTGAAGCGGGAAGCCATAAAATACAAGGAATAGGGGCGAATTTTATACCTGCTATTCTAAATAAAGAAGTTATAGATGAAGTGATCACGGTAAGCAATGAAGATGCTATAAATACAGCCAAAGAGCTTGCCAAAAGTGGTTTAATGGTAGGTATATCAAGTGGAGCAAATGTATTTGCCGCAAGTATGCTAGCAAAGAAATTTCCAGATAAAAGAATTTTAACTATGCTAAACGATACGGCTGAAAGATATCTCTCAACTGATCTTTTTGCTTAAGTATAATTATTGAGAATTTAGAAAAATTCTAAGTTCTCTTAAAATTTCTTGTGGATTTAAATCGCTAATTTCTTTATAAAAATGACTTTTTTCATCAATAAGATAAAGCATATTGCTATGTGCTATAGAATAACCCATAAAAGAATCATTTAGATCTATTTTTTGATATTGAACATTATATTGTTTTGTTATTTTTTGAAGAGTTTTTTCATCTTTTGCAATTAAAGCATCTGCTTTTGGGTAAAAGTATCGTAACCATTCGTTTGTATTACTTAAGTTATTATCTCTATTTAGATCTAAAGAAATAAAAAGAAGGTGAGCCTTAGGATTATTGATTTGCTTTAAGGCTTTGCCTACTAAACTAAGAGTTGCTGGACAAACATCAGGGCAATAAGTGTATCCAAAATAGATAATAAGCTTATCTCCTTTAAAATCTTTTAGGGTGGCTTCCTCTTTTAAATCTGATTTCAAGATAAAATCATAAGAATTTTGATGATTTTTAATAAAAAATATTACACCTAAAATAATGGCAACTATAACTATAAATAAAATAATATTTTTTTTCATTTTTTTAGCTCAAAATCAAAATAAAACCCTATGGGTTTATTATTATCCATAAATTCTACCCTAAAACGCATAGTATCTAAAACACAAGTAGCAAGAACTATTTTGCTTTCATAGTCTGTTAAATTTAATCGATGTATTTTAGGCTTAATTTCACCCATATACATATTTAATCCATAAATTTTAATTCCTAAGTTGTTATAATTTCCTAGATTTACAATCTTTAGATTTGTAACATCTAAAGATTGTAAGGGTTTGGGATTTAGGGAAATTAAGACTTCTTTATTATTAAAACTATATGTGCAGTCTTTAACATTAAGATCACAAGTCAATGGGGTGGAAAAATCAGCTTTTGTTATTTTTTGAGAATCTTTTATTATATAAAAATCAAAAATAATATATAAAGTAGCAATAACAAAAGCAAAAGCTAGGATAAAAATAATTTTTCTCATTAATTAAAATTCTTTAGAATCAATATTTTTTAACTCTATGGTTTTGTGATTATTAAATTTTAAATCTAACTTTACCTTCGTATCTTTAATAATAGGTTTTTTTAGTTTTAAAAGCATTATATGGTAACTTCCTGATTTAAGTTCTGTGCTTGAATGAGCTTTTATAATAATTTCAGGAATTTTTTGCATCATCATTTTTCCATCTTTATGTATATGTGTATGCAGTTCACTTGCTTCACTGATATCGCTTTTGACACCTATTAAAGCAATATCTTTATCAGTATTATTAAAAATGGTAAGAAAAATAGCACTATTTTGCGCATGAGGTGGAGTTTGTTTTACAAAGGCATTTTTTACCTCTATATCATTAACAGCCCAAAGATTTACAGCAAAAAGAGCGCCTAAGAGAAGAATTTTTTTCATATTGCATCCTTATTTTTATAACATTAAACATTTGTTCATTATATCAAAAAATATTTTTATTTGAATATAAATTTTTTAAAATCTTTCAATGTGTGTTACCTGTTTGAAAATTTTTTGCATAGTAACATCACAATCAAAGAAAAAACCAGTTGGAGTATTATTGTCTAAAAATTCAACCCTAAATCTAGAATCATTGGTAATACTTCCATCTATAAAATTTATAAGAATATCACCATTAACTATATAAATTTAGGAATTTAAACTATAAATTTTAATCTTTAAATTAGAATAATGAGGAGAATTTTTAATTTTTATAGTAGTTTTATTGAAAATTTTTATAGGTTTTGGGTAGGCTGAAACTTCAATATTTTTTTATTAAAAGAAAAACACAATCTTGTAAATTTAAGTCACAAGCTAGATCTTGGCATGTATTTAAGCTAAATATACTTTCTTTTTATCATATAATACATAAAAAGCTAAAAACAAAATGCCTAAAAAGATATTTCTATAAAAAATTTCTTACCACCATAGACAACCTTTTAAAACAAGCCTTTATGATTTATTAAAAATAATATCATAAATAAGGTCGCATTATTAATATAATTAATATTTTTTAAGAAAAAAAATATTATAATCACAAACATTTTTGACTTAAAAAATTTTGAAATACCTAAGGAAAAACATTGTTAAAACGACTTACTTTATTAATTACACTTTCTTCATTGATGTTGCATGCCTCAGATCTTGTTAAAATTTATCTCAATCAAGGATTAGATGCTGTTGGCGTAGCGATTGAAAAAGAATTAACTCAAAAGGATTTTTGGTTAAGTGAAATAGGAGATAAAAATATTTCACTCGGATATTATGATGATAATGTTGCTATCGTGCTTGCAAATAAAACAGATAAAATTCTCCGTGTTTATTCTTACGAGGATGGAAAAATAAGAAAAGATTTTGAACAAAAAGAAATAATAACTGGATTAATGGGTGATAAAAAAATAGAAGGAGATTTGAAAACGCCAGTAGGTTTTTATGAGTTAGGCCGTAAGTTTAACCCAGGTGATCCTTATTATGGTCCCTTTGCTTTTGCTACAACTTATCCAAATTTACTTGATAAAGTACAAGGAAAAACAGGTGGTGGTATTTGGATCCATGGCTATCCTTTAGATGGTTCTAGACTTGATGAATTTAAAACAAGAGGGTGTATTGCTTTATTTAATAATAATTTGGAGAAATTTGCACAAGTTGTGCAAGACAAAAAAGTTTTTGTTATGACAGAAGAAAAAGAAAAAATTAGAGCTAAAAAGGATCAAATAGCTAGTTTATTGGCTGATCTTTTTACATGGAAACTAGCTTGGACAAATAGTGACACTAATACCTATTTAAGTTTTTATGATGAGCAAGAATTTAAACGTTTTGATAAAATGAAATTTGAACAGTTTGCTTCCATGAAAAAATCTATTTTTTCTCGTAAAGAAGATAAAAAGATTAAATTTTCAGATATTAATATCAGCCCTTATCCGAATTTAGAAAATGAAACTATGTATAGAATTTCATTTTATGAGGATTATTACACTAAAAACTATCAGTTTAGAGGCGATAAAATTTTATACGTTAAGATAGATAGTAAAGGTAAAATGAAAATTTTAGCAGAGCAATAAATGTCTTTAATAAAAATTGATCAAAAAGCTTATGAATATAATTTAAGACATATTGCTAAAAAAATAGGGAGTTTTCAAAGATTAATTTGCGTTTTTAAAGATAATGCATATGGACATGGAGCTAAGCTTTTAGCTCCATTAGCCAAAAATTTAGGAGTTTCTTTTGTTGCTGTTAAGAGTGAAGAAGAAGCTCAAGAAATCGAAGAATTTTTTGAGAATATATTAATACTATCACACCGTCCTCATGGTAATGAAAATTCTCGATTTATTTATGCTTTAAATGATATTTCCCAAGTAAAAAAATACAAGCAAGATATAAAAATACATCTAAAAATAGATACAGGCATGCATCGCAATGGAATTTGTGTAGAAAATTTAGAGCATGCTATAAATCTTATTCGAAGTAGTGATTTAAAACTTACTGGAATGTTTACACATTTTGCTAGTGCAGATGAAATGGATGGAAGTTTTTTTGTTCAAAAAGAAAATTTTCAAAAAGCTAAAAAGATAGTAAAAAAATATTTTTCAAATTTATTATTTCATTCGCATAATTCTGCAGCATTATTTAGAGGGAAAATTCCTGAAGATGAATATTGTAGAGTTGGGCTTGTTCAATTTGGATATGGGGAATCAAATTTAAAAAGAGTTTTAAGTTTGTATGCTCATAGATTAAGTCAAAGGATTTTACAAAAAGGACAGAGTATAGGATATGGAGGCATTTTTACTGCTGCAAAGGATATGGAAGTAGCAACTTATGATTTGGGTTATGCTGATGGTCTTTTCCGTTACAATGGAAAAGGGGAGTTAGTGCTTGGAAATGGAAAAGTAATACTTGGAAAGATGTCAATGGATAGTTTTTCTTGTGAAAATTCTGGTGAGGAAATTTGCGTGTTTAAAGATGCTGATATTTGGGCTGATTTTTTTCATACTATTAACTATGAAATTTTAGTAAAATTAAACCCTAACATTCAAAGAGTTCTAGTATAAACATGTTTAATATAGTTTTAGTTCACCCTAGAATACCGCAAAATACAGGTAGTATAGGTAGAATGTGTTTTAATGCTGGTTTTAAACTTCATATTGTTAAACCAACTGTTTTTGATATTTCTCAAAAGGCTGTTAGAAGAGCAGGACTTGATTACTGGGATAAATTAGAGCCTATTATTTGGGAGAATCTTGAAGAATTTTTAAATGAAAATATGATTTATAAAAATCGCTTTTTTTTCGCAACAACTAAGAGTCAAAAAGCTTATTTTGATGCAGAATTTCAAAAAAATGATTTCTTATTCTTTGGAAGTGAGAGTTATGGCTTACCTATGGAATTAATGCAATTAAATTGGGAAAATGCTATAACTATACCTATGAAATCTTATGGAAGAAGTTTAAATTTAGCTACAAGCGTTGGTATAATCTCTTATGAAGCTTTAAGACAAAATTTTAGCAATTTTGTTTCTTAAAAGTTTCAAATTTACACAATAACTTAAAACAAATAAAATCATAAAGTCCTTTTTATAAAAATTATGTTAAAGTAAAATTTAGATTATTTTTTGAGGAGTTTGGATGAATTTAGATATTATACTAGATTTTGCCAATAAAGCGTCTGATATTATAGCTAATAAGATTGTCCCAAATACAGACATTATTATGGTAGTTTTACTTATTGTTTGTGGGCTTTATTATAGTTTTTTAACTCGCTTTGTTCAGTTTCGTATGTTGAGTTCTGTATTTAAAATTCTTACAGAAAAAAACGAAGGACACACTAAAGAACATATTTCACCTTTTCAAGCATTGATGATCTCAACTGCTTCTAGAGTTGGTATAGGAAATATCGCTGGAATTTCTTTGGCATTGGCTACAGGTGGAGCTGGTGCTTTATTTTGGATGTGGGTTATGGCATTTTTTGGTGGTGCCTCAGCATTTGCTGAAAGTACCTTAGCTCAAGTTTACAAATCAAAAGATGATACAGGCGGGTTTAAAGGTGGTCCAGCTTATTATATAAAAAAAGCCTTAGGCTCACATTTTTTTGGAGCTTTTTTTGCTTTTATTCTTATTATTACTTATGCTTATGGATTTAACGGACTTCAAAGTCAAACAATGACTTCGTCTTTTAAAGTTTATTATGATATGTTTAATCCAAATGCTGCTGTAGATTTTGCATCAAGTTCTTGGCCAATGATTATTGGTATTGTTTTAACTATTTTTGGTGCATGGATGTTTTTTTCTCACCATACTAAAATAGGTAAAATTAGTTCTTTAATTGTTCCTTTTATGGCTTTAGCTTATGTTTTACTTGCCGTGATTGCTGTTTTAATGAATTTTGATAAAATTCCTTCTGTGGTTCATATGATTTTACAAAGTGCTTTTGATTTTAAAGCGATTTTTGGTGGTTTTGCTGGTTCTGCTTTAGTTATAGGGATTAAAAGAGGACTTTTTTCAAATGAAGCAGGTATGGGCTCGGCACCTAATGCAGCTGCAGCAGCTTTGACAAGTCATCCAGCTAAACAAGGTGTTATACAAGCCTTTTCAGTTTTAATTGATGTTGTTGTTTGTACAAGTTCTGGATTTTTAGTTCTTTTTTCTATGGCATATTTAGGACTTGGAGAAAGTAAAATCGATGGTGGAATGCCTTTAGTTCAAGAAGCTATGCGTGAGTATTATGGTAGCTTTGGAATCCATTTTATTACTATAGCTATTGTTCTTTTTGCAATAACTTCTTTAATAGGAAATTATTATTATGCTCAAGCTAATGTTAAATATTTAACAAATTCCAAATTTGTAATGAATTTGTTTAGAATTACAGCTGTAGCTATGATTTTTATAGGCTCGCAAATGAATTTAAAACTTGCTTGGAATTTGGCTGATTTGACTATGGCTTTCATGGCAACGACAAATATTATATCTTTATTGCTTTTAGGTGGTATAGTAAATAAAGTTTTAAAAGATTTTAATACGCAACAAAAATCTGGTATAGATCCTAAATTTAACGCTAGTAAACTTGGAATTAAAAACGCTGAATGTTGGGATTAAAATTCATAAGCCTTAATGGCTTATGAATGATTTAAAACCTTGTTTAAAAATTCTCTCAATCTTTCATTGCTAGGATTTTCAAATACTTCTTTAGGGCTTGCATCAACAGCAATTTTTCCTTTATCCATAAAAAATATACGATTGGCAACATTTCTAGCAAAACCCATTTCATGGGTTACCACAAGCATAGTTAAACCTTCTTTTGCAACATCTTTCATAATGCTTAGAACCTCGCCTATCATTTCAGGATCTAGAGCTGAAGTAGGCTCATCAAATAAAATAACATCAGGATTCATCATCAAGCTTCTAGCAATAGCTATGCGTTGTTTTTGTCCACCAGAGAGCTTATGGGGCATTATATTTTCTTTGTCTGCTAAACCCACCTTAGCAAGAAGTATTTTTGCTTTTTTTATGGCTTCTTCTTGACTTAAAATTCCTGTTTTAATGGGCGTTAAACATAAATTTTCCATAACATTTTTATTAGCAAAAAGATTAAAATGCTGAAATACCATGCTAACTTTTTGCCTGATCTTATTAATATCAATTTCTTTATCAAGTATGTTTTGCTTATTGATTAAAATTTCCCCACTATCAGCTACTTCTAAGCGATTGATGCAGCGTAAAAATGTACTTTTTCCTCCTCCACTTGGACCTATGATAGCTATTACATCGCCTTTTGAGATTGTAGTGTTAATATTTTTTAAAACTTCTAATTCTCCATATTTTTTTTGTAAATTTTTAACTTCAATCATTTTTATTCATCCTAAGTTCAAGTTTTTTTGCAAAATAACTAAAAATTTTTACACTTACGTAATAAACAAGTCCAGTGAAAATAATAGGTTTTGGATTGTAAAGTACGGCTTGCAAGCTTTGACTTTGCATGGTAATATCAACAACACTAATAAATCCTACAACAGAAGTTTCCTTAAATAAAGAAATAAATTCATTAGCTAATGCAGGTAGAATGTTTTTAGTAGCCTGAGGAAGAATAATTTCTTTCATTGAAGTTTTGTAATCAAGTCCCATTGCTCTTGCAGCTTCCATTTGTCCTTTATCCACACTATTAATGCCACTTCTTACAATTTCTGCTATATAAGCCGAGCTATTAAGTCCTAGTGCAAGAATGGCTGCATAAAGGTTATCTATAAAAGTAAAAATTACAAAAGCAAAAATCATCAATTGTAAAATTACTGGTGTTCCTCGTATAATGTCTATATATTCATCTATAATAAAATTAAGTGTTTTAAATTTAGAGAATCGTAAAATAGCTAAGCCAAAACCAATAATCACTCCGATAATAACAGCACAAGCAGTTAATAAAAGCGTAATAAGATAACTTTTTAAATAAGCTTTTGCATTTTCTGTATAGCCATAGCTTACAACTCCGCTAGGATCTTGAATTTTTAATATTTCTATAGGGAAAGAAAAATAGCCCCATAAAATAATAATAACAAAAAAAACAAAAATTCTTATATTTTTCTGATTCAATTTGTAAACCTTTTCAGAGAAATTATTTAAAAAAAGATTTTATAGAAATATCTTTGAATTTTCTCTAAAGATTTAAAAAAATATGTTAGAATTTCCTAAAAATAAGGTTGTATTTATGGAAATTTTAAATTTCATTCTAATAGTTATTTTTGTGTTTTTAATGATTGTTTTGGTCATAGGATTCAATCATCAAATGATGCAAAAAAACAAAGAAAGAGAAGAAAGATTTAAAAAATATAAAAAAGGAGAACAAAATGAGTAAAAAAGTATTAATTCCATTGGCTCAAGGTTTTGAAGAAGCTGAATTTATAGGAATTGCAGATGTTTTAAAACGAGCAAGAGAATTAAATCCGGATTTGGAAGTTGTTATAGCTTCGTTAAATAGTGAGTTATTAGTAAAGGGTGCTAATGGCATTAGTATAAAAGCAGATTGTTCTATAGAGGATGTTGATATAGAAAATTTAGATGCCATTGCTTTGGCGGGTGGCTTTGAAGGTATGATGAATCTTAAGAATTCAAATATTATTTTAAATATCATTAAACAACTTCATAGCAACAATAAAATTGTTGCCGCAATCTGTGCTTCTCCTATAGTCTTAAATGAAGCAGGTGTTTTAGAGGGCGAGTTTGCTTGCTATCCTAGTTGTGAAGTTGGACTTAATGGAAATCGTGTTAACAAGGCTGTAGTTGTAAATAAAAATGTTATAACTTCAGCAGGTCCAGCTACGGCAATTCTTTTTGGTTTAGAACTAGCTAAAAAGTTATGCGGTGATGAAATTTATCAAAAATTATACGAGGGAATGTTGCTACCTCTGACAAAATAATTTAAATGGTAGTTTTTCTACCATTTAAATTAAAATAAAGCTTGAGGATTTTCTTTTTTTGTTTTTTCCTTAGGCAGTTCAAAACCTCCAAGCATATGAAAATGCAAATGAAAAACTTCTTGTCCGCTATTTTTTCCACAGTTTGTTACCAAGCGATATCCACTTTTATCTACGCCTAAAAGAACAGCTAATTCTTGTATAAAACTTGTCATTTTGGCCATAAGTTCAGGATCAAATTCTTGAAAGTCTTTAAAATGTTTTTTAGGGATTATAAGTATATGTATGGGTGCTTTGGGTGCAATATCATGAAATGCTAGAAAATCGTCACTTTCAAGCACTTTATTGCATGGAAGTTTACCTTCAACTATGAGTTCAAAAATTGTTTTTTCTTGCATTATTTATCCTTTTTTATTGTTGGTTTGATACAATTATATCTTTAAAGTTTGGTTTTTATGCTGAATTTAAAATAGTTTTTAATAGAATTAGAACTTGAAATATTTTATTTTAAGGTAAGAAAATTGCAAAATTTTATAGAACAGATTCAAAAATGTGAGAATTTAAATGATTTGGAAGCCATTAGGATTTCCGTTCTTGGAAAAAAAGGTATTTTAACAGAAGGCTTTACAAAGCTTAAAGAGTTAGAAGATGAGGCGAAAAAAGAATTTGCTGCTAAACTAAATGCACAAAAAGAAATATTTAATGAGGCTTATTTAGCTAAATTTAAAGATTTGGAAAATCTTGCTTTAGAAGAAAGAATGAAACAAGATGCTTTAAATTTTAACTATTTTGATGAAAGTATTACAACAGGTGCCTTGCATCCTGTTATGAGTACCATGGATAAAATCATAGAGTATTTTATAGCTTTGAATTTTAGCATAGAAAAAGGGCCTTTAATAGAAGATGACTTTCATAATTTTGAAGCGTTGAATTTACCTAAATCTCACCCTGCAAGAGATATGCAAGATACCTTTTATTTTGATGATAAAAGGCTTTTAAGAACACAAACTTCGCCAGTGCAAATACGGACAATGCTTGCACAAAAACCTCCTATTAGGATGATAGCCCCTGGTGCTGTATTTAGAAGAGATTTTGATATTACGCATACTCCTATGTTTCATCAAGTTGAAGTCCTTGTAGTGGAAGAAGGGCAAAAGGTTAGCTTTGCAAATTTAAAAAGTGTATTGGAAGATTTTTTGCGTTATATGTTTGGAGATGTGAAAGTTCGTTTTCGTCCAAGTTTTTTTCCATTTACAGAACCTTCTGCTGAAGTTGATATTTCTTGTGTATTTTGCAAAGGAAAGGGTTGTAGAGTTTGCAAACATACAGGTTGGCTCGAAGTTTTAGGATGTGGAATAGTTGATCCTAATGTTTATAATTTTGTTGGTTATGAAAATGTAAGTGGCTATGCTTTTGGATTAGGAGTAGAACGTTTTGCAATGCTTTTGCATCAAATTCCAGATTTAAGATCTTTATTTGAAGGTGATTTAAGATTATTGGAGCAGTTTAGATGATAATTACTAAAAGTTGGTTGAATGATTGGTTAGAACTTGAAGAAATAAGTTCAGATAAAATAGCTAAAACTTTAAACTCTATAGGTATAGAAGTTGATAGAGTTGGCGCTTTAAAGGCTCCAGATAAAGTTGTTGTAGGCTATGTTAAGGAAAAAATTAAACATGAAAATTCAGATAAATTAAGCATTTGTCAAGTTGATATCGGAAGTGAAACCTTGCAAATTGTCTGCGGTGCTGCGAATGTTGATGCAGGACAATTTGTAGCTGTTGCAACTAAAGGTGCTATCATGCCAAACGGTATGGAAATAAAAGAAGCAAAATTACGAGGAGTGGATTCTTGTGGTATGCTTTGTTCTAGTTTAGAACTGGGTTTTGAAAAAATCAATGAAGGAATTATGCTTTTAGATGAGAGTATAGGGAAATTAGAACTTGGGAGACCTTTAAATACTTATGAAATTTTTAATGATGAGCTAATAGAAGTAGAACTTACTCCTAATAGGGGTGATTGTTTAAGTATTTATGGCATTGCTCGTGATTTAGCTACAGCTTTAAATTTAAATTTAAAAGAACCAAAACCATTCAAAGAAAGTGAAAATGTTTTAGGTATTGGTAGAATTTTGCGCTTAGCAGCTGAGAAAGAACTTAACGGACTTTATAATTATCGAGCCATAGAGCTAAAAGAAGAAATTCAAACAAATTTATTGCTTAGTTTAAGACTTGCTCAAATTGAAAGTTTGGGAAAAAATTCCATAGAAAATTTATTAAATTATGCAACGCATTCAACTGGTGTTCTTTTTAATGCTTATGATTTAAGTAGTTTTTCTGAAAAAGATGAAGAATTTACCATTAATTTAAGCAAGCAAATGCATGGAGAAACAAAAGTATCTTACAAAGATAAACTTTTAAGCTTTAGCGGAATTTTCCAAAATAATGAAAGTAGATGCAAAGATGATTCTAAAATAATTATTATTGAGGCTAATTATACCGATCCATTGGTGATTGCAGATGCTAAAATATATCATAAAGATCAAGATGAAAAAATACTTTATAGAAGTTTTAGGGGAAGTGAGCCTAAATTAAATTTAGGAATGGATTTTTTACTTAGTATTTTTGAGCAGATTCCAAATCTTGTTATTTATAGTTCTTCTCAACAAATTTTAACCGACAAAGAATTACCAATCATACCAATAAGTATTGAAAGTATTGGCGATATAATAGGGCAAAATGTTGATAAAGATGAAGTATTAAAAATATTGAAAAAATTAGGTTTTGAACTTATACTTTCAGGCGAAGGGCTTATAAATGTTAAAGCACCTTTACATCGTCCTGATATTAAAAATTTATCAGATATTTGCGAAGAAGTTGTAAGAATTATAGGTATTGATAATATTGCTTCCAAGGGTTTAGAATTTGTAGAAAAAAATCGTTTAAATTCTGCATATAAAAATTATATTGAGTTTTTAAATTTAAGGAAAAGAGCAGTAGCTAGTGGTTATTTTGAAAGCTTACATTATGTTTTAGACAATGAAGAAGAACTTAAAAGATTGGGTTTTGACTCTGTTAAATTAAAACTAATCAATCCAATTACAGCAGAACTTAATACTTTAAGAACAACCCTTTTAAATCATTTATTGAATGCAGCAAGTTTAAATGCAAAAAATTCTAAAAAAATTATTAAACTTTTTGAACTAGGGGTTGTTTTCAATGTCAATAATCAAGAATTAAATCGTATCGCATTTATCCATTCTGGCTTAAAAGAAGAAGCTAAAATTTCCAACAAGGCAAAACCTGAATCGGTGCAATTTTATGATTTTCTTTTAGACATTAAAAATATTATAGGCGATTTTAAACTAAAATCATCAAAATATAATATTTTAAGCCCTTATGAACAAGCAGATATTTATCTATCAGATATTAAAGTAGGTTTTATAGGCCGTTTGCATTTAAAAATAGAAAATGAGAGAGATTTGCCAAAAACATATATTTGCGAACTTGATTTAGATTTAATTAAGCAAGATTTTAAAATAGCTAAGCCTTATTCCAAATTCCCAGCTATCACCAGAGATCTTAGCGTGTTAATACCTAAAGGTTTTGAATACAATCAGATTAAAAATTGTATCGAAGAATTAAATTTAGAAATACTTGAAAATTTTCGTTTAGTTGATATTTATAGCGATGAAAACCTTAAAGAATTTTATAGCATTACCATAAGTTTTTCTTTTAGGGATATAAATAAAACTTTAGAAGATAATCAAGTAAATGAATGCATGGATAAAATTTTAAATACTCTTAAAAATTTGGGTCTTGGTTTAAGATGAAAATTTACAAATTGCAAACCCCTGTAAATGCTACACTTGAAAATATAGCAGCAGATAAAAGCATATCTCATCGTTTTGCTATATTTTCGCTTTTAACACAAGAAGAAAATAAGGCTCAAAATTATCTCTTAGCTCAAGATACTTTAAACACTCTTGAAATTATAAAAAATCTTGGAGCTAAAATTGAAGAAAAAGATTCTTGCGTCAAAATTATACCCCCTAAAGAAATTTTATCTCCAAATTGTATTTTAGACTGTGGAAATTCAGGAACTGCTATGCGTTTGATGATAGGATTTTTAGCAGGAATTTCTGGTTTTTTTGTTTTAAGTGGAGATAAGTATTTGAATAATCGTCCTATGAGAAGGATAAGCAAACCACTTACTCAAATAGGCGCTAGAATTTATGGAAGAAATGAGGCAAATTTAGCTCCACTTTGTATAGAAGGTCAAAATTTAAAAGCTTTTAACTATAAAAGCGAAATTTCTTCAGCTCAAGTTAAAACAGCTATGATTTTATCTGCTTTTAGAGCTGATAATGTATGCACTTTTAGTGAAATTTCTCTTAGTCGAAATCATAGTGAAAACATGTTAAAGGCTATGAAAGCTCCAATAAGGGTTGGCAACGATGGCTTAAGTCTTGAAATAAGTCCTTTAAAAAAACCTTTAAAAGCTCAAAATATAATCATTCCTAATGATCCTTCTTCGGCTTTTTATTTTGCTTTAGCAGCTATTATTTTGCCTAAATCTCAAATTATTTTAAAAAATATTTTACTTAATCCTACTCGTATAGAGGCGTATAAAATTTTGCAAAAAATGGGCGCCAAACTTGAAATGACAATAACTCAAAATGATTTTGAAACTATTGGTGAGATCAGGGTAGAGTCTAGCAAGCTTAATGGCATAGAAGTTAAAGATAATATCGCTTGGTTGATAGATGAAGCGCCTGCTTTGGCCATAGCTTTTGCTTTAGCTAAGGGTAAATCTAGTTTAATAAATGCTAAAGAATTGCGCGTTAAAGAAAGCGATAGGATTGCTGTGATGGTTGAAAATCTAAAGCTTTGTGGTGTTGAAGCTAGAGAACTTGATGATGGTTTTGAAATAGAAGGTGGATGCGAACTAAAATCTTCAAAAATTAAAAGCTATGGGGATCACCGTATTGCTATGAGTTTTGCTATTTTAGGTTTGCTTTGTGGAGTTGAGATTGATGATAGTGATTGTATAAAAACTTCTTTTCCAAATTTTATAGAGATTTTATCAAATTTAGGAGCTAGGATTGATTATTGAATTAGCAAAAAACTATGGTTTTTGTTTTGGTGTTAAAAGAGCTATTAAAAAAGCAGAACAAATAAAAGATGCCGCAACTATAGGTCCTCTTATTCATAATAACGAAGAAATTTCTCGTTTACAAAAAAATTTTAATGTCAAAACTTTGGAAAATATAAAAGCTTTAAGCAATGAAAAAAAGGCTATTATAAGAACTCATGGTATTACAAAGCAAGATTTAGAAGAATTGAGAAAAAAAGATATAGAAATTTTTGATGCCACTTGTCCTTTTGTTACAAAGCCACAACAAATTTGCGAGCAAATGAGCAAGGAGGGTTATGAAGTTGTTATTTTTGGAGATGAAAATCATCCCGAAGTTAAAGGAGTAAAAAGTTATGTAAGCACAAAAGCTTATGTAGTTTTGGATAAAAAAGAGCTTCAACATATAAAACTTCCTAATAAAATAGCTGTAGTAAGCCAAACAACTAAGAAGCCTGAACATTTTATGGAGATAGTAAATTTTTTAATACTTAAAACCAAAGAAGTAAGAGTTTTTAATACTATATGTGATGCAACCTTTAAAAATCAAGATGCCATTAAAGAACTCTCGCTTAAAAGTGATGTTATGGTTGTTGTAGGGGGTAAAAACTCAGCCAATACAAAACAACTTTTTTTGATTGCAAAAACCAATTGTGAAGATAGTTATCTAATTGAAACCGAAGAAGAGTTAAAAAAAGAATGGTTTTTAGATAAAAAACATTGTGGTATTAGTGCAGGTGCTAGTACTCCTGATTGGATCATACAAAAAGTTATCGCCAAAATAGAAAATTTTAAAATTAATTAAAAAATGTTTTCAATATAGAATAAAAAAGTCAAAAATTTAAAAAAAATTAACAAAAATAAAAAAACTTAACACTAATTAAAGAAAAATAAGGTAAAATCAATCAATTTCTAAAAATTATTTTAAAGGACCATAATGAGCGAGGTGAACAAAAAAGTTCAAGGCATTGTAGACGATTATCTTGAGGAAGAAGATTTTGGACTGCTTTTAGAGGCTTTCGATAAATCAAGAGAAGAGGCTACAACAGAGGGTGTGATTGTAGAGATCAAAAATGATGAAGTTTATGTAGATATAGGCAAAAAATCTGAAGGTATTTTAGCTCTTAGCGAAATACAAGATGACAATTCTAAGCTATTATTTAATGTAGGCGATAGTATTAAAGTTTCTGTTATGGGTTCTCGTGGTGGCAGATCTTTACTTTCTCATAAAAAAGCTTTGAGAAAAGAAAAAGTTATTGAATTTATTAAAAACTATCAAGAAAATCAAGATGATATTTTTACCGTAAAAGTAGTTGGAAAAAATAAAGGCGGATTGATAGTTGTTGATGAAAATGATGTTGAATTTTTCTTGCCAAAATCTCAATATGGCTTCAAAGAAACAAATAACATTATAGGCAAAACGTTTAAAGTTAAAATTATTAAAATCGACAAAGATGAGCAAAGTATCATTGTTTCTCGTAAAAAAACTTTAGATGAGGAGAGAAGAAAACGCAAAGAATTGATCAATAATGTAGCACAACAAGAAGATTTAATTGAAGGTATTGTGAAAAAAATTACCACTTATGGTATGTTTGTAGATGTAGGAGGTGTTGATGGCCTTGTTCATTACAGCGAAATTTCTTACAAAGGACCTGTAAATCCTGGAACACTTTATAAAGAGGGCGATAAAGTTCCAGTTAAAGTAATAAAGTATGATAAAGAACGCAAACATTTATCCTTATCTATAAAAGCGGCTTTACCTGATCCATGGAGCGAGATAAAAGATACTCTTGATGTAGGTGATACCATTAAAGTAATAGTATCAAATATAGAGCCTTATGGTGCTTTTGTAGATTTAGGAAATGATATAGAAGGATTTTTACATATCAGTGAAATTTCTTGGGATAAAAACATCAAAAATCCAAAAGATTATATCAACAAAGGTCAAGAAATTGATGTTGAAGTAATTGAAATCAATCCGAATGAAAGACGCTTAAGAGTATCTTTAAGAAATTTACTTTCTAGACCTTTTGATGAATTTATGAAATCTTACAAAATTGCAGATGTGGTTGAAGGAGAAATTACCTCGGTAACTTCTTTTGGTGCATTTGTTAAACTTGGCGGTATTGAAGGTTTATTGCATAATGAAGATGCTTCTTGGGATAGAAACGATAAGTGCAAAGATAAATTCTCCCAAGGGGATAAAATCAAAGTAAAAATTATCAAAATAGACGAAGAAAACCAAAAAATATCATTAAGCACAAAAGAATTAAGCAGTTCTCCAGTGCAAGAATATGCCAAAATTCATAAAGTCGGCGATATTGTAAAAGGCGCTATCCGTGATATTAAAGATTTTGGTGTTTTTGTAGAGCTAAGTAAAAATGTTGATGCTTTAATTCATAAAGAAGATATAAGCACTTCTATGCTTGAAAATTTGAAAATTGGCGACGATATTGAAGCTGCTATAGTTTTTATTGATGAAAAGAAAAATAGAATTCGCCTAAGTGTTAAAAATCTTATTAGAATGAAAGAAAGAGAAGTTCTTAATGAAATCAATAATGATGATAAAGTGACTTTAGGTGATATCATTAAAGATCAGCTAACTTAATGAAAAAATACATTACAATAAGCATTTTGAGTATTTTATTACTCATTTTGCTTGCTGTTGTTTTTACATTACTTTGGCAATTTAAAGCTAATGTAAATTTCATTCCACAATTTGCTAAAGATACAAATACGCAGCCAAGTATTCAAGCTCAAAATCAAGATCTTTCATGGCAAGAAGAAATAGCAAAATGGCCTACAAGAGATTTTACCCCAGCAGCAGAAAAATTTACCTTATATTTTGATGTGGATACTAGCGAGCTTAAGGAGAAAAATAAATATTATCAACTTATAGTTGGAAAATATGATATTTATTCTATGTTTTGCTTAAGACAGACTTTAAATTCTTTTAATGTGAAGTATTTTCTTCTTAAATCAGGCGATAGTCCAGAAATCTTTTTGGATACAGGTAATGAAAAACTTATAGATGATATTATGAAAGAATTAAAAAAATATAAAATAAATACAGAAGTAAAGGAAATTTGGCTATGAAAAAAAAGATTATAGTATGTGATGCTATTTTGGATAAAGGTGTCGATATCCTAAGAAAGGCTGAAGATATTGAGCTTATAGAAGCTGCAAAAGTTCCAAAAGATGAACTTATGCAAATGCTAGGTGATGTTGAAGTTGCTATTACTAGAAGTTCTACAGATGTAGATATAAATTTCTTAAATCATGCCAAAAAATTAAAAGCGCTTGTGCGTGCTGGGGTGGGCGTAGATAATGTTGATATTCCAGAGTGTTCTAAAAGAGGGGTGATTGTGATGAATGTCCCAACTGCAAATACTATTGCCGCAGTTGAACTAACAATGGCACATCTTTTAACATCAGCTAGAAGCTTTGTTAATGCTCATAATTTTTTAAAAATTGAAAGAAAATGGAAAAGAGAAAAATGGTATGGCATTGAATTGATGAACAAAACGCTAGGGGTTATAGGTTTTGGAAATATAGGTTCAAGAGTAGCTATCCGTGCTAAAGCATTTGGTATGAAAATTTTAGCCTACGATCCGTATATTTCTACTTCTAAGATTACAGATTTAGATATGGAGCAAGCAAAAAATTTGGATGAAATTTTAGAAAAAAGTGATTTTATTACCATTCACACACCAAAAACCAAAGAAACCAATGGTATGATAGGAAAGCAAGAAATTGCAAAAATGAAAGATGGAATAAGATTAATAAATTGTGCTCGCGGAGGATTGTACACAGAAGAAGCTTTATATGAAGGTTTAAAAAGTGGCAAAATAGCATGGCTTGGTATAGATGTATTCGATAAAGAACCTGCGACTAATCATCCTCTTTTAGACTTTGAAAATATTTCAGTTACTTCTCACCTAGGAGCGAATACTTTAGAAAGTCAAGACAATATCGCAAGAGAAGCTTGTGAGCAAGCACTAAGTGCAGCACGAGGCGTGGCTTATCCTAATGCCTTAAATTTGCCAATTAAAACCGAAGATTTACCACCTTTTGTAGCTCCTTATATAGAACTTGTTTCTAAAATGGCTTTTTTAGCTGTTCAAATTGATAAAAATCCTATAAAAAGTATTAAATTAGAGGCTGAAGGAATTATTGGCGAGTATGCAAATTCTATGCTAACCTTTGCAGCTGTTGGTGCTTTGGGTGGAATTTTAGGAGAGAAAATTAATTATGTTAATGCAGAATTTGTTGCCAAAGAAAAAGGAGTTGAATTATCTTGCGAAACTCTTCCAAATAGTGGTTATAATAATAAACTTAGCGTTAAAATTATCACCGAAAATTCAAATATCAGTGTTTCAGGAACAGTGTTTAATGAAAATGAACAACGCATAGTTGGATTAAATGGCTTTAAAACTGATTTTAAGCCAAAAGGGAAAATGATTATTTTTAAAAACAAAGACATACCAGGAGTTATAGCTAAAATCAGCTCCGTTTTGGCAGCTAAAAATATCAATATAGCTGATTTTAGGCTTGGTAGAGATGGTTTTGGGTATGCTTTGGCTGTTGTTTTGATTGATGAAAAAGTTCAGAAAGAAGTATTAGATGAACTAAAACAATTAGAGGCGTGTGTATTTGTCCAATATGTTGAAATTTAAAATTTTAATTATAGAAGATGATATAGATTTAAACGAACTGCTTGTTTTAAAGTTAAAATCTAGTGGTTATGAAGTTATATCTTTAGTGGATTTTTTTGGAGTTGAAGATTTGCTCGATAATGAGCAAATCGATCTTTTAATAGTCGATAGAAATTTGCCCAGTGGAGATTCTTTAGAAAAAATTCAAGATTTAAGAGAGCAAGGATATAAAGAAGCAGTTATTTTTCTTACAGCCAAGGCTTTGCATCAAGATTTGCTCGAAGGCTTTGAAAGTGGTTGTGATGATTATGTTTGTAAACCTTTTGATTTTAATGAGCTTTTGCTTCGCATTAAAGCAATTTTAAAACGCCATAAAAAAGAAGAAGAAAAACTATCTTTTGGTGATTTTATTTTAGATTTGGCTAATTATGAATTCTTTTACAAAAATCAAAAATTAGAAATCTCAAATCTTGACTATGAGCTTTTAAAATATTTTTTTGAAAATCCAAATACCTTGCTTACTAGACAATTTTTAAGCGAAAGCGTTTGGAAAGATGATACTACAAGTGATAAAACAATCAATATAGCTCTAACAAGACTTAGAAATAAATTTCCAAAACTAAAAGATCATATTATAAGCGTTAGAGGTGTTGGCTATAAATTATGCTAAAAACTAAAAATATTTTTATAGTTTTTTTTGTTGTATTGGCTTTGATTTTTGGGTTTATTTTTTGTACTTTTACTAACTCTTATCTTAATTTCTTGCTTATAAAACAATATGAGCAAAAAATCAAAAGCCTTGATGATGTTTTAAAATTTTCTCTCTTAGAACATTTAAATGATGCTAATATCAAGGATTTTGCTAAAGATACTAGGGCTGATTTTATTATCCTAAACAATGATATGAAAATAAGTTCTGTAAAAAATCCTGATTTTTTTTCTAATCTTAAAGAAGGAGAAATTTTAAATTTCGATTCAAAAAAAATTCTCACTAAAAGCTTTATTTACAAAGGATATAAATATATTATTATTGTTTATCCTCGTTTTTTAGATTTAGAACTTTTTTGGACAAAAATGGCAATCGATTTTGGAGTGTGCTTGCTGTTTGTTTTTATTTTAATGTTGTTGCTAGGTAGAAGAATAGAGAAAAATTTTAATAAAATTTTGGATTTTTTAGATTCTATAGGGGATCATAAAGTTGTTATATTAGAAAAAGGAATGTTTAAAGAATTTAATTTGCTAAATGAGAAGCTTTTAAAAACTAAGGATAAAATTCTAAAGAATACCCAGAAAAATAAAAAACAAAGCGATAAAATCACTTTAAAAAATACTCAGCTTGCTAGTGTGATTTCTGCTATTTCTCATGAGCTTAAAAATCCATTAAGCGTGATTGATCTTAGCTTAGAGATGTTAAAAGATGAGAAATTGGAAGATAAAAAATTAAAAAAGGAATTACTGGAAAAAATTTCACGTCAAAGCGTTAAGCTTAATGCTTTAACCCATAAGCTTAATTTTGTTTTTAATCTTAATAGTGAAGCCTTGCAGATGCAAGAATTTGATCTTTTTTCTCTGTGTGAAAAAATCACTAAAAACCCTGGCTTTGAAAGAGTTGTATTGCAAGGTAAAAGCACGAAAGTTAAGGCTGATGAATTTTTAATCGAGCAAGTGATTATAAATTTGCTTTCTAATGCTTTAAAATATAGTCAAAAAGAAGTCATTTTAACAGCAAGAGATCAAAAGATAATAGTGCAAGATTTTGGAAAAGGTATAGAAGAAGATAAAATAAAATTGATTACAAAAAAATTTTATAAAATTGATGTAAAAAGTGATAATTCTTTTGGTTTGGGACTTTTTTTAGTAAAGAAAATTTTAAGTATACATAAAAGTTATCTTGAAATTTCTAGCACTTTAGGCTATGGTTCTAGTTTTAGTTTTAAACTCAGTCAAGGATAAAAAATGGCTCTTATAGATTTAATTGAAGCTTCAAAAAAATTTGGAGACAAAATAGTTTTAAATGAAGTAAATTTTAGCGCAAACGAGGGAGAAAAGATTGCCATTATAGGCAAAAATGGAGAAGGAAAATCTACTTTTTTAAAAATGCTTTTAGGCGCACTTCCTTTAGATAGCGGTAGAGTAATAAGACAAAATGGAAAAAGCATAGCCATGCTTTCACAAACCGTTGATTTTAACGCAAATTTAAGTGTAAAAGAAGCCATCAAGCAAGAGCTTGCAGAAATTTACAATGCCTTAGAAGAATATGAAATACTGCATAAAAAATTAGAAGAAGATCCTAGCAATAAAGATTATCTTAAAAAAATAGATACGCTTATGACTTTGATTGATAGTAAAGATGCTTGGAATATAGAATCTAAAATAATACGCGTTTTAAAAGAATTTAGTTTGCTTGAGTATGAAAATCGTATTATATCTACTTTAAGTGGTGGAGAAATACGCCGCGTTGGCCTTTGCATACTTTTACTAAAAAATCCTGATATTTTATTGCTTGATGAGCCAACTAATCATTTAGATGTATATATGACAAGCTTTTTAGAAGAATTGCTAAAAAATTCAAAGATGTGTGTGATTTTTATTTCCCATGATAGATATTTTATTGACGCTATAGCACACAAGTGTATAGAAGTGGAGCAGGGTAAACTTAGTATTTTTAAAGGCGGATATGCAAACTATTTAGAGAAAAAAACACAAATTTTGCAAAGCCTTGCTAAGAGCCATGAAACTCTTTTAAAGCAATTAAAAAGCGAAGAAGAATGGCTTAGAAGAGGGGTTAAGGCAAGACTTAAAAGAAATGAAGGACGAAAAGAACGCATTTTTAAAATGCGTGAAGAAGCGAAAAAAAATCCCGGAGCAATCAAACGCTTAAAACTTGAAATTTCAAGAGCGGCCTTAAATTTTAATGGAGGAAAAACGATCAATCGTAAAAAAATGCTTTTTGAGCTTAAAAATATAAGCAAAAATATAAACAATAAAAATCTTTTTAAAGATTTTTCAACGCGTATTTTACAAGGTGAACGCATAGCTATCGTAGGAAGAAATGGTTGTGGAAAATCGACATTGTTAAAAATTCTTCTAGGGCAAATAAAACAAGATAGCGGTGAAATAAAACGCGGAGAGCTTAAGATAGGATATTTTGATCAAGCTAGAAGCTTGGTAAATTCTGATAAAAGCTTGCTTGAAATTTTTTGTCCCAATGGTGGAGATAGGGTTGAAGTTCGTGGTAAAAATATGCATGTTTATGGATATTTGAAAAATTTTTTATTTCCTAAGGAATTTTTAGATAAAAGTGTGGCTCTTTTAAGTGGTGGAGAGAAAAATCGCGTTGCTTTAGCCTTGCTTTTTACTAAAGAATATGATGTTTTGATTTTAGATGAGCCAACTAATGATCTTGATATAGCTACGATTAATATACTAGAAGAATACTTACTTAGTTTTGAAGGGGCTATTTTGCTAGTATCACACGATAGATATTTTGTTGATAAAATCGCAACAAAACTTTATGCTTTTGAGGGAAATGGATATATAAATATTTTACACACTCTTTATACTGAATATCTTGAAAATGAAAAAGAAATTGAAGAATTGGATAATTTTGCTTTAGAGCTTCAAACCCAAGAGCAAAATAATAACCAAAAAGAAAAAAGCTCTAAAAAATTAAGCTACAAAGAAAATGAGATATTAAAAAACCATCCTGAAAAAATAGATTTTTTAGAGCAAAAGATAGCTAAATTAAATCAAGATTTATCCGATCCAAATGTATATCAAGAAATAGGTATTAACAAGCTTTATCAAGAGCTTGAAGTAATGCAAAAAGAACTTGAAATTCTAGAAAATGAGTATTTTTTAGTATTAGAGAAAAGTGAGAATTTATAATTAATAAAGATTTTATATTTTTTTACTCTATGGAGCGGGAAACGAGATTCGAACTCGCGACCCCAACCTTGGCAAGGTTGTGCTCTACCCCTGAGCTATTCCCGCAAAAAATAAGTGGTGCCCGAGGTCGGACTCGAACCGACACAAGGTTGCCCTTACCAGATTTTGAGTCTGGCGCGTCTACCAGTTTCACCACTCGGGCTCATTTTTAAGATTTAAAGTTGAAATTATACTTTTTTAGACTAAAAAATACTTTAAAAATAAAAAGTATTTTCAAAAAGATTATATAAAATTATGTAATTTAAATTTTTGGAACAGTTATTGCTTTTGTTTATTAGCAATGTTTGAAAAGATTTTAACTTTAATACTTTAGAGGAAAAAAATGAGAATTACAAATAAACTTAATTTCACAAATAGTGTGAATAATTCTATGGGCGGTCAAAGTGCTTTATATCAGATATCTCAACAACTTGCTTCAGGTTTAAAAATACAAAATTCATATGAAGATGCAAGCATTTATATAGATAATACGCGTCTTGAATATGAAATTAAAACATTAGAACAAGTAAAACAAGCAACAAACAGTGCAAAAGAAATGACTCAAAACAGCATGAAAGCTTTGCAAGATATGGTAAAACTTCTTGAAGATTTTAAAGTTAAAGTAACTCAAGCTGCAAGTGATGGGAACTCTCAAACTTCAAGGGAGGCTATAGCAAAAGAATTAGAACGCATAAAAGAGAGTATAGTTCAGCTTGCAAATACTAGCGTTAATGGTCAGTATCTTTTTGCAGGCTCACAAGTTGCAAATAAACCTTTTGATTCCAATGGTAATTATTATGGAGATAAAAATAATATCAATGTAGTAACTGGAGCTGGAACTGAAAGTCCTTATAATATACCTGGATGGGATTTATTTTTCAAAGCAGATGGAGACTATAAAAAACAAATTACTACTAATATCAGTTTTACAGATAATCGTTATACAGATAAAGATAAACAAGAATATTTAAACGGGGATTCTGCTTGGAAGCAGCTTATCGGGCAAAATTATGTAAAAGATGGAAAATTAGATCCGGATATAGATTTTGAAGATAAAGACCGAAAACTTAATTTTCCACCTTCAACACTCTATGTTCAAGGAACAAAACCAGATGGAACAAGCTTTAAAAGTGCAGTTTTAGTAAAACCAGATGATAAAATAGAAGATGTATTAGAGCAAATTGGTGCACTTTATGGCAACACTGCTAATAATAAAGTTGTAGAAGTAAGCATCAATAATAGTGGTCAAATTCAAATCACAGATTTAAAACAAGGCAATAATAAATTAGACTTTCATGCCGTAGCCTATACTCCACAAATGGACAAAACAGAAAGTTTCAAGGCAATGGAAAAATTTGTTAAGGATAATGATCTTAACATGGATAATGTTACCAATGCTGTTATGCAAGAGGCTATGAAAAATGGTGATATTACCAATCCAACTAGTCCAGTTACTATTAAATTAACAGGAAAAGATGGAAAAGAGCAAGAGTTTACCTTTAGTTTAGCTCAAACTGATTTTATTAAAAGCAATATGACTGATTCAGCTGGCAACAAAGCCAATGGTGCAGATTATGATAATGTTTATTTTGAAAAAGATGGAAATACTGTTTATGGTAATGTTTCTCAAGTTATTAAAGGAAGTAATGCTTATGCAACTGATTCAACCAAACTTAGCGAGGTAATGGCAGGAAATAGTCTAAATGGTACTACTTTAAATTTAAAAGTCAATTCCAAAGGTGGAAATTCTTACGATGTTACTATAAATTTACAAACTTCAACTGTAAGCTATCCTGATCCTAATAATCCAGGTCAAACCATAAGTTTTCCTATAACCCATACTGATCCTGCAACTGGAAATAGTGGAGTTGTTACAGGATCAAATGATATTACTTATGGTCAAATCAATGATATTATAGGTATGTTTGCCGCAGATAAAATTCCAACCCAAAGCATAACAGCTACAAATGGAAAAGTTGATGCAAATGGTTATAATAGTTTACAACAACTCATGAAAGATTCTCAAGCTACTGTTGATGTAAGCATGGATTATAAAGGTCGCATTAGCGTTACCGATAAGCTATCCTCAGGAACCAACATAGGAATTTCTTTAAGTGATTCTCAAAGTGGACATTTTCCGCAACCACCTTATACTACAACTGCGCAAGTAGAGAATGGTCCAAATTTTAGTTTTAGTGCCAATAATGCTTTAGTTATAGATGAACCAAATGTTGATCTTATAAAAGATTTAGATACTATGATAGATGCGGTTTTAAGTGGTAATATGAGAGCCGATGGAAATTCGGCCGATCCAAGAAATACCGGAATGCAAGGAGCTTTAGAAAGACTCGATCATTTAGCAGATCATATCAGCAAGCTTAATACAACCATGGGAGCTTATCATAATACTATAGATGGTGTCAATACTCGAGTAAATTTCTTAAGCGTAAATGTGCAAAGCATTAAGTCAAATGTTATTGATGTAGATTATGGTGAAGCTATGATGAATTTAATGCAAGTTCAACTTGCATATCAAGCTTCTCTTAAGGCTAGTACAACAATTTCTCAACTTAGCTTATTAAATTATATGTAAAAATTTATGGTATAATTTGGCTTTGATTTTATTTTTAAGGAAAGAATATTAAAAAAGAAGCCATTTTTACCAGCTCTACACTTGTTATTTTTTATATTTGTCTTTGTATGCTAGCACCTAGCATGGGAGAATGGGTTTACAAGGCTAATTTATTTTTATTTGGAGAATTTGGGTATTATTATCCATTTTTTTTACTTGTGTTAAATTATCTTTACTATAGAAAAAATTATAAAATAGAAAATTTTAAGCGTAGAGAGCTTTTTGGTTTTTCTTTGGCCTTTTTTTCTACTTTGCTTTTATTTTCTGTCTTTTATAGAGAGTTTGGGTATATTTTAGAAATTGTATATGGATTTTTTTCTATAATCTTAGGACATACAGGGAGTGGAATTTTTGCTCTTTTACTTTTGCTATTTTCTTTGATCTTATTGTTTCCGAAATTTGCAAAAGAAATTTTAAAAATAGAATTAGATTTTACTTTTTTATTAAAAGTAGAGCAAGCTTTTAAATCTTTACTTATGCGTGTATTTGGCGGAGAAAATGAGAAAGAAGATGTAGGTAAATCAGAACCTATGGCTCCAAAATTAAATATTTTGCAAGATAGTATTTATGAGAATTTGCAAATAAATAAAAAAGAAAAAACCAATAACTTAGAACAGATAATCAAAGATTGCAATATCAATGCAAGTAAAAATTCAATTACCACAGCTAAGGAAAACTTTGAAAAACTAAAAAATCAAATTTTAGATGAAACCATAGAGATTGATACACAAAGCTTAAAAGAATCAAGAAGTTTTGTGTATGAGCATTCTCAACAAGTGCGAAATTTCGCACAAAAGGCTAGCAAAATGAGCATTAGCCTTGATGAAGATTTTAATTTTATTTCAGAGGAAGGGGTAGATATGATTCCTGAACGTTTTTTAAAACCTAAAAAACTTGAAGATATAAAGCAAATAGATACAAATAAAAATTTAGATGAGCCAAGTTATAAGCGTAAAAATATTGAAATTCCAGTTTCTAAACAGGAAGTTAAACCAAAAATTTTCACAAAAGAGCTTGAACTTAGAGAGAATTTGATAAAAAAAGAAAAACTAGAACAAGAATACAAAGCCTATCAAAATGAAATTTTAGAAAATAAAGTAAAACAAGAAATTAAAAAATTAGAAGAATATGATGCGATAAATTCAAGCGATATTATAGAAGGGAATAAATACAGTTTTAATAACTCAAAGACAATCAAAACAGAAACAGAAGAATCAAACAAAATAAATGAAAATAAAAATCCAGATAAAGCAGACAATATCTTCGAATTTACTCCTATTGTAGAAGAGTTAAATCATCCTTATATAGAACCTACTCCTATAAAAAATATAAATGAAATAGTTATAGAAGAAAAAAATACACTCGATTTTATCCAAAATACAGAAATTAAAATCGATAATGAAAAAACAAATGATCAAGAAATTAAACTTCAAAAAGCAGTTTTAGCCAAAGAAATTGCTATTAACCAAGCTTTATTGCGTGAAATAGAGCAGGGTGAGATAGAAAAACCAAAAGATTTCACCTTGCCACCATTAGATTTTTTAGCTAATCCAAAAGAGCATAGACAAGAAATCAATGAAAGTGAAATAGATAAAAAAATTTATAATCTTCTTGAAAAGTTGCGTCGTTTTAAAATAGGTGGCGATGTTATAAGCACTTATGTTGGTCCTGTGGTAACTACTTTTGAATTTCGTCCTAGCGCAGATGTGAAAGTAAGTCGTATTTTAAATTTACAAGATGATTTAACTATGGCTTTAATGGCAAAATCAATCCGTATTCAAGCTCCAATACCAGGAAAAGATGTTGTAGGCATAGAAGTCCCAAATGATGAAATTCAAACTATTTATCTAAGAGAAATTTTACAAAGCGAAGTTTTTAAAAATGCTAAAAGTCCTTTAACTATAGCTTTGGGCAAAGATATAGTAGGCAATGCTTTTGTAACCGATCTTAAAAAACTTCCGCATTTACTCATCGCAGGAACTACAGGTAGCGGTAAAAGTGTGGGGATAAATTCTATGCTTTTAAGTCTTTTATATCGTAACTCTCCTAAAACCTTGCGTTTGATGATGATAGATCCTAAGATGCTTGAATTTAGCATTTATAATGATATTCCTCATCTTTTAACTCCTGTTATCACAGATCCAAAAAAAGCAGTCAATGCACTTTCAAATATGGTGGCTGAAATGGAAAGACGCTATCGTTTAATGGCTGATGCAAAAACCAAAAATATAGAAAATTACAATGAGAAAATGAAAGAATTAGGTAGCGAAGAGCTCCCTTTTATTGTAGTAATTATTGATGAACTTGCTGATTTAATGATGACTGCGGGTAAAGATGTAGAATTTTATATAGGAAGACTTGCGCAAATGGCAAGAGCAAGTGGAATTCACTTGATTGTAGCTACGCAACGACCTTCTGTTGATGTTGTAACAGGGCTGATCAAAGCGAATTTGCCAAGTAGAATTTCTTATAAAGTAGGGCAAAAAATTGACTCTAAAGTTATTTTAGATGCTATGGGTGCTGAGAGTTTACTTGGAAGAGGGGATTGTTTATTTACTCCTCCTGGAACAAGCTCTATAGTGCGTTTGCATGCGCCTTTTGCAAGCGAATTTGAAATAGAAAAAATCGTGGATTTTCTAAAGGATCAACAAAGCGTAGAATATGATGAAAGCTTTTTAAAAGATCAGCAAAGCGTGGGTGTTACAACAAATGAAAGCTTTGATGGGGAAGTAGATGAGCTTTATGAAGAAGCCAAAAGAGTGATCTTAGAAGATGGAAAAACAAGCATTTCTTATTTGCAACGCCGTTTAAAAATCGGCTATAACCGCTCTGCAAATATTATTGAACAACTTACGCAAAACGGGATTTTAAGCGAACCTGATGCCAAAGGACAAAGGGAAATCTTGTAAGATTTTTCTTGTATTTTTGATATATAAAACTGATTACAAAAGAAGAAATTTAAAAAGAAAAAGCCCCGTAAAAAGGGCTTAAAAATTATTTATCTCTAAGATTTAATTCAGTAATTAACTTACTATAAGAATTATAATCTTTTCTTTTAAGATAAGATAAAAGTCTTTTTCTTTGACCTACAAGTTTTAGAAGTCCTAGTCTTGATGAAAAGTCTTTTTTGTAGATTTTTAAATGTTCTGTAAGTTCTGCAATTCTTGCAGTTAAAAGAGCTACTTGAACTTCTGTTGAACCAGTATCACCTGGTTTTTTAGCGAATTTCGCAACTATTTCTGCTTTTTTGGCCGAATCCAAAGCCATGATAGACCTCCTGATTGGTAAAATAATAAAATTAAAGAACTGTAATTTTATCTTAAAAAGCAAAAAATAAACTGAATTTATCCTTTTTAGAAGGTTTTGTCAAAATTTAAGTCTTTTTCTAAGAATTATTTATTATAATTACAGCTATTTCTATAGTTATAATAAGGAGAATCTGTGCTATTTACCAAAGCTAGCGAATACGCTTTACTTTCTTTAATTTATATTTCTCAAAAAGAAACACCTCAAGATGTAGATTCTTTAGCTTTAGAGCTTGATATTCCCAAAAGTTTTTTAGCTAAAATTTTACAAACTTTAGCTAAAGATGGTTTGTTAAAATCCTTTAAAGGGGCAAAAGGTGGTTTTGCATTAATCAAAGAACCAAATCAATATACTATAAAAGAAATTGTTAATAGTGCTGAAAAAAAGGATATCAGTGTATTTGAATGCAGTGGTGGTACTTGTCCAAATAATAAAGAAAAAAATTGCACCTTAATGCCTATGTTAGTAAATTTACAAAATAAAGTAGATGAATTTTTAGATTCTATTACTTTAGAAGATATTATGAAAAATAATGGCAAAAAATAAAATAGTCGATTTAGTTTTTCCTTTTTTGGGGCCTTTAATTGCTCCTGTTTTAAAAGCTAAAAGCTTAACTATTGTTGGTTTTTTAGTTTGCATTTTAGCTATTATCATAGTTCCTTTACCAAGTCCTATTTTGGACTTTTTCTTAGCTTTAAGTATAGCTTTATCAGTATTAATTATTTTAATTTCTATTTATATACCTAAACCGACAGATTTAACAACTTTTCCAACTTTAATCTTGATTATTACTTTATTTAGACTTTCTTTAAATATAGCTACTACAAGGATGATTTTAAGCGAAGGGCAAAACGGCCCTGAAGCTGTGAGTGAGATTATAGCAGCATTTGGAGAATTTGTTGTTGGTGGAAATATGGTCATTGGTGTGATTGTATTTTGTATCTTAGTATTAATTAATTTCATGGTTGTAACAAAAGGTAGTACAAGGGTTTCTGAAGTACAAGCAAGATTTACACTTGATGCAATGCCGGGTAAACAAATGGCTATTGACGCGGATTTAAATGCGGGACTTATCGATGAACAAACCGCTAGAGCAAGACGTCAAGAAGTTATTGCTGAGGCAAACTTCTATGGTGCAATGGATGGTTCTTCTAAATTTATCAAAGGAGATGCTGTTGCAGGAATTATCATAACTATTATAAATATCATAGGTGGTTTTTTAATAGGATCTTTTCAGCACGATATGGCTTTAAGCGATGCTGCATCTACCTATACTATTTTAACCATAGGTGATGGACTTGTATCGCAAATTCCAGGGCTTATTACTTCTACTGCAACCGCTATAATTATCACTCGTGCAAGCAAAGATGAGGAAAATTTTGCAGAAGGAACTTTAACTCAACTTTTAAGTGAATATCGCACGCTTTTAATAGTAGGTTTTGTACTTTTTATCTTTGCGTTAGTACCTGGTTTGCCAACTTTATCCTTGGGCTTTATGGCTTTAGTTTTTTTAAGTCTTGGCTATCTTACCAAGCAGGTTAAGGAAGGTAAAATTGATATAACCACAGTTAAAAAAAGCAAACCAAGTGCTGCAGCTGCATCTCAAAGTGGAGCAGGTGGGACAACGGCAGCGCCTGCTAAGAAAAGCGAAGAAGAAATTCTCAAAGAAGAAGAGCACAAGATTAACGACATACTCAAAGTTGAAATTTTAGAACTTGAACTTGGATACGGACTTATTAAGCTTGCTGAAAACGAACTTACAGAAAGAATTCGCTCAATGAGAAGAAGCATTGCTGAAAGTTTAGGATTTTTAATGCCAAAAATAAGAATAAGAGATAATTTAAGACTTAAACCAAATGAGTATAGTTTTAAACTCAAGGGCGTGTCTATAGCAAGTGCTGAAATTTATCCGGATAAATATTTAGCCATGGATAGTGGTTTTATCACAGAAGAGATAGAAGGGATTGCTACAAAAGAACCCGCTTTTAACTCTGATGCACTTTGGATTGATGCGAATTTAAAAGATGAAGCAACATTAAATGGCTATATAGTAATAGATCCTGCAAGTGTTATTTCAACACATATGAGCGAACTTATCAAAGCACACGCAAGCGAACTTCTCACACGCCAAGAGGTGCAAAATCTTCTTGATAAGGTTAAAAATGATTATCCAATCATTGTAGAAGGTGCTTTAGGTGTTGCACCTGTAAGTCTTATTCAAAAAATTCTCAAAGACTTGCTTAAGCATCACATACCAATTAAAGATATGCTTACTATTTTAGAATCTGTAAGCGATATAGCAGAAGTAAGCAAGAGTTTTGATATGATTATTGAACATGTAAGGGCGTCTTTAGCTAGGATGATTACAAATATGTATTTAGATGATAAAGGAAATTTGGATATTTTTATCTTAGACTCTGCTAGCTCTGCAGTTTTAATGGAAAATGTACAATTTAGAGATGGAAGTTATCACTTGCCTTTAAGTGTAGCTCAAACAGGCACTTTAGTAGATACTCTAAGGGCTGAAGTTGCCGCGGTAGCAAATGGTCGTATCAAGCCTTTTATACTTTGCGTTGAACCGCAGCTTAGAAAATTCATTGCTGATATTTGTTATAATTTTAGCATTAATATAGTAGTGTTAAGTTTTGCAGAAATTGCAGAAAATACAAATTTTAATACCGAGGGTATTATTAGGATAGAACTTTAAGGAATATAATGAAAATTTATCATCTTTCACATACAGATCTTGATGGTTATGCTTGTCAATTTGTAGTAAATTTTTATTTTAAAAATGTGAAATTTTATAATTCTAATTATGGTAAAGAAATTAATGAAAATTTTAACTCTATTATAGGCGATATAGAAAAAGATGAAAATTTCGGAAAAGCTATTATTCTAATAACAGATTTAAATTTAAATTTAAATCAATGCGAAGAATTTGAAAAAATTTGTAAAGAGAAAAATATTAAAATTTTTCTTCTTGATCATCATCAGAGTGGTGAAGAATGCGCTCAAAAATATTCTTGGTATTTACTTGATTCTAAAAGATGTGCAACTAAAATCGTTTATGATTTTTTCTCTAAAATCTGCACCCCAGTTTTAAAACTTTCAAAATTTGTTGATGTAGTTAATGCTGTTGATATTTGGCTAAGCGAGGATGAAAATTTTGAACTTGGAAAGGTTTTTTTAGGCTTGATTGCCAATGCAAAAGAAATAAATCGCGTGATGTTTAAAGAATCGCAAATTGATTATATGTTTTTCTTGCTTGATAAGGCTTGGAAATTTATAGGAAAAGAAAATGCGAATATTTTACTCGATAATGCTACTCATTTTATAAAAAAGGATTATTTTGCCAGAAAAAATGATGATACTCTTTCTAATTTAATTTCTTATTTTGTAGTTGAAAAACTAAGTGAGCTAAAAGAAAATTTCAGTATAGAATATGAAGGCCATAAAGGCATCTTAACTTCAAATATAGGCAATACTTCTGTTATTGGAAATGATTTTTTAGTAAAAAATCCTGATTATGACTTTTTTATTGATGTTAGTTCTAGAAAAACCTTAAGTTTTCGTGCAAATGGAAAAATAGATGTAAGTTTAATGGCTAAAAATTTAGTAGGTGGTGGTGGACATAAAAATGCTAGTGGTGGACTTTTTGCGACATTTAAAGATGGAGCAAATTATAATCATATTAAGGCTCAAATTATTGATTTAATTAAAAGCAAAGAACTTAAAAAGGAAAACAATGAATCAAAACAATAATAAAACCTTAAAAAATGAACTAGAAGATTTACAATATGAGCTTAGCATAGTTTTAGAAGCTATGCTTTTATACGCTGGAGTTAAAAGAGAAAAATTAGAAAATGCAATAGAAGCTTATATCGATAATATAGATAATGTGCTCGAAAATTCGAACAAAGAAGGGGTTGATGAAATTTTAGAAGTCGTGGAATTTCTAAAAAATAAATACAAAGATTTTTTTCAATGAAAAAGTGTATTTTATTTTTTTTTAGTTTATATTCTTTAAGTTTTGCTAATATTTACGAAAAATTAAATGATTTTGCTTATGAAAAAAAACCGAACAAAGATTTTAAGATTCAAGAAGTTAAATTAGTACAATTTTCACAAGAAAATAAAGATTGCCTTGAGCTTTTAATAGAAGCTGGTCAAGTTAGAATTTTAAATAGCTATAACTCTTGTCAAAAATTATCTAAAGATAAAAGTTTTCAAAAATTTCTTAATGAAGATTTTTTAAAACTTTATAAAAATAATGGATACTTGATTAATGAAAATTTACAAAATTTGAAAAATACCATGCAGGATATTATGATATATTATAAACTCCGATATTCTTTTAGTAAAGATGTAAAAGATATGAGTAAAGATAGGAATTTGGATGTTTTAAATATAGATGAAAAAGATGGTGGTACTTTGCTTTATAAAATCAACAATCAAGCTTGCGTTGGAATAGAACTTACAAGACATGACTCAAGAATGGCTATGAAAATATACGGAATAGAAAATTTGGATAAAGAGTGCAAACTATTTATCCAATCGCCTTCTTTTAAAGATCTTTCTTACACAAAAAAAGATTTTAAGTGGTATTATTTAGAATAAATAAATGCTTTAATTTTTAAATAAAAATTTTTAAAAATCGCACTTAAAGTAAAAGTATCTTGCCTTCCAAGATTTTGAAAAACGCAGTTATCTAAGTCTTTTTTTTCTTGAATGCTTAAATTTTTCATTAAACCAACCTTTAAAAATATTGCAAACTTCAATTTTATCAAAAAAAACTTTATTTTTATTTTAAAGTTTTAATTATAAGGCAAATAAATATTGTTTTAAGAATTTGAAGTTTTTTATTGAAATATTATTAACTTTTATTGACTTTTTTGAAGCAAAGTTATATACTGAATTCGAATTAGACAAATTTAAGGAGGAAAAATGATGAATAAATTTTCTATAGTTTTAACTTTGTTGTTATGTGGAAGTTGTGCTTTAGCCTTAGATCCAAATTTGGAAAAAACTAAGAGTGCAACAGGTATTGATCTACCTACTGCCAAATGGAATTTACCTAAGGCTTTAAATGAAGATGGTACCATAGATGAAACTAAAATGCCAAAAAATTCAGAATATAGCAAAATGGTTATTTTGGGAAATAAAATTCTTAATGAAACAAGTAAATATGTAGGTCCACAGGCCAAAGATCCTAAAAAAAGATTTGCGGGAAATAATCTTTCTTGTTCAAGTTGCCATGCTAATGGTGGAAGTGTACAAAATCAATCAGGTTTTGTAGGAATTTGGGCAAGATTTCCACAATATAATGCCAGAGGAGATAAAGTAATTACCTTAGCAGATAGGATCAATGGCTGTTTTGAACGCTCTATGAATGGCAAAAGAATGCCTAGTGATGCGCCTGAAATGAAAGCCATGCTAACTTATATGCAATGGTTATCTCAAGGAGTTCCAGTAGGAGCTAAGATAGAAGGGCAGGGGCTTAAGAAGATAGATTTCATCTCGAGAGCAGCTGATCCTAAAAAAGGTAAGGCAATTTATATGGATAAATGTGCCGTTTGTCATCAAGAAAATGGATTAGGACTTAAAAATGAGGATAGTGCAGGGGCGTATTATCTTTATCCACCACTTTGGGGCAATGATAGTTATAATACAGGAGCTGGAATGTATCGTCTTATCAAAGCTGCTTCTTATATTAAAGAAAATATGCCTCAAGGTGCGCCTGACTTAAGTCTTGAAGATGCTTATGATGTAGCAGCTTACATGAATTCACAAGCTCGTCCTATTAAAGCAAATAGAGATAAAGACTTTCCAGATAGAAAGGTTAAGCCTTTAGATATGGATGTAGGACCTTATGATGATAGCTTTTCTACAACCCAACATCGCTATGGACCTTATACAAATATGATCAAAAAATAATTTTAAGGCAATTTTTATTGCCTTAAAAAATTTATTATTTCATATTGCTTAATTTTTTAACTAGATCTTCTAAATCTTGCATCGAATTGATTGCACTTGGGTTAATTTGATATTTTCCATTAACAACAAAAGCAGGGGTGCCATAGGTTTTAGCTATATCATTAGCTCTTTGAAACTCGCTTAAAATTTCTTTAGCTTTTGGGGTATTTAAAAAATTTAATACTTCATTTTTATTTACATTCATAGCCTTTAAACCTATGTCGTAAAATTCATCTAAATTCGAAAAATTTCTTTGCTTGTTTAAAAAATAAGAAACAAAATAAACATCAGCAAGTTTATGAGATAAACTATCAGAATAACTCGCGTCTTTACCATTTTGCTCATCTTTGTATTGAGCAAAGGCAAAAAGCTCATTCATTTCTTTGGAAAAATCTCCATTCATTAAACTTACAGGATAGAGTTTAAAATGTAAATTTGGAAAAGCTTCTCTTAGTTTTTCAAGGGTTCCAAATTTATGATGATTATAACAATGTATACATTTATAAGAAAATGCTTCTATTACACTATTTTCGGAGTTGGGTAAATTTGGATTAAGAGTAATAAAACTATTATTTGCTAACGCAAAACTTGAGCAAAATACAAGCGCTAAAACAAATTTGCAAAAAAAATTACGCATACTATATCCTTGATTAAATAAAATTTTCAAAGATAATTTTATTTAAAAAAAATAAATAAGCCCAAATTTATTTTTGGGCTTATTTATTTTTTAGGATTGAATGCTTGATCAACACTAAAAGGCATTGCTTGATAACCCGTGCCTGAACCGCTAAATTGAATTTGAACCGAAGGCTCCTTAGCACCCCAGTTAAATTCATCAATTTCAGGTTTTGGTTCCCCAAGACTTACACCTTTGCTAAGATCAAAAGCCATTCCAGCTGTTGCGCTATAAACCATAATAGAATCTTTATCTGGTTCATATTGAGTTAGAGAAGTTACAGGAGAAAACCATTCATTTCCACGATTTTTACCATATTCCCAAATTTGTTCCACAGTTTTATTTTGCTGATCGATTTTATAAATTACAGCACGAGAATATTTTTGACTTGCAAACGCAGGTTGTTCAGCTCCTCTTGCATCACCATTATCAAAAACACTTATATAAATATAACGCTTGTTTGATTTACTATCAATTCTCCAGCCTGTATGTTGCGTCCAAGTGAAATCAAATCCACCATTGTCATTTTCATAACCTGGGCATTTGCTATAATCATCATCACAAACAATTTTTTTGCCATTTTTATCTACAGGTTGCAATAAATATTTTTGAAATTCTTTATTCCACCCTTTATGTGCCCCTAAAATCCATTTTATTTTTTTATCACGACCAATTTTAACAACAGCACTTTGATGGCGACTAGAAATAATAATACTATCATCACTTGGATCATAATCAACGCTATTTACATGAGCCCAATTCCTACCTATACCTGTACCTGCTATATCTCCAAATTTGTCGCTTTCATCCATTTTGGCAAGTTCTTCATCACTTAAAGTTTTACCCGCTTTGCTTGCATCTATATTTAAACACACTGCACCTTGATCTAAAGCTTTGATAATAGTACTTCTATAAGGATCTAAAATCTCATACAATCTCCAATCATCAACAACATTACCATTCTCATCTACTTCTATAATAGTATCACGCACTGTGCGTACATGCTTACCATCTGGACGCAAAGTATTTGCTGAAGCTACTCTTAATAAATAATGCCCATTTTGCATATTGTCCATAGCATGAGAAAAATCTATATAGGTAGCAGGTAATTTGCGATTGAAAATTTCTCTTCCTAAGATATCGTATTTTACATATCTTTGACCAAATCCCCAAGTTAAAGCTCCATCTTTGTTTTGATGAAAACCCATCATAATTCCACGATTGTAAATATTATCCCAGTTCATTAGTTTATCGTTATCAAAATACCATCTGATTTCACCCTTAGTATCTATGATAAAGACATTTGAATTTTCATCCCATTCCATAGCACCACCTACAGGATTATTCCATACAGATTGTGAGCCTTTGCCAGATTGTTTTCCAGGAGCATTATTTACTAAATATAGCCTATCTGAAAATTTTGGATCCATTTTTAATACTTTCACATTTTCAAAAGGAGTTCCTCTTTGATCAGTACTTCCACTTGGTTCTATGCTAACCCCTGGAGTTGTAATTTTATAAATCTCATCAATGACTTTTTGACTTTTACCATTTGCAGTTTTAGTATAACTTACCTTTACTGTATTTAAATAAGAAGGATAAAGTCCAAAAATAGGAATTCCACCATAAGTCTTAGCCATTTTAGAATTCACATTATAAGAAATAGTTTGACCATTTGGTTTAGGAACAATGGTTACTTTTATATCACTTAAGACATAACCATTATCCATAATAATAGCGGTCAAAGGAGACAATCCATAAGGATTCATTTTAATCACACCTATTTGTCCTTGAATTTGCCAATCTATTTTCGCTCCACTAGGACCACCCATGGCCATTAAAGCATTAGGTGCAAGTAGGGTAGAACCCGCCAAAAGTGCCATACAAAGAGTTTTGCTAAGTCTCATGATCAATCCTTTAAAATTATTTAAGCCATCCTAAGATAGCTTAATAAAATTTTAATAATACACAACAAAAATAATTTGTTGTGTATTTTAAGAGTATCTTTAAATGACTTGATTTAAATGATTTAAACTAGCTATATTTTGATTTGGATTTTTTGGTTCGCCTATAAATTTAAGCACCAAAACCAAAATAACAATCACCAATGCAAAAATTTTAGCATTAGGTTTATTTTTATCTAAAACATAGGCTATAAACATTGCAAAAAGCACAATAAAACAACATAAAAATGCTATAAGACAGCAAATTGCCATATTCATAAACTTTAAACTAGGAATCAAATACCAACCATTGCTATAAAGCCCATTTTCAAAATTAGGTGGAGTTCCTATAAAAAATTTTTGAAAAGCATTAAGATGATTATAAGCATTTTCTGGAACTACAGGGGTATCCATCCCACATTCTCCTGTTGGCAAAAACCAACTAGGAGCCCACTCATGCAAAGGTAAATTAAATGGATAAATAGGAATTTCACGACATCCATCTACACCTGCAAAAGGATTTTCAGAATGAACCACTTCATGAATATGATTTAAAGTTATACAATGCTCCAAGCCAAGCCAAATTCCATAAAAAGCTAAGCCATAAGAAAAAATTTTTATAATATTATTTTTAGGGTTGATTAATGCAATCATACCACCTATAGCCATAACAAGCATATCAAATCTTATATACACACATTGTTCGCAAGGTTCCATAAAAAGATATTCTTGAAATAAAAAATGCGCTATACAAGTAAGCCCTATAGTAACTATAATCAAAATTAACCAAGGTTTGCGCGTATCTTGCCATTTAGAAATTGAAAAATTTCTGCAATTATCTTTCATTTTTATACAACTCATTTTTGCTTGCTAAGTTCTTTAGTAATTTCAATCAAAGCCTCTGGAGAGTTGATTGCACTTGGAATGATTTGATATTTTCCATTAACAACAAAAGCAGGGGTGCCATAATTTTGCGAAATGGGATTGGCAATTTCATAACTTTTTAAAAACTCTGCAGCCTCTGGAGTTTTTAAGAAATTTTCCAAATCAGCTTTACTTACATTCATTGCCTTTAAACCGACACTATAAAAAGCTTCAGGATTTTTACCATTTTCCCATCTTTGTTTTTTCTTAAAATATGCATTAAAATAAGCTTCAGCAACTTTATGAGTTAAACTGTTTTTATCCGTAGGATCAATTTTATTTACACCATCCTTAAATGCCGCAAAAGCAAAAATTTCATTAGCTTGCTTTCCATAATCTCCCATAGAACTTACAGGATAAAATTTATAAGTTAAATTAGGTAATTTTTCTTTAATTTTACCCATGGTGTTAAATTTGTGATGATCATAGCAATGAGTACAGCGATAAGAAAAAATTTCAATCAATGAATTATCAGCGTTAGTAATAGGATTTTTAAGAATTACATATTCTTTACCTTCACTTAATGCACTAGCACTTATACCTGCTAAAAAAGCACATACGACAATAGATCTTGCTAATTTTACTGGAAATTTCATTACCTTCTCCTTGAAATTTGGTTTTGATAAAACTTTTTATTAAGTTTTTGTGTAATAAATATTATAAAACTATTAAAATAAAAATATTCTTAAAAATTTTATAACTAAGAATATTTACTTTAACTAAAAATCAAGAATAGGGGATTAAAAAATTGAATGCACAAGTTATCATTTTTATATATATTTTGATAATAATATAAAATAATTTAATTTTTAAATATTCTTTATAGTTTTCAAGAAAAGTAAAATATAATTTTAATTTACAAAATAAAATTATCAATTTTTTACATTATATTTTATGGATAAGTTTATTTCACTCAAAAGGTAAAATCATAAAAGTATGTAAAAATAGTAGCTTAATCTATATCAAAGTAGAATAATCTAGGTGTATATAAAAAAGTTTGAAAATTACAGTTTTCAATACAAAATTATAAATTTTACATATTTTTACCTTTTATCATATCTTTTTATGATTGATATAAGATTTATTTAAAAAAATATTTCAATCTTTTTGGCTTGCATATAAAAACAAACTTTTTCCTAAAAAAGCTTTTTTTTACTAAGTTAATACTAAAATACCTTTTCTAGTTAAAAAGCTAAAATTTTAGATTTAGGAAAAGTTTTTATGAAATACCCTTTAGATTGTGAAGAAAATTTTGAAAAATCATTCTTATTTTGGCTAGCAAAATATGTAAAATTTAAACTCAACTCGCTATCTAACAAAGAATTAAAAAATCCACAAGCTTTAGCAGAAGTTAATTTTGCTCTTGCAAAAGGTGTAAAAAACATTGAAGAACTTGACGCTCTAGCAAAAAAAGCAAGAAATGCTGGTTTAAGTGGAATTAATACTTATTTTAATCCTTTAAAAAAAGTATTTGAATATTTAAATTTTTACAAGCTTTACTCTTTAAAACAGATTGATGAAGAACTCATTGTAGAAGTTTTAGCAAGTATAACAGGTGCTTTATCAGATGCAAGTAAAAAAAATTACCGTATTGCTGTGATTAATTTTTTTGATTTTTTAGACAAGCAAAATGAAGAAGATGAAAAAGCGCATATTTTCAATATCAATCTTAAAAACTGGGCAGGTATAGCGGGTTCTAAAGGGGTAAAATTACCTGAATTTATGAGTGAAGAAGAACTTAAAAAATTTCTTGATGCTATTGAAAATGCAGATTTTAAAAACAATACCATACGCAATAAACTTATTATTAAAATCATCATTTTTACAGGCATACGGGTAAGCGAAGCTATCAATATCAAAATGGGTGATATTAGCGAAGAAAACGATCTTTATATCATAAGAATAAGAGCTAAAGGCAATAAATATCGTGTTGTAATGATAAAAAAAGAACTTATTTACGATTTGCTTAAAAATGTAAGTATTAATTATATGAGCAAAGACGCCCTGCTTTTTGTCAATAAAAAAGGCACTCCACTGACCCAATCTTATGTCAGTCGCATAGTAGAACAGCTTTTATTTCGTGCAGGAATTCGCAAACAAAAAAATGGTGCTCACATGTTGCGTCATACTTTTGCCACCCTACTTTATAAAAAGCAAAAAGATTTAATTTTAGTTCAAGAAGCTTTAGGACATGCGAGTTTAAATACTTCAAGAATTTATACTCATTTTGATAATGATAAATTAAAACTTGCCGCACAGGTTGCAAAGGAATTAAGTGACTCTTGAAAACTATGCTGTTTTTGGTGGATATTTTTACTATGATTTAAAACACACTTTAAAAGCCTTTAACCACAAAGAAAGTAAAAAGTGCTTTAAATTTATAGAAAAATATAAAAATGATTTTTATATTTTAATGCTTGCTGATTATGAGCTATATAGATATTTTCAAGATAAAAATTTCACAAGTAAAAAAGCTTATTTGTCTATATTTGCTTTTAAAAAAAGAAAAAAATTTCAAAAAGAAGATATTGATGAAGAAAAATTTATTCCTGAATTTATAAATTTTTTAGATCAAGATAATTACAAAGAAAATTTCATCAAGGTTAAAGAGGCAATCTCCAAAGGAAGAGTTTATCAAATCAACCTCACTCAAAATTTTAAATTTCATAGCAAAATGGATTCTTTTGAACTTTTTAAACTTTTGCTTTCTAGACAAAATACTGAATTTAAAGCTTTTATAAAAGATGAAACAAGAGAAATTTTGTCCTTCTCACCTGAACTTTTCTTCAAGACCAAAAAAAGAAAAATATTTACAAAACCTATGAAAGGCACAATTAAGCGTGATAAAGATCCTATAAAAGATGAAGAAAATAAAACCTTCTTGCAAAATGATACAAAAAATCTAAGTGAAAATGTTATGATTTGCGATCTTTTACGCAACGATCTTTCAAAAATCATCACAAAAAAAAGCTTAAAAACCAAACTTTTTGAAATTCAAAGTCATCCTACTTTACATCAAATGACTTCAAGCGTACAAGGAAAACTTAAAAAAAATATTTCTTTATATCAAATTTTTAAAGCTCTCTTTCCTTGCGGTTCTATTACAGGTGCTCCAAAGCTTGAAAGTATCAAATTTATTAAAGAATTAGAACAAAGAGAGCGTGGTATTTACTGCGGAACCATAGGTTTAATACACAAAAATAAAAATAAATTTAGCGTAGCCATACGCACCTTAGAAAAACAAGATGAAATTTATACTTATAGCACGGGTAGTGGCTTGGTTTGGGACTCAAATTTCAAAGATGAATTTGAAGAATTAAAACTTAAAAGCGCGATCTTAAATCCTTGTGATTTTCATCTTTTTGAAACCATGTATTTTAAAAATTCTCAAATTTTATTTTTAAAAGAACATTTATTAAGGCTTATAAATTCAGCTCTTAAATTTAATTTTAATACTCACAACATCTTTAAAGATTTTTATAATATTTTAAATCAAAAAAATTCTTATAAAGAATATCAAAATTTTACACTTTTTAAACTCGATGAAAAAATTTTCCATAAAAAACACTCTTTATTTTATAATTTTCCCCTACCCTTTAAAAATCCACACAAAGAAGGAATTTTAAAGCTTATTTTATACAAAGACGGAAGATACGAATTTCAACAAAGTGCCTTAAAACAAAATTCAAACGATATTTTGCTTTTAAGTGATGATAAAATTAACTCAAAAAGTGACAATCTCTATCACAAAAGCTCTTTGCGTACTTTTTATAATCAACACTCATACAAATGGCATCAAAACTTGTGTTATGACATAGCTTTTTTTAACGAAAAAGATGAACTTTGCGAAGGTTCAAGAACCAATCTCATCTTAGAAAAAAACTCTCAATTTTATACTCCACAAATTCAAAGCGGTATGTTAAATGGCGTATATAGAAATTTCTTAATCAATCTTGGTTTGATAAAAGAAAAAGCATTATTTAAACAAGATTTATTTGAAGCAGAAAATATTTATTGTATTAATTCCGTGCGTGGTTTAAAAAAGGTAAAATTACAATGAAGAAAATTTTATTTATAGATAATTATGATTCTTTTAGTTATACCATCATCTATTATCTTAAAGAACTTGGTTTTGAATGTAAAGTGATAAAAAATGATACCTTTAAAAAAGCTAAAGAATTAGAAAAATTTGATTTCACTCATCTTATCATCTCTCCTGGCCCTCATTCTCCCAAGGAATCTAAATTAAGCTTAAAAGCAATCAAATATTTTAAAAAAAATAAAAAAATTTTAGGTATATGTTTAGGACATCAGTGTATAGCTGAAGTTTTTGGCGGCAGGGTTTCTAAAATACAAAATCCCATGCATGGTAAAATTTCTAAACTTTATTTTAAAAAAGATCCTATTTTTAAGGGTATTAAAAAAGAAATTGAAATTTGCTTATATCATTCTTTGTATATTAGTTCTATGCCTAAAAAATGCAAAATTTTAGCTCATAATTCAGAAAATATTATTATGGCAATTAAACATAAAAAATATCCTATTTATGGATTGCAATTTCACCCCGAAGCGGTTTTAACTCAAAAAGGTAAAAAAATACTTAAAAACTTTATGAAGCTTTAGTCTTTTTTGCATTTAAAATATAAATATGAAAATCTAAAATAAAATATCCTTAAAATAATTATCATTAATATAAATTTATAAATAAAAAAACCGATAACAATATAAATTAATTTAAAAAGATTTAAGATGAAAATAGATACTTTGACAAAAAATTTTAGCAATTATCAAACACAAATAAACAAAGACAATGATTTGGTAAGTAATGTTCATAGTGACAATGTGGTTAAAATTCAAATTTCAGATGAAGCAAGAAGTTTAAGTCAAACAAATTCAAAAAATGAAAAAGAATATGAAATCAAAGTAAGTCAAGAAAAAATAGAAAACCACAAAGACCAAAATTCCATCCAAAGTAGCAAAGGTGGCGTAAATCCCGCATTAGAGGCTTTAATAGCAAAATTAGCTGAAATTTTAGCTAAAATTGCAGAACTTACTCAAAAAATGACAAACGCTAACGAACAAATGAAAACGACATTTCAAAAACAAATTGATGTGCTAAAATCTCAAGCAGATGTAATTCAAGCTCAAATTCAAGAACTCCAAAGCCAACAAGCTTGATTATATTTTTTCAAAAGTTTAAGAATGCTATAATGATGCATTTTTAAACTTTTTCAAGGAAAAATATGACTTATCTAGAAATCGAAGGCACAAATCATCTAAGCGGAAATGTTACAATAAGCGGAGCAAAAAATGCCGCCCTACCCTTGATCGTTTCAAGCATACTTGCCAAAAACGAAGTAAAAATCAACAATGTTCCTAATGTTGCTGATATAAAAACTCTTATATCTTTACTAGAAAATTTAGGAGCTAAGGTCAATTTTGAAAACAATAGTGCTTTATTAAACACAATCACTCTTAATCAAACTATAGCCAAATATGACATTGTGCGTAAAATGCGTGCTTCCATACTTACTCTAGGGCCTTTACTTGCTCGTTTTGGACATTGTGAAGTATCTTTACCTGGAGGATGCGCTATAGGACAAAGACCTATTGATTTACATCTTTTAGCCTTGGAAAAAATGGGGGCAAATATACAAATCAAACAAGGTTATGTCGTAGCTAGTGGAAATTTAAAAGGCAATGAAATTCTTTTTGATAAAATCACGGTTACAGGTAGCGAAAACATCATCATGGCAGCAGCTTTAGCTAAAGGTAAAACTAAACTCTTAAATGTTGCAAAAGAACCCGAAGTAGTTCAACTTTGCGAAGTTTTAAAAGACGCAGGACTTGAAATCAAAGGCATAGGTGCAGATGAGCTTGAAATTTATGGTAGTGATGGGGAACTTTTAGAATTTAAAGAATTTAGCGTTATACCTGATAGAATTGAAGCAGGAACTTATCTTTGTGCAGGGGCTATTACAAATTCTAAAATTACTTTAGATAAAGTTAACGCCACTCATCTTAGTGCAGTTTTAGCAAAACTTCATCAAATGGGTTTTGAAACTCTGATTGCAGAAGATGGTATCACCCTACTTCCTGCTAAAGAAATTAAACCTGTAGAAATCATGACAAGTGAATATCCAGGCTTTCCAACCGATATGCAAGCGCAGTTTATGGCATTAGCCTTAAAAGCTAATGGAACTAGTATTATCGATGAAAGACTATTTGAAAATCGTTTCATGCATGTAAGTGAACTTTTAAGAATGGGTGCGGATATTAAACTCAATGGTCATATTGCTACTATAGTAGGCGGAAAAGAACTTAACGCTGCTGATGTCATGGCTACAGATTTGCGTGCTTCCTCAGCCCTTATCTTAGCAGCTCTTGCAGCTAAAGGTACAAGCAAAGTCCATAGAATTTACCATCTTGATAGGGGGTATGAAAATTTAGAAGAAAAATTTAAAGGTTTAGGTGTAAAAATCACAAGGCTTGAAGAATGAAAAATATCTTTGAAACCTTAAAAGACTTAGAAAATCAAATTTCATGCTTAGATGAAAGTGAACTTATTAGCCTTGAAAAAGCAAAAGATAGAATTTTAGCTAAAGATTTATATGCTAGAAAAAATCTACCCAGTTTTGACAATGCTGCTCTTGATGGCTATGCTTTTAATTATGCTGATATCAATGAGGCTTTGGAAATTAAAGGAACTATTTTTGCAGGAGATAAAAATTTTTATACAGTTGCTAAAAATGAATGCTATAAAATCATGACAGGGGCTAAAATGCCCAAAAATGCTGATACTATCTTAATGCTAGAAGATGAGTATATAGAAGAAAATAAACTCATCATTAAAAAAGCTCCTAAACAATACAATGCCTATCGTTATAAAGGCGAAGAATTAAAAAAAGGTGAACTTTTACTTCAAAAAGGCACTAAACTTAATGATAAACATATCGCCCTACTTGCTTCTCAAGGGCTTTATAAAATAGAAGTCATAAGAAAAATTCGCATAGGTATTTTTTCAAGTGGAAATGAGCTAAAAGAACCTTGGCAAGAATGTGATGAAGAAAGTATTTATAATGCCAATGCTTTGCCTTTACTAACCATGCTTCAAAATGCTTCTTATTTAGGTATTATCAAAGATAATTTTAAAAGCACTAAAGAGGCTTTAAAAAATACAAATTTTGATCTTTTAATCACTTCAGGAGGTGCAAGCGTTGGCGAGGCTGATTTTATGGAAAAAGCTTTAGATGAATTAGGCTTTACTCCGCTTTTTAAAGGTTTAAAAGCACGCCCTGCAAGGCCTACTAAGCTTTATCAAAAGGGTAAAAATTTCGTATTGATTTTACCAGGAAATCCTATGGCAGCTTATCTTTCTTGTTTTATTTTTACTAAAAAAATCATTGATTTATTAAGTGGAAACCTAGATAATCCTTTAACATTTTACGCCAAAATGGGTATGGATTTAAAGCTTAAAAGTGGAAGAAATAATCTCATCTTAGGAAATTTAGAAAAAGATATTTTTACACCATTTAATGAAAATAAATTTGGATCTGGTATGATACTTCCACTTATTAAAAGTGAGTTTTTACTTATAAGCGAAGAAAATACAAGTGAATTAAAAAAAGGTGATGAAATCACGCTTTTAAAAATATAATGTTTGTGTTTTTCACAAACATTAGCTTAATTTATCCTCATCATCATGATCATGGATATATTGTTCATCATTTTCCAAGGTGTCAACAAAACGCCCTATCCTTTCCCAGCGAACATTTTTATCTTTATCCCAAGAGAAATATACAAACCAAGGTTTACCTACTATCAACTTATAAGGAACAGAACCCCAAAAACGACTATCATAAGAATAATCGCGATTATCACCCATCATGAAATACTCATTTTCAGGTACATCAAAAACATAAGCATTTCCGCCGCTAAAACCTATATGATTTCCAAGTTCTTTAATATAAGTTGGAGACATAGCAAAATCACCTATGCTAAGAAAGCGCAAGATATCACTTTCTATATCTTTTTTTGGATCATAATGAATGCCTTTTTGTTTATAAGGTTCTTTTACATAAATTTGCCCTCCAAGAGTAACAAGATCATTTGGATAATGTTCTTTCATAAAATCATCACCTTCATGCATTCTTACATAAAGTGTTTTATTTGCATAAACTATCCTATCTCCTCCTGTACCTACACAACGCTTTACAAAGTGTTCTTTTTCATTTCTAGGGTTTCTAAAAACAACTATATCTCCTCTTTGTGGCCCTTGTGCTTTTATCAAATGTCCATTTTTATTAAAATCTGGCAAAACAGGAATTTCCAACCAAGGAATATGAGGAGTTGGGATACCATAGCTAAATTTTTTAACAAATAAAAAATCCCCCACTAATAAGGTGTTTTTCATAGAACCAGAAGGAATAACAAAAGCTTGTATAAAGAAAAAAATCACCAAAAGAACAATAACTACAGTTCCAGTCCAAGACTGCGAAAATTTATATAATCTCTTTAAAAATTCCATAGATTTTTCCTAATTAAGTCTATTTTTAGCAGATTTAACTGTATTTTCTAAAAGCATGGCTATAGTCATAGGACCTACTCCACCTGGAACAGGAGTTATATAACTAGATTTTTTAGATACTTCTTCAAAATCTACATCTCCAACTATCTTTCCACTTTCAAGACGATTGATTCCAACATCAATAACAATCACTCCTTCTTTTACCATATCTGATCGAAGTAAATTCACACAACCTGCTGCTACTATAATCAAATCAGCCTGTCTAGTATAAAAGCTCAAATCTTTGGTTTTGATATGACAAACGCTTACTGTAGCTCCAGCATTTAAAAGCATAGTAGCCATAGGACGACCTACTATATTTGAAGCACCTATAATAACAGCGTCTTTTCCTTCTAAATCAATTTCATAAGCCCGTAAAAGCTTCATAACTCCAAGTGGAGTACAAGGCAAAAACCCAGTTTCTAAGCCTAAATTTAAATATCCTACATTAATAGGATGAAAACCATCAACATCTTTACTGCTTATAATGCTTTCAAGTATTAAATCTTTACAAATATGATCAGGCAAAGGAAGCTGAACCAAAATTCCATGAACACTATCATCGTGATTTAAGGTATTAATCAATGCCAAAAGTTCATTTTGCGTAGTATTTTCATTAAGATGATAAACTAAAGATTTAATTCCACATTCTTCGCAGGCTTTAGCCTTAGATTTTACATAAGTTTGACTTGCAGGATTATCTCCAACCAAGATAACAGCTAAACAGCTTTCAATCCCTTTGCTTTTTAAAAATTGATTTTTTTCTTTTAATTCTTCTTTAATTTTTGCGCTCAAAGCTTTACCATCAAGCAAAGTCATTATTTTCCTTCTATAAATTTAATCACTTTTTTAAAGTAAAAATTGTATCATATTAAAACTTCATTAACAAGGTGAAACTTTGAAAATTGTTTTAATGTTTTTTTTATTTAATATTAGTCTTTTTGGTGCTGATTTTATCACTCTTAAAGAATACTCTAAAATGCTTTATGAAAATCCAAGGGGTATTAGTTGTAAAGAATGTCATGGAGCAGATGGAAGCGAACAAATTTTAGGATATTATATGAAAAATGGTATTAAAACAGCTTATAAAGTTCCAAGTATACAAAATCTTAGTTTTGAGAATTTTAAAAATTCTCTTAATCAGAGTAAAGACGCAAAATCAATCATGCCAAATTACTCTTTAACAAATGATGAAATTGTAACTTTATATAATTACATCAAGCAATTTAGCAAGGAAGAAAAATGACAAACAAAAAAGCTTTTAAAGAAGCGTGTAAATTCATCGCAGGTGGTGTAAATTCTCCAGTTCGTGCTTTTGCAAATGTTCAAAGTGAGCCAAAATTTATTTCCCATGGAAAAGGTGCTTATATTTTCGATATAGATGGAAATTCTTATATAGACTATGTTCAAAGCTGGGGGCCTTTACTTTTTGGACATTGCGATAAAGATATACAAAAAGCTTGTCAAAAAGCACTTCATAAAGGTTCAAGTTTTGGAGCTCCGACTTTATTAGAAACTGAACTTGCCAAACTTGTTTTATCTGATTTTCCTCATTTAGAAAAAATCCGCTTTGTAAGTAGTGGAACAGAAGCAACCATGAGTGCTATTCGTCTTGCCCGTGGCTTTACTAAAAAAGATAAAATTTTAAAATTTGAAGGATGTTATCACGGGCATTCTGATTCATTATTGGTGAGTGCAGGAAGTGGTGCTGCTACTTTTAACTCTCCTAGCTCCTTGGGTGTTTTAGAAGATGTAGCTAAACACACTTTAGTAGCAAAATATAATGATATAAATAGCGTTAAAGAGCTTTTTGAAAAAAATAAAGATATTGCATGTGTTATCATTGAGCCTATTGCTGGAAATATGGGGTTAGTTCCAGCTAAACAAGATTTTTTAGAAGAACTTGCTAAGATCTGTAAAAACAATCAAACTCTGCTGATTTTTGATGAAGTAATGAGTGGATATAGAGCATCTTACCTTGGTTCCTATGGAATCAATCATATCCAAGCAGATATAATTACTTTTGGCAAAGTAATAGGAGGCGGTCTACCTGCAGCAGCATTTGCTTCTAGAGCTCAAATTATGGATATTTTAAGTCCTTTGGGTGGAGTCTATCAAGCAGGAACTTTAAGTGGAAATCCTTTGGCAATGGCTGCAGGTATAGCAAGTCTTACAAAAGCCAAAAAGAAAATCAAGCTTTATGACAAGCTTGGAAAATTAGCAAAAAAACTTACCCAAGGAATGAAAAAATTAGCAGATGAAAAAGGACTTCCGCTACAAGTTTGTCATGTAGGTTCTATGTTTGGATACTTTTTCACCAAAAATCCTGTATCAAACTACCAAGATGCATTAAAATCTGATCTAGCATTATTTTCAAAATTTCACAAAAATATGCTTGAAAATGGAGTTTATTTAGCGCCTTCTCAATTTGAAACAGGCTTTATATGTTCAAAAATGGATGATAAAATTATAGATACAACATTAGAGGCTGTTAGGGAAAGCTTTAAAAGAATATGAGCAATATTTTAAAAGAAGAAAAAAATCACTTAGAAAATTCCAACAGCAAAAGACAAAAAATCATTCGCAAAACTCTTGAAGCTGCGGATGGTTTAAGTCTTGGTATCTCTATGGTTATTGCTGTATTTATAGGTGTGGGAATAGGATATTTGCTTAAAAAATTTACTCCTTATCCTTGGCTTTTTTGGCTTGGAGTTTTTTGGGGGATCAGTGCTGCTATACTTAATGTTTATAAAGCTTATAAAGTTCAAGTAAAAAGCTATGAAGAATTTAAAGAAAGAGATGAGTTGATCAAAGAAAAAATTCAAAAAGAAAAGAACAAATAATGGAACATAAAAAAGCTCTATTTTGTATTTTTGCCATTATTCATTTATTTTTTTGGATCATATTTTTATCGTTAAATCATTTTAAATTAGACACATTTTTAAGCTATGAAATAGCTTTTTTTAGTGTTTTATTGATTATTTTTGCTTCTTATTTAAATTATAAAAAAGTCATTATAAAAAAATCAAAAAATTATGAAAAAGATTTTAATTTCATTTCATCGCTTTTTATCAAAAAAAAACAAAATTTATCAAAAATTATTCATTTTAAAGTTCTAAAAGACGATTTAAAGCCAAATATTAAAGAGAAAATCCATTTTTTTACTATGTTTTTTACTCTCTTTAAATTGATGGCTTATGTAATATTGGTTGCTGGATTTTTATTTTTACATCGCCAAGATAAATTAGATATCTTTGCTTATATTTGTGGAATTTCATCCTTGCTAGTTTGTGTGTTTATTTTTATTTTATATATAAAAAAGTATGAGTCCAAAAAAAATTATTAAATCAATGACAGCACTTTTTGCTGGTATGGCATTTTTATTTGCAGGTAATGCCTTGATAGTAAGCTCTATAGGTGTTATATTAAAAGAAAACGGAGAAAGTTCTTTAGCTGTTGGAGTAGTAAGTTCTTGTTTTTTTATAGGCGCTCTTGTTGGAACCATCAGTGCTCATAAAATTATTTCTCGTATAGGTCATATACGCTCTTTTGGGCTATTTGGGGCTATTTTTGGAATTTCAGCTATGCTTCATACAGTAAGCGAAAATCTTATTTTTTGGGCTGTTTTAAGATTTTTCATAGGAATTTGCTACTATGGTCTTTTAATGGTCATAGAATCATGGCTTAATGAAAAAAGCAAAAATGCCATTCGATCTAGAATTTTAGGTTTTTATGAAATTGTTTTTTATCTTGCATTTGGTATTGGAGTTTTAATCATAGCGTTAAATTTAAGCAAACATAGTGTATTTATCCTCAGTGCAACTTTAATTTTACTTTCATCTTTACCTTTAAATCTAATTAAAATCAAAGAACCTGTTTTGCCCGCATCAAGTCCTATTTCTATACCTAAAATTTTTGATATAGCTCCTTTAGCTATCGTCACAAGCTTTATAGCCGGAATGCTTATAAATGGCTTTTTTTCTATGGCATCTTTATTTATACTTTTGCAAGGTTTTGATACAAAAGCGGTTTCTTATTTTATATTTTGTGGGGTTTTAGGTGGTTTTATTGCACAAACCATCATAGGAACTATTTCAGATAAACTTGGTCGCAAATTTGCCATTATCACTTGCGCAAGCATAGGATTTATCACTATGCTTATATTTATCTTTTTTAAACTTCATTTGTATATGCAATATTTTTTAGGAATTACTCTTGGTATAGGAATATTTTGTTTATATGCTTTAGCACTTGCTAGAGCAAATGATGTTTTAGTAAGCAAAAATAAAGGCGTAGAGTTAGGTCGTGGAGTTCTTTTTTGCTATTCTTTGGGCTCTTTGTTTGGCCCTTTAATTTTAGGTTTTTTAATGCAATACTTTGAAATCAAAGGTTTTATATGGTTTTATATAGTTTCTTTAGCATTTTTAATTCTTTTTGCTATCAATAAACCAAATATTTTAAATAAAAAATTTAAGAAAAAGCCTGGAAATATGGTGATATTTGATGATTAATACTCAACTAGCAAGTCAAATTGCCAATACGCAAAAAAATGATTTAAAAGTAGATAACTCTACTTCAAAAGATAAAACAAATTTAAAGGACAATCCAAAAGAAGCACTTGCGCAAGCTTTAAAGCAAAATTTAGGTTTAAGCAAGGACGCTAGCAGTGAAGAAATACTAGCAAAATTTGTTCAAAATGAAACAGGCACCAAATTAAAAGAACTTGTTAATAAACTTTTAGATCAAATCAATGCTCAAAAAAACCCCGATTCCCCTGTGCTTAAACAAGGAAAAAATTTAAATTTAGCTCCTAATTTTGCTAATGAATTAAAAACTTTAAGCACAGAACTTGCAAAAAGCGATACTTTTACACAAGTTTTAGACAGATTAAATCAAATTTTAAAACCTGCCAGTGAAATAAAAAACAACAACTTAGCTCCTTTGTTTAAAAATTCAGGCGTATTTTTAGAAGCTAAATTAAAAGATGCCCTAAACGAAGAATTGCTGCCCAAAAGTTTTCACTCTCTTTTAAGTACAATCAAAGGTCTTAGTAGTGAAAAACTAAGTATTCAGATAGCCCAACTTGCAAATGCAAATTTAAACCCAAAAGAAACTTTAAAAGAATTAAAAAATATTATTAATTCTAGCAAAAATGAAAATAAGCAAATTTTAAATCAAAGTTCTTTTAAAGCACTTTTAAATTTAAGTTCTAAATTGGAAAATTTTAAAAATTATATAAGTAAAAATCCCAGTCATGCTCAAGAAAAAATCACCCCTATGGCTAATAAAATTTTAAAAGAATTAAATTCCATCAAAAATGATTTTTTCAAAGCTCTTAATAAGCCAGAAAATTTAATGATAAAAGATCCAAACATCCTTAAGCAAACTGCTACCGCCTTTGAAAAACTTGAAAATACTTTAAAAAATATACTAGGCAATCAAGCTTCTAAAATACAAGATAAAGAAAATATTTTAGAAAATCTTTTAAGTAACAAAGAAAATATCAAAGAAGAAAAACTTAATCATAACACAAAAAACCAAGATGAAGAAAAACATATAAAAGCATCAAAAGAAGAAAATCTCACAGATGATACCAAGCAAGATTCAAAATTAGATTCTGATATAAAAACCCACGAAGAAGATACCCAAGATACAAAAAATGATATTCAAAACAATGAAACAGAAAATAATCCAGACAATGATATAAAAAATTCTACTCCAAACCAAGAAAAAATTAAAGATGAAAAACAAGAAAAATCAAAAGAAAATATCAAAGAAAATCCAAAATTTTATGAAACAAAAACAGAAAACAAAACTTCAATCAATACAAATAATCCTAACACAAACAATATGCAAAATTTAAATAATTCTCAAAATATTCAATCTAACAATAACCAAACTATGCAAAATATTTTTAAAAATCAGGAATTTATAAAACAAAATATTGTAAAAAATTTAGCATTTAATGTAGAAAATTTAGATCTAGAACAAGTGCAAGATTTAAGTAAAAATTTAAGCAATCTTTCTCGTAGACTTAATGAAAGCTTAAAAGAACTTGAACCCTATACTCAAAATGCCAAGCTTAATCAAGCAGAACTTAAAAATCTCGAACACAAACTCAATCTTTCTATCAAAGATCTAGCGCAAATTAAACCAAAAACAGAACAAGATATAGCTGAATCTTTACATCATGATGTAAAATCAACACTTTTGCAAATTTCAAATTTAGCTAAAAATGAAGGCAATGAAGCTGTATACAATCAAGCTAATCGTCTTTTAGCGCAAATTGAAATCAATCAGCTTATGTCTTTAGCTAATGATTCTATCAATACTTATCTGCCTTTTTCTTGGGATGATTTAAATGATTCTAAAATTATGTTTAGACGCGGAAAAAAGGACAAATTTTTTGCTCAGATTAAACTCGAATTTGCAAAACTTGGGGATTTGGAAATTCTTATTTCTTTAAATAATGAAAAATATATAGATATTAATATTATGGCAGAAAATATTGAATTTAGAAAAACCATCTATGAAAATGCCCATGAGCTTAAAAGAAATATCAATAAAGCAGGACTTTTAAGTGCAAATTTCTTTGTAGGTGATATCATAAGAAGTAAATTTGATACTAGAAATATGAAAAATTTAGATCTTGAAATGGGTATGGATAAAAAAGTATGAGCAAAATCAAAAGATCGATTAAAAAAGCTGTAGCTCTAGGCTATCAAAAAGAAAAAAACTCTGCACCAAAAGTGCTTGCAAGTGGCAAAGGCGAAAGTGCTGCTAAAATTATTTCTTTAGCCAAGGAACACGGAGTTCCTATTAAAGAAGATGAAGATTTAATAGAAATTTTAAGCAAGCTTGACTTAGGTGATGAAATTCCACCTAATATGTATAAAGCTGTAGCTGAAGTTTTTGCCTTTATCTATCAAATGGCAAATAAAACTCCTAAAAACTAATCCGCTATTTTTTCTCCAAATTTAATACCCTGCCCTACTTTTAAATTAAAAGTTAAAAGTCCTTTTTGAGAGATTAAAACTATAGTAGAACCTAGCTCAAAATTTCCTAGTTCTCCGCCTTTTTTGAAATTTAAATTTTCATATTTTCTAGTAAAATTATGAGAAATTTTAGCATTGGTTTGTATGCTTGCATCAAAATTAAAACGCATTTTTCCTACATTTTGCGCTCCTACAAAAACAAGCCAAAAAATACCTTTTTCATTTTGACATTTTAAACTCACTCTTTCATTTTTTACATATAAATTACTAATGCGTTCTAAATGTTTTTCATTTACGCTATAAAGCACTCCACTTGTGTAAGTTGCACTTAAAATTTGCATATCACAAGGGCTGTGATAACGATGATAATCTTTTGGAGAAAGATAAATATTGACATAATCAAGCCCATTTTTAAGTTCATCTTTTTCAAAGCTATCTTTTAAAAGCTCCTCAACGCTATAAGCATGTCCTTTTATAGAAAAAGCAAAATGTTCTTCATTTGCTAAAAAAGTACTTCCACACTCTAAAATTTTACCATCACTTGGACTGATAAAACCTTCTTCAAGTTTCCTTGGAATTTGCAAAGTTCTTGTAAAAAGAGCATTTAAACTCTCGTATTCACAAGGAGCTTTAAATTCACTCATATCGATATTAAAATACTTAACATAATTTTCATTAATAACTTTTTGTATCATTTTGGGAAATTTAATCCCCGCTACAAAACCAAAAAGCCTCGAACTTTCTTTTGAAAAACTCATTTTTTTCCTTTTAAATTTAAAATCACTATTTCACTCGGAGCAAAAACTCTAAGACTTGGCCCCCAAAATCCTGCTCCACTACTCACATAAAGCTTAGTTTTTTCTCCTAAATCATAAAGCCCATGAACAAAACCTTGCTGAAGTTTAACTAAAAACATAAAAGGGAAAATTTGCCCTCCATGCGTATGCCCACTTAAAACAAGGTCAAAATCACTTAAATCATAAAGCAAAGCTGTTTTGGGTTGATGTGTGAGTAAAATACTAGCTTTACTTGTATTTAAATCCACTTTTATTCTTGCTAAATCAGGAGCATATAAACCCTTATCAAGTCCGGCTAAATCTCCAAGTCCAGCAATATTTATAAAACCTAAATCTAAATTTTGATTGACTAAAATTTTCATATTAGTATGTTTTCTAAGTAAATCCAAAACTTTATTGATACCATGATAATACTCATGATTTCCCAAGGCATAAAAAGTTCCATAAGTGGAATTAAAATCATTAAGTTTTGAGATGTAATTTTTTAAATCTTTAGGATTAGTATCAATCAGATCTCCTACTATTACAACCATATCAGGACTTTGCAAATTCACTTTAGTGATGAGCTTATCTAAAAAATTTTCATGCAAATTTTTACCCAAATGTATATCAGTAAGCATGACAATTTTTAAATCTTGTTTAAGATTTGGTATTTCAACATCAACACTCTTTACTTCAGGTGTTTTTAGAGCATTATTTATACTTATATAAATTAAAAACACACTTAAAACTATAAGAGAAAGCTCAAAAATCAAACGCAAAATAAGATTATATTTTTTATCTCTTTTACCCATAAGAGCTAAAATCAATTTAATAAAATCCCAAGCTAAAGTCATAAAAAACAAACAATAAGTCGGCGCATAAAGCATGGCTAAAATTTCATACCAAGTATCACTTAAATATTCATCTCTACGAAATATTAAAAACACAGCTTGGGCTAAAAAAAGCACAATAAAAATAAAAGCAAAAATTTTATAAAAATACTTGAAAAGAGTAATTTTCTTGATTAATCTTTTATAAATATAAACATTTGCTAAGCCAAAAATCAATAATACAATGAAAGAAAAAATTAAAAATATCATAAAAGTATTATAACCAAGTAAAATTAAATATCCGTATAAATTTTTCTGTTATAATAAACTTTTAAATAATTTTAAAGGCTATAAAATGTACCGTTTTGCACCTTCTCCCACAGGTGATATGCACATAGGAAATTTACGCGCAGCAATTTTTAACTATATCTGTGCAAGACAAAAAAATATGGATTTTATCTTACGTATTGAAGATACTGATAAGGCTAGAAATATAGCAGGAAAAGAAGAAGAAATCAAAGAAATTTTAAATCTTTTTGGTATTTCATGGCAGCATTACTATATACAAAGTGAAAATTTAAAATTCCATCGCCAAATGGCTTTAAAACTTGTAAGTGAAAAAAAAGCTTTTGCTTGTTTTTGTACTGAAGAAGAACTTGAAGCAAAAAAAGAGCTAGCTAAAAAACAAGGTAAAGCTTATCGCTACGATGGCACTTGTGAAAAACTAGCCGATATCGATGTTTTAGAATGTGAAAAACCCTTTGTTATCCGTCTTAAAAAACCTACTCACACTATGAAATTTACAGATTTTATCAAAGGTGAATTAAGTTTTAAACCTGAAAACATAGACTCTTTTGTGATTATGAGAACGGATAAAACTCCAACTTATAATTTTGCTTGTGCGGTTGATGATATGCTTGAAAATGTTACTTGTATTATACGCGGAGAAGATCATGTTTCAAACACTCCAAAACAAGAACATATCCGCGCAAGTTTAGACTATAATAAAGCCATAACTTATGCGCACTTGCCTATCATTTTAAACGAAGAAGGTGTTAAAATGAGCAAAAGAGAAGCACATTCTTCTGTAAAATGGCTACTTGAAAGTGGAATTTTACCTAGTGCAATCGCAAATTATCTGATCATGCTAGGCAATAAAACTCCTTGTGAAATTTTTACCTTAGAAGAAGCTATAAAATGGTTTGATATTTCTAAAGTTTCAAAAGCTCCCGCAAGATTTGATCTTAAAAAACTCTTACAAATCAATCGTGAACATATCAAAATGATCAAAGATGATGAGCTTAATAAAATTTTAGATTTAAACAAAGATCTTGCACAACTTACTAAATTTTACACTCAAGAAGCAAGCACCATAAAAGAACTTAAAGAAAAAATGCGAGCTATTTTTAGCACAAAAGACTTTGGCGAGTTTGAAGTAGAATGTAAAATTTTAAAAGAACTCTTAAAAGATATTGAACTTTTTGAAAACTATGAAGATTTTAAAAATGAACTTTTAAGCAAAAGCGACTTAAAAGGTAAAAAATTTTTCATGCCTTTAAGGATAATTTTAACAGGAAATATTCACGGACCTGAGCTTAGCGATCTTTATCCTTATATTAAAAATTTTATTCACGAATTAGCAAGGATTTAACTATGGTTATAGACTCTTTTATTATTTCTATTTTTCAAGTACTACAAATTGTCATTAACATTTATACTTGGATTATTATCATCACAGCACTTTTAAGCTGGGTAAACCCTGATCCTTATAATCCCATAGTGCAAATTTTATATAAATTAAGTTATCCTGCTTACGCCTTAGTTAGAAAAATTCCAACACGCATTGGTAATATTGATCTTGCACCTTTGATTATAGTCTTAGCATTGCAGTTTCTTGGTATTTTTCTTGGGAATATCTTAAGGAGTATATTGTGATAAAAAAAATACTCATTTTTTTATTTATTTTTTCAAGTTTAAATGCTACACAATATAGCATAGAAAAACTCAAAAAAGAAGAAAATTCACTTGCTAAGGATTATTATATTTATAGGCTTTTAGAAAAAAATAAAATCAGTAAAAAAGATGCACAGGATTTAAATTCTCATATTTTTCGCTATATAGGAAAAATTAAATCCGAACTTGAAAAAATCATTCCTTTAAAGCCTTATATCAACCCAAAATATGCTAAATGCTATACCTATACAGCAAATACTATCTTAGATGCAAATTTAACTTGTCAAAGTGTGCGCTTAAATTCATTAGTTTTTATAGCAAGTTTAAATTCCAAAGACCGAACTACTTTAGCTCAAACCTTTAAAAATCAAAGACCTGATTTGACAAATTTATTGCTAGCTTTTAATACTTCTGATCCTATGAGCTATATAGCACAAAAAGAAGATATTAATGGTTTTTTTAAACTTTATAATTATTCTAAAAAATACGACTTAGATTTAAATACAAGTTTAGTCAATAAACTACCAAACCACATTGGTTTTAAAGATTTTGCACAAAATATTATTATTAAAAAAGAAAATCCAAAATTTAGACATTCTATGCTAGAAATAAATCCTGAAAATGTAAGTGAAGATTCTGCTTTCTATTTAGGAGTCAATGCCTTAACTTATGATAAAACAGAGCTTGCTTATGACTTTTTTAAAAAGGCGGCTCAAAGTTTTAAATCGCAAAGCAATAAAGACAATGCTATATTTTGGATATGGTTGATTAAAAACAATGAAGAAGATTTAAAAACTTTATCGCAAAGTTCTTCTTTAAATATTTATAGTCTTTACGCAAAAGAACTTACTAACACACCTTTTCCAAAGATAGAAAGCCTTAATCCAAGCAAGAAAAAAAATAATTTTAATATGCAAGATCCTTTTGCTTGGCAAAAAATAAACAAACAAATTCGCGATGCTAATGCAAGTCAACTAGATGTCTTGGCAAAAGAATTTGACACACAAGAAACCTTGCCTATTTATGCTTACATATTAGAACGCAAAAATAATTTTAAAAAACATTATTTTATAATGCCTTATTATGACAATATAAAAGACTATAATAAAACAAGACAAGCTTTAATTTTGGCTATTGCCAGACAAGAAAGTCGTTTTATTCCAACTGCTATTTCAGTTTCTTATGCTTTAGGCATGATGCAATTTATGCCATTTTTAGCCAATCACATAGGGGAAAAAGAATTAAAAATTCCAAATTTCGATCAAGATTTTATGTTTAAACCTGAAATAGCATATTACTTTGGAAACTATCATCTAAATTACCTTGAATCACGTTTAAAATCTCCACTTTTTGTCGCTTATGCTTATAATGGTGGTATAGGATTTACTAACCGTATGCTTGCAAGAAATGATATGTTTAAGACGGGCAAATTTGAGCCTTTCTTGTCTATGGAGCTAGTTCCTTATCAAGAAAGCCGAATTTACGGAAAAAAAGTTCTAGCTAATTATATTGTGTATCGACATCTTCTGAACGATAGTATAAAGATTTCGGATATTTTTGAAAATTTAATTCAAAACAAGGCAAATGATCTAAACAAATCTTAGCTACAAGCCTAGTCTCTTCCTTGACACTAGGAAGAGATACTTTAAAATAATCAGTATAGTTATTTTGTATTATATATTTTAAATACTCATCATCCAGTTTTTCAATATTGGCTTTTTTATTATTGATAAAAACTTCTAAATTTTGAATTTTTAATGTATTTGGAGTAAAAGACAAGGCCAATACATCATCTTTACTTATCTTGTCTAGAATTGGGTTTAAATAAGACATGGTTATAATGGCATTAATCTTATCTTGTGTGATTTTGTATTTTTGAGTAAACATTAAAGTTTGAGATTTTAAATTTGTATCCACAATCGCCTGATCTTTTAAAGAACAAGCTCCAAGCAAAAAAGTACCTAAAATTACACTATAAATTTTCATTCTTTTTCCATATTTTTTAGTATTATTGTAGCCTTTTAACCCTATTTTTTGGTTTAAAAAGATATAATTTTACAAAAAAAATTAAGAGTATATTTTATGAAACAACTTATCATAGCTTTTAGCGGGCCTTCAAATTCAGGAAAAACTACACTCATCACCAAAATAGCTGATAATTTTTTGCAACAAAATTTAAAAGTTTTAATCATTAAACATGATCCTGCCGATAAATCTCAATTTGATTTTAACGGTAAAGATAGTTTTAAATTTTTTCAAAGCGGAGCTGAAGTCATGGTTTTAAGCCCTACAAGAACAACTTTTTTTTCTCATGAAAATAGAGATATTTTAAAAGCTTTAAAATTAAGCCCTGATTTTGACATTTGTTTGGTTGAAGGATTGAAAACTCTTGATTTACCACGCATTAGCGTATTTTGCAAAGAAATTGATGAAAGTTATTTTACTTTTTCAAACGCCATTGCAAGCTATGAAAAAATTTCTCACCCTTATCTTACTTGGCTTGATTTAAACGATATACAAGCTATTTGTCAATATATACTTAAAAATGCTAAAAATTTACAAGGAGAATTATAAAATGCAAGAAGTGATTTCTTATATACAAAAAGCTGTTTTAGAAATTTCTAACGCTTTAAAATTTCCCGATACAAGCTACAGTCAAAATCAAAATTTTACAGGCGATACCCAACTCAAATTTGATGTTTTAAGCGATGAAATCATCACAAAAACCCTAAGTCAATGTTCAAGCATTAAAGCCATCATAAGTGAAGAAAAAGACGAAATTTTAACGCTTAATAAAAAAGCAAATTTTATCGTAGCTTATGATCCTTTAGATGGTTCTAGCTTAATGGATGTTAATTTTGCTATAGGTTCTATTTTTGCCATCTATGAAGAAAAAGCAAATGCCAAAAATTTAAGAGCTGCACTTTATAGTATGTATGGAGCGCGCTTAGAACTTGTGATTTGCAAAGATCAACCAAAACTTTATCGCCTAAATGCAAATAATGAATTTATTTTTATAAAAGATCTTAAAATGAATGAAAAAGGCAAAATTAATGCTACAGGCGGAACGCAAAAATTTTGGGAAGAAAAACACGCTAAATTTGTCAAAAGTCTTTTTGATGAAGGATATCGCTTAAGATATTCTGGGGCTATGGTAAGCGATATCAATCAAATTTTATTAAAAGGGGGTGGGATTTTTAGTTATCCTGCAACACAAGATGCGCCTAATGGCAAACTTCGTGCTTTTTTTGAAGTCTTTCCTTTAGCCTTTATTATAGAAAAAGCAGGCGGAAAAACCACAAATGGAAAAAATCACTCCTTACTTGAACTTGAATTTGATAAAATCCATGCTACAACTCCTTGTTTTTTTGGCTCAGAATATGAAATTTCAAAACTTTTAAAGGCTTACAATGAGTGAGATTAGAGATGAATTTGAACTTGATATGGATAAAAAGAAAGAAATTTTACTTTCATGTCAAAACTCAAAAAACCTAAACTCTTGTTATAATTGCAATGAAATTTTTAACTGCCAAACTAGAAAAAATTATGTTGATGCAGTCTATAATAGTATGTCTAAGGGTAAAACCGAAGGCGGATTTGACTTTTAAAGGAAAAAAATGCGTTATATTACAACACCAATTTATTATGTAAATGATGTACCTCATTTAGGTCATGCTTATACTACCATCATAGCCGATACTTTAGCAAGATTTTATCGTTTGCAAGGACATGAAACAAGATTTCTAACAGGAACAGATGAGCATGGACAAAAAATCGAAGAAGCTGCCAAACTAAGAAATTCCACTCCTCAAGAATATGCTGATAAAATCAGTTTTGAATTTAAAAAATTATGGGATGAATTTGAAATCACCTATGATATTTACGCAAGAACAACTGATACAAGACATATTGAATTTGTTAAAGCTATGTTTTTAAAAATGTGGCAAAAAGGTGATATTTATAAAGATGAATACGAAGGACACTATTGTATTTCTTGTGAAAGCTTTTTTACTCAAAGTCAGCTTATCAATGATTGTTCTTGTCCGGATTGTGGCAAACAAACTAGAATTTTAAAAGAGGAAAGCTATTTTTTCAAACTTTCAAAATATCAAGATAAAATTTTACAATGGTATGAAGAAAAAGATCCCATCCTACCAAAAAACAAAAAAAACGAACTTATAAATTTTGTCCAAAGCGGCCTTAAAGATCTTTCTATTACAAGAACAAGTTTTGATTGGGGGATTAAACTGCCTCAAGAAATTAATGATGATAAACATATTATTTATGTATGGCTTGATGCACTTTTTATCTATATAAGTTCGCTTGATTTTCAAAGCAAGGGAGAAAATGCTAAATTTTGGCCTGCGCATGTGCATTTAGTAGGAAAAGATATCTTGCGTTTTCATGCCATTTATTGGCCAGCTTTTTTAATGAGCGTGGATTTGCCTTTGCCAAAATTTATAGGTGCACATGGCTGGTGGACTAAAGAAGGTGAAAAAATGAGCAAATCTAAAGGCAATGTTGTAAAACCTAAAGAAATAGTTGATGCTTATGGAAGCGAAGCTTTTAGGTATTTCTTGCTTAGAGAAGTACCTTTTGGTAATGATGGGGATTTTAGCGAAAATATGCTGATAAATCGTATCAATGCTGAACTAAGCAATGAATTTGGAAATTTACTTAATCGCATTATAGGTATGAGTACAAAATATTCTCAAGGAAATATTTCAAAAGAAAGTGTTTTAAAATTTTACAATGCTGAATTAAATCAAGTAAAAGAACACTTAAATTTAGCGGTAGAATTTTTAGAAAACTTACAGTGTAATCGTTATTTAGAAGAACTTTTTAAAGCCTTAAGTGTGGCAAATTTAGCCATTAGCAAATACGAACCTTGGAATTTAATCAAAGAAAACAAACACGAACAAGCTAATGCTTTAGTAGCACTTTGTGCAAATATTTTAGCTAAAACAAGTCTTTTGCTAAGCCCTGCTCTACCAAAATCTTGTCAAAAAGTAGCTTTGGCTTTAAATTTTGAAATTTCGTCTGCAAATTACGCAAAAATGATACTTGATAATAAACTTTTAGATTTTAAAGCAAATCCTTGTGAAGCTTTATTTCCAAAAGTAGAAAAAGCTCTTTTAAAACAAGAAATTAAAGAAGAACCTAAAAAAGAAGAAAGTCCTAAAATAAAAATCGATGATTTTGCAAAAATTGAAATCAAAGTTGCTAAGGTACTTGATTGTCAAAATATAGAAGGGAGTGAAAAACTTTTAAAATTTCAACTCGAACTTGACAATAAAGAGATCCGTCAAGTACTCTCAGGCATAGCAAAATACTATAAAGCCAGTGATTTAATCGGTAAACAAGTATGTGTTATAAGTAATCTTAAAAAAGCTAAAATTTTTGGACATGAAAGCGATGGTATGATACTTTCTGCAAAAAGCGGAGATAAACTTGTTTTAATCACCCCTGAACAACTTGTGCAAAACGGTTCTTTAGTAGGCTAAAATATGCAAATTAGCAATTTAGGTGAACTTTTAAACGCGACACTCGTTCATGAAGGTAGCGTTTTAAGCGTGGAAGGTTTTGCCATAAATTTAAACGAACTTAAAGCAGGCTTTGCCTTCTTTAATAACGATAAAAAAGAAATTACCCAAGCTGTAAAAAAAGGCGCTTATGCTATAATTACAGAAAATGACATTACTATTGAAGATAAAGACATTTTTTACTTTAGAGTAGAAAATCTAGAACAAGCTCTTGTAAGATTTTTACGCTTTTTTTGTGAAGATAAAGAATGTGAATTTTTACTTTTTAAATCTTACGAACTAAGTCTTTGCAAGGCTTTTTATTTTAACATTTTAAAAGGAAATATTTTTGCTGATTTTGAAAAACTAATCAAAGCAAAAAAGGGTGAAATTTTTTGCTACTGTGAAGAAAATTACTTAAATAAACTTTGTGCCTATTCTCATAGTCTAAAAGATGCTAATTTTACTTTATTATCGCGATCTAGCTTTTTTTTTACAACTTTGATTTGTGAAAATTTATATTTTAAAAATCTTAATTTACCTTTTTTTTACGCAAATAGTTTTGCAAAAATTATTTCTTTTTTAAAAGAAAAAAATCAAAAAATAATATTTGACTTTAATAAGATTGATGATTTTAAAATTTATTTTATTGATGATAAATTTGAAATCACTCCTTTTGGTTCAAGCTCTCAAGCGTTTATTGTAAGCAACAACCAAAATACCTTTGAATTCTGGAAAGAAAAATTTAAAAACATAAAAGACTTTAAAATTGCTTCTAAAAATTCTTTATTTTGTGATTTTTCCTATAATCAGCTTTCAGATTTAAGAAAATTAAAAAATTTTAAATATTGTTTAATTCTTGAAAATTATGATATTTTTGAACAAGAATTTGAAAACAAAGAAAATCAAACCCCAAGCTTATTTTAAATTCACTCCTTCATTTTCAAGCAAAAATCTTTTTATTTCAAGCCCTCCATTATATCCTCCTATGCCATTGCTTGCAATAACTCTATGACAAGGTATAAAAATAGGAATTTGATTTTTAGAATTTGCATTTCCGACAGCTCTAAAAGCTTTTGGATGATTAATTTTTTCTGCTATATCTTTATAAGTAGCTATTTTACCATAAGGAATTTTCATTAAAGCCTTATAAACCTTTGATTCAAAATCTGTACCTTGTATCAAAACAGGAATGCTAAATTTTCTAAGCTTATGAGTAAAATATAAATCAAGTTCATATTTTGCTAAGTCAAGCAAACTACAATTTTTTTCTGATCTTTTATTATCACAAAAATCGACTCTAGTTAAAAATTTTCCATCACTATGTAAAGATAGGTAACATAAAGGCATTTTATAATAAACTTTAAACATTTTTTATCCTTCAAAGAGCTACAATTATAATAAAAAATATTTAAGGAGTAGAAAATGTCTTTTATGCAAGAATACAATAAACTTGTTGAAGAAAGAGCCGCTTTGGGTATACCACCCCTTCCTTTAAATGCAAATCAAACTAAAGAACTTTGTAAACTACTTGAAAATGAAAATAATGAAGAGCTTGCAAATCTTTTAGAAAATAGAGTAAATCCTGGTGTTGATGATGCAGCTTTAGTAAAATGTGAATTTTTAGATTCTATACTTAAAGGCAAAATCAGCGCTCCAAATATAGACAAAAAAAGAGCCTTAAGAATGCTTGGAACTATGCTAGGCGGATATAATGTTAAAGTTTTAATTGATGCCTTAAAAGATGAAAACATAGCCAAAGATTCTGCAGAAGTGTTGAAAAATATTATTTTTGTTCATGATAATTTTCATACCATAGCTGAACTTAGCAAAAACAATCCACACGCTAAGGAAGTTTTACAAAGCTGGGCAAATGCGGACTGGTTTAACAAAAAAGAAAAATTACCTCAAGTGATTAAATGTATAGTTTTCAAAGTAGCAGGTGAAACAAATACCGACGATCTAAGCCCTGCAGGAGATGCTTTTACAAGAAGCGATATTCCTTTGCATGCAAATGCCATGCTAAAGGTAAGACAAGCAGGATCCTTAGAAAAAATCAAAGAGCTTAAAAAAAGCGGTCGCGAAGTAGTTTATGTAGGTGATGTTGTAGGAACAGGTTCAAGTAGAAAATCAGCAATAAATTCTATACAATGGCATTTAGGAAAAGAAATAGAAGGTGTGCCAAACAAGCATAGCGGTGGTATAGTAATGGGTTCAACTATAGCACCGATTTTCTTTAACACTGCTCAAGATAGCGGGGCTTTACCTATTATCTGTGATGTAACAAACTTAGAAATGGGCGATGAGTTTGAAATTCATCCTTATGAGGGAAAAATCATAAAAAATGGCTCTACAATTGCAGAATTTACACTCAGTCCAAACACTCTCTTAGATGAAGTTAGAGCAGGAGGAAGAATCCCACTTATCATAGGTCGCGGGCTTTGTACTAAGGCTAGAGAATTTTTAGGAATGGAAAGTGAAAATATCTTTACCAAACCTGAACAACCTAAATCTTCAAGCGGTGGTTATACCTTGGCTCAAAAAATGCTAGGTCGTGCCTGTGGAGTTGAAGGCGTGCGTCCAGGTATGTATATAGAACCTATAACTTTAACTGTAGGCTCTCAAGATACCACAGGTCCTATGACTAGAGATGAAATTAAAGAACTTGCAAGCCTAGGTTTTAATGCAGACTTTGTGATGCAAAGCTTTTGCCATACAGCTGCTTATCCAAAAGTAAGCGATTCAAATTTACATAAAACCTTGCCCAATTTCATGACAAGTCGTGGTGGGGTAAGTTTAAAACCAGGTGATGGGGTTATTCACTCTTGGCTTAATCGTTTTGTATTGCCAGATACCGTAGGAACGGGTGGGGATTCTCACACACGCTTTCCTATAGGAATTTCTTTCCCTGCGGGAAGTGGACTTGTGGCTTTTGCTGCAGTTACTGGTTCTATGCCTTTAAATGTCCCTGAAAGTGTTTTAGTGCGTTTTAGCGGGGAATTACAAGCTGGAGTTACCTTAAGAGATTTGGTTAATGCTATACCTTATTACGCAATCAAACAAGGACAACTTACCGTTGAAAAGAAAAATAAGAAAAATATTTTTGCAGGAAAAATTTTAGAAATAGAAGGCTTGCCAAACTTAAAAGTCGAACAAGCTTTTGAACTTAGTGATGCAAGTGCTGAAAGATCTGCAGCTGCTTGTAGTGTGGATTTAAGCATAGAAAGTGTAAGCGAATATATCAAATCCAATATTTCTTTAATTGAAGCTATGATAGAAGCAGGATATGAGAATAAAGCTACCCTTGCTAGAAGGGCTGAAAAAATGAGAGAATGGCTTAAAAACCCTACTCTTTTAAGAGCAGATAAAGATGCAAAATACGCTTATATTATAGATATTAACCTTAATGACATTAAAGAGCCAATCCTAGCTTGTCCAAATGACCCTGATGATGTAGCAACCTTAAGTGAAATTTTAGCCGATGATAAGCGTCCAAAAAATATAGATGAAGTTTTTGTAGGTTCTTGTATGACAAATATAGGACATTATAGAGCTTTGGGAGAAATTTTAAAAGATAAAGGCATACTTAAAACCAGACTTTGGGTAGTGCCTCCAACAAAAATGGATAAAGCACAACTTACCAATGAAGGTTATTACAGCATCTTTGGTGCAGCAGGTGCTAGAATAGAAGTTCCTGGTTGTTCTTTATGTATGGGTAATCAAGCTAGAGTAAATGATGGAGCTGTAGTTTTCTCAACTTCTACAAGAAATTTTGACAACCGTATGGGAATGGGTGCTAAAGTATATTTAGGCAGTGCAGAACTTGCGGCAGTTTGTGCGATTTTGGGTAAAATTCCAAGCAAGGAAGAATACTTACAAATTGTCAGCGAAAAACTAAGTGATGAGCATAAGGCAAATATCTATAGATATTTAAATTTTAATGAGATTGAAAATTTCAAACTTGAAAATTAATTCAAATTTAATACTTATTTGGATTAAATAACAAAATTAAAATTTTCAAAGGAAAAATATTGAAGTTATTATTCACTTCCTTTTGTTGTTTTGCAAGTTTAATGGCTAGCGATGCCATTAACTGCGACAACATTAAAAATAATAAAACATTGCTAAATAAAAGTTCAAATTTAGATTATTTAAATATAGCTTCAAGCTGTAAAGAATCTTTAAAAAATCAAGATTTTACAAAAAAACTCTATGCGATTTCCAATGAAATTCGCGGAAGCAATAGCTCTTGTAATGGTGTGGCTTATTTGCCCAAATTACAACAATTTGATTTTTTATTATTAAAAATAGCTATCGATCCCATCGCTTATCAAAAAACTTTAGATACACCCGAAAATTTAGAAAAAAAATATGATATTTTAAAATCTTATTTTAGATATTGGGCATATCAAAGTATAGGAAATTTTAGACTTTACAAAGCTTTTTGGAAAGAATATAACAATGCTATAGAACCTTTAGAAAAGTATTTTGAAAGTAATTTTAATTTTGACAAAGGTAGTAATATTTACTATACTAGCAATGCTTTAAACGAATTTTTAAATTGGGCTGTTGGTGAAACAAAAATTTACAAAGACATTAGTCCTTTAGCAAAAATCATGTCAAATAAAAATTATTCGGTATCTTATATACAAGATTTTATTTTTTCAAATAATCCAAGCCAAGATGATCTTACGATAGCCTTGCAAGCAGCGCTTCTAAATCAAAGAGAAAAAGAAATTTTAGAACTTTTGATTCGTTTTGGTGCTAGGATTGACGAAGGTTATGAAAGTGCTATTTTTTACGCATTGGAAAATTATGAAAATACAAATTTTTTAATCCAAAATGGAGCGAATGTTAATCAAGCCAATGCCTTTGGTAAAACCCCACTTTTTTATGCCATAGAGTTTAATCGCCTTGATATCATAAAACTACTTCTTGATAATGGAGCAAATTTTAATCAAAAATATATTAATAACAATGAAAAATTAGCATTAAGTGCGAACATAGGTTCAAATACGCCTTATTTTATTACATTTTGTGCTCTAGAGCACACTTCAAAAAATGTTTTAATGCATGCTGCAGCCTATGGAAATGTTGAAATTTTAAAACTTCTTATTTCAAAAGGAGCAAATTTTAATGCTGTTGATGATCTTGGTTTTAATGCGCTTGACTTTGCGCTAGCAGCAGGTAAAAAAGAAAATGCTGATTATCTAAAAAGCTTGGGTTTAAAAGCAAACGAAAATCTATTTTACGGAGGTAGTTTAGAATGAAAACCGCATTTATTACAGGAGCTAGTTCAGGTTTTGGTAGAGCTTGCGTTGAAGCTTTTATACAAAAAGGCTACAAAGTAATCGCCCTTGCTAGACGCAAAGAGCGTCTAGAAGAGTTAAAAAATGCTCACAAAGATAAGATTTATACGCTTTGCATAGATGTAAGAAATCAAAAAGAAATCTTTGAGGCTATTGAAAATTTACCCAAAGAATTTCAAGAAATTGATGTGCTTTTTAATAATGCAGGTTTAGCTTTAGGGGTAGATGAATTTGATAAATTAAACCTTGAAGATATTAACACTATGGTAGATACAAACATCAAAGGATTTTTATATGTTGCAAAAGCTGTTATTCCTATACTTCGTAAACAAAAAAATGCTTATATTTTTAACTTAGGTTCGGTTGCAGGACGCAATCCTTATTTTGGAGGCAATGTGTATTGTGGAACCAAAGCCTTTGTAGGACAATTTTCATTGGCCTTAAGAAATGATCTTAGAGGAAGCAATATCAAAGTAACAAACATTGCTCCAGGACTTTGCAAAACTGAATTTAGTGAAGTGCGTTTTAAAGGAGATATCCAAAAAGCTGATGCAGTGTATGAAAATACGCAATTTATCAGTGCTAATGATATTGCCAAAGTGGTAATGTCTATTATTAACCTACCAAGCCATATTAATGTTAATGAAATCGAGCTTATGCCGGTAACACAAACTTGGAATGGATTTTATATAGAAAGAGATGAATGAATAAATTTTTAGTTTTATTGTTTTTACCTTTAGTTGCATTTGCAAACTCCTCAGAAGCAGCTGCAAATGCTAATTTATTTGGAGTTTTTACGCTTATACCACCTTTAGTTGCTATTGCTTTAGCCTTTATCACAAAAGATGTTATTTTGTCACTCTTTGCTGGAGTTTTAAGTGGAACTTTTCTACTTAGCCTTTCTGCAAATATTTTCAAAGCACAACATTTAGCTTTTGTAAATTTTTATAATACTGCAGTAGAATCTTTTTCAAAGATTATTTCTTATATCTTAGGTTCAACTTCTGATCCAGTAAATGCGGGAATCATTTTACAAATTCTTTGTATAGGTGGTCTTGTGGCGCTTATCACAAAAATGGGTGGTGCAAAAGCTGTAGCATTAAAATTTGCCAAAAGAGCCAAATCAGCTGTATCAGCTCAAGTTAATACTTGGTTTTTAGGGCTTTTAATATTTTTTGATGATTATGCTAATTTACTGATCGTAGGTCCAATTATGCGTCCTTTGGCGGATAAATTTAAAATTTCTCGTGAAAAATTTGCCTTTATTATCGACTCTACCGCAGCTCCTGTGGCAGGAATAGCTGTAATTTCCACTTGGATAGGCTTAGAAGTTTCCTTAATTAAAACCGCTTATGAACACATAGGCATTAGCGATATTAGTGCTTTTGGAATTTTTGTCGAAACCATACCTTATCGTTTTTATAATATCTTCATGCTTTTTTTTGTAGTCATGACTGCAATCATGGGACGTGAGTTTGGCTCTATGTACAAGGCTGAAGTGCGTGCAAGAACCACAGGACAAATTGCACCTCTACCTAAATCAGGCACGCTAGATACTGCTGAATTAGAAGATCAGTTTTTAGCGCCAAAAGAAGGTATTAAAATTCGTGCTTTTGATGCTATTGTTCCTATTTTTACTTTAATCATTTTAGCTATATTAGGATTTTATTTTAATGGACTTAGCACTTTAGAAGGCGAAGAACTTGCAAAAGCAAGTGCCAATCCTTTGTCTTTTGAAACTTTTAGGGCTGCTTTTGGAAATGCTGATTCTTCTGTGGTGTTATTCCAAGCTGCTTTGTTTGCTGCTATTGCAGCGATTTTTATCGGGGTGCGTCGTAAAATTTTCAATCTTAAAGAAGCGGTAGAAACTTGGATATATGGCTGGAAAACCATGATTTTTACCATAGTATTGCTTTTATTTGCTTGGTCGCTTTCAAGTATAGTAAAAGATCTAGGAACTTCTTTATTTATCACCAGTCTACTTGCAGATAAATTGCCTGAGTTTATTTTACCTGCTACTATTTTTGCTTTTGCTTCAGCCATTTCTTTTGCCATAGGAACAAGCTATGGAACTATGGGGATTTTAATGCCTTTGGCTGTGCCTTTAGCTCATGAAATCGCCAAAATCAATGGTATGGATGCAAATGCTATGCATCATTATATGGTCATTAATATAAGCTGCGTTTTAACAGGTGCGATTTTTGGAAACCATTGCTCACCAATTTCAGATAATGTAATCCTTTCATCTATGAGTGCAAAATGCGATCATATGGAGCATGTAAGAACACAAATTCCTTATGCTCTATTTATCTGTGGTATTTCTTTAATCGCTGGATATATTCCTGTATCTTTAGGACTTAGCGTTTGGTTTGTCTTGCCTTTAAATTTTATACTTATTGCGCTTTTACTAAGACTCATCGGAAAGAAAGTTCCATGAGTCTTGAAAATTTTGGAAATTTTCTTACTTTAGATGAAAAACACTCTTTCATAAAAAAATATTTTAAAGAATTTTATACAAAGGAATTTAAACTTTTTGCCTCAAAAGATAAACATTATCGTACAAGAGTTGAACTTTCATTTTATCATGAAAATGATACTCTTTTTTATGCAATGTTTGATCCAAAAAGCAAAAAAAAGTACATTATAGAATATTTAGATTTTGCTGATGAAAAAATTTGCGCTTTTATGCCAAAACTTCTAGAATGCTTGCGTCAAGATAGCAAATTAAAAGAAAAACTTTTTGGCGTGGAGTTTTTAACCACAAAGCAAGAACTTAGCATAACTTTACTTTATCATAAAAATATAGAAGATATAAAGTCAAATTTAGAAAATTTAAGCAATATTCTTCATATCAACCTTATAGCAAGAAGTAAAGGCAAAAAACTTATTTTTAAAACAGAAAATCTAAGACAAACTTTAAATATTCAAGATAGAAAAATATTTTATGAATTTAACAACGATTGTTTTATTCAGCCTAATACTGCTATAAATGAAAAAATGATTACTTGGGTATGTGAAATTTTAAGCACTCAAAAAAGAATGGATTTACTTGAGCTTTACTGTGGATATGGAAATTTTACTTTAGCTTTAGCACCATTCTTTTTTAAAATTTTAGCCACTGAAATTTCAAAAAGCAATATTAATTTTGCTTTAAAAAATTGCGAGCTTAACAATACAACAAATATCCACTTTGCAAGACTTTCAAGCGAAGAATTAAGTCTTGCTATCAAAAAAGAAAGAGAATTTTTTCGTTTAAAAGATATTCGATTAGATGATTTTAATTTCTCTCATGTTTTAGTTGATCCACCCCGTGCAGGACTTGATAAAAGCGTAATTGACTTAATAAAAAAATATGAAAATATTATTTATATTTCTTGCAATCCTATCACTTTAAAAGAAAATTTAAAAGAATTAAGTCTAACACATAGAGTGGAAGAGTTTGCTCTTTTTGATCAATTTGCCAATACTCCACATCTTGAATGTGGAGTATTTCTTAGCAAGGTATAAAAAAATAATTCATTAATTTAGCCAGTATTACTATCGCGATACAAAGCACAAATACAAAAGGATGGATAAAAGCACCAAGCGGGTTTTTCTTCTTTAATATAAAATGACAAAATAAAGAAAAAACAACTAAAGATAAAATTCCAAAAGCCAAAATAATTTTTATAGCAAAAAGTAAATTTAAAGGTTTAAAATGAAAACCTGCCAAAGCACCTCCGCTTAAAAAAAGCAAAAGAACCACAAAAGGCATTATTTTAACCCCAGTAGCACTAAAAAGACTTTTGTCAAAATTAGGATTTTTCTTTTTAACTACGCCCAAAACAAATACATCAACAAACAAATAACCTATAAACAAAATAGCACAAAGAAGATGGATTGTTAAAGTATATGGATAAAATTCTTCCATTTTTCCCTCCTTATTAAACTTCGGAATTTGCTATATTATAACACTTTTTTCATTTTTTGAATTCACTTTAGTTAATTTTTTAATCATTTAAGATAAAATACCAAAACAAAGGTTAATAATGAATGAAAAAGAAACTATCTCTTATATTATAAATACAAGTAAAAATATTGCCATATTTGCTTTAAGTCCAGATAAGACAAAAGCTTCTTATAGGGTAGCAGAATTTTTACAAAGAAAAAATTATAAAATTTTTCCTATTTATCCTAAAGAAGAGTTTATTTTAAATGAAAAAGTTTATAGAAATTTAGATCAAATAGAAGAAAAAATCGATACACTTATACTTTTTAGAAAAGGCGAAGCGGCACTAGAAATTCTTCCTAAGCTTGTTGAAAAAAATATTAAAAACCTATGGCTTCAACTTGGTATTAGTAATGAAACAGCCAAAGAAGAATGTAAAAAATTAGATATAAATTTTATACAAAATCGTTGCATTATGCTAGAATATCCGTATTTTAAAACAAAGGAAAAATAGTGTTAGAGCTTAATAAAATTTACAAAGCAAAACAACAAATTTCAGGGTTTGTAAACAAAACTCCTTTCATATACTCTTCTTTTTTAAGTGATATTTGTCAAAGTGAGATTTATCTTAAAAATGAAAATTTACAAATTACAGGTGCTTATAAAATTCGTGGAGCTTATAATAAAATAGCCAATCTTAGCGCTGAACAAAAACAACATGGAGTCATTGCCGCAAGTGCGGGAAACCATGCTCAAGGCGTGGCCATTAGTGCAAAAAAATTTGGCATTAAAGCGGTTATTGTAATGCCAGAATCCACTCCGCTCTTAAAAGTTTCTGCTACAAAAGCCTTAGGAGCAGAGGTGATACTCAAAGGGGATAATTTTGATGAATCCTATACTTTTGCAACCTCTTATGCTAAAGAAAATAATCTTAGTTTTATCCATCCTTTTGAAGATGAATTTGTAATGGCAGGACAAGGAACTTTGATGCTTGAAATGCTTGATGAAATAAGTGATCTTGATATGATTATCGCACCTGTTGGAGGTGGAGGACTTATAAGTGGTATCGCAAGTGCAGCTAAACAAATCAATCCAAACATTAAAATCATCGGCGTTGGAGCCAAAGGAGCTCCTGCAATGTATGAAAGTTTTCATGCTAAAAAAATCAAAAATGCAAAAAGCGTACGCACTATAGCCGATGGTATTGCTGTGCGTGATGCAAATCCTATTAATTTTAATATTATTTTAGAATGCGTAGATGATTTTATCCAAGTTGATGATGAAGAAATCGCTAATGCGGTATTGTTTTTACTTGAAAAACATAAAATCATAGTTGAAGGCGCAGGAGCTGCGAGTGTAGCCACCCTACTTCATCAAAAAATAAATACACAAAATCATAAAAAAATTGGCGTAGTTTTAAGCGGAGGCAATATCGATGCACAAATGCTAAATATCATCATAGAAAAAGGTTTATTTAAATCTTACAGAAAAATGCAAATTCATGTTACTTTAGTAGATAAACCTGGGGCATTATTACACCTTACAGACAGCTTAAAAATAGCCAATGCAAATATAGTAAAAATCGACTATGATAGATTTTCCACCAAGCTTGATTATGGCGATGCGATGATTTCAATTACCCTAGAAACCAAAGGCAAAGAACATCAAGAAGAAATAAGAAAAATTTTAACCCAAAAGGCGTTTAATTTCTATGAAAGTTTTTAATAACATATACGGCTTAAATAAAGCCCATTTGGCGGTGCTAAAAAGTGATTGTATTGCTTTTTAGCCTCAATCTGTTCTTTGAGTTCTTTTTCACTCATTTTTCCTTCTAAAACCTTTAAAACGCTTGCTACGCTTAATCTAATTTGCCCTCTTAAAAAACCATTAGCTTTAAAATGAAAAATGCTAAAATCTTTATAAGCATAAGCTCTAGCAATAAAAATTTCTCTTAAAGTCGTTTTATTATCCCCTCCACTTTTACAAAAAAACTTTAAATCCTTTTTTCCTACAAAAAAACCCAAAAGCTCATTAGCTTTACCTAGGTCAAATTTAGGATAAAAATGTACATAAGAAGCCATAAAAGGACTATAAGAAGAGTGAGAAAATATATAGCGGTATTCTCTACTTTTTACATCAAATCTTACCTCAAAATCATCTTTTACTTTTTCAATTTTTTTGATATGGATAAAAGGATGGGAAAATTTATTAAGTTGTTTTTGAAGATATTCTAAATTTACAAAATGATCTCCACATTCTACACTAGCTACAGCATAGCTTGCATGTACTCCTTTATCCGTACGAGAAGCCATCAAAAGAGGTGAAAAAATACCCAAATGCGATAAGACCCCACTTAAAGCATCTTGAACACCTTTTTTATGAGGCTGAGTAGCAGAACCTAAAAAAGCAGAGCCATCATAAGAAAATATAATTTTTATTTTCATCAATAACGACTCAAAATCATTTTCTTAAAACAATAAGCCGAAACAAATAAACTTAAAGAAAAAATTCCAAGGCAAGCCAAAATTGGAGGTTGAGAAAAAGAACTTAAAAGTCCAAAATATATAGCAATCACTCCAAACATACCTAAATACACATAGCCTTTTTCATAACGATAAGTAACCAAACCAAAACAAAGTGCAAAAAGCGTACTAGCAAGTGGAAACAAGGCTATAGTTGTATAAATCACAAATTCTCTTGCTCTTTGTGGATTTTCGTTTAAATCATTCCAGTATTCATAAAATTTCTTTGTTTGAAGATTGTCTGTATTAAACTGAGTATTTACTACTAAAGTGTCAAATTCTCCACTAAAAATACTTTGACCTTGCTCAAAATTATACATTTTGCCTTGATTTAAGCTAAAAGCAAAGCTATCGTCTTTTCTTTGCACATGCGCTTCTTTGGCTATGATAAGCTGTTCTTTATCATCAGCTTTATGTTTAGGGCGATACATAATTATGTTTTCATACTTATCACTATCTTGTTTTTCTATAAAAATCATCCAGTCTAAAAATTTTTGTCCAAATTCTCCTGTTTTGTAGTTAAATTTCACTTGAGTGCTTTTATAGTTTACAAAGTTATCCTGAAGCTCAAATACTATAGGTATCATTACCAAAGCCACAACAAGCATAAAAGCACTAATCAAGCTTGCAATTTTAAGGAAAAATTTTGCCAAAATCATTGGTGAAAATCCCAAAGTAAAAAGTACTATGCTTTCATTTTCCTTAGAAAGTCTAAACAAAGCCAAAGTTAAAGAAATGAAAAAAGATATAGGCAAGGTAAAAATTAAAATTCTAGGCAACATAAATCCATAAAGCTTTAAAAGATCCAAAAAACTAATCTCTATGCTTGAAGTAAGTTTTGCAAGTTGAATAAAAAACACCATAGATACAATAGCAAAAAGTACGAAAAATATAGACAAATTCGTACTTAAAAATTGATTTAAAACATATCTTAAACTAAGCTTCATTAGAATAATCCTAAGTTTTTATAAAATAAAACTGCCACAAAAGCGATATTTAAAAAGGGTATCATAGCAAGTTCTCGCTCTTTTATTGCTTTAATTTTAAAAAAAATAAAAAAAGGCAAAGTTAAAATAGAAGCTATAAATAATACTAAAAATCCATACTCAAAACCTAAAATTCCACCTATACAAGACATAATGATAATATCAGCATCACCCAAATTTTCTAAAATTTCATCTTTTTTTTGGAAATTCATTAGAAAAAAAACTAAACTTTTTAATAAAAAAACAAATCCTCCAAAACTAAAAGCATTTAGTAAAAAACCTCTGCTAAACTCTTTAAAAATCAAAAAATGTAAAATTTCACTTTCCCTAAAGGCGTAAAAAAAAGCAAATAAAAAAGCACTCCAAAGTAAGATTTGTGGTACGGCTTTGAGTTTAATATCAATTAAAGAAAGCAAGAAAAGATTAAATAAAAATAGAGATAAAAATAAAAAATCATAAAAATTTTGACTTAAAAAATAAACCAAAATAAGCAAAATTATGCCTAAAATTTCATTGATTAATAAAGAAATAGGCAAATGACATTTGCAAGTTTGACATTTTGCCTTTAAAAAAATATAAGAAAAAATAGGAATAATTTCATAGTATTTTAATTTTGCATCACAAGAAAAACAAAAAGAGCGCGAGATAAAAAAAGGCTTTTTTTCAATTATCCTACTTGCCAAACTTGTGCAAAAAGAACCCAAACAAGCCCCTAGAATTATTATGAAAAGTATCATTTTCCAAAAGTTCTTTCTCTATTTCTAAATTCTTTAATAATCCTTTTAAATTCTCTCTTGGTAAGAGATGGAAATAAAGTTTCACTAAAATAAATTTCAGCATATGAACACTGCCAAAGTAAGAAATTTGAAAGTCTTTTAGCATTTCCAACGCGAAGCATCAAATCCACATCTAAAGGTAAATCTAAATTTTGCGTTAAATTTTCTTCATTTAGCTCAAGTTTTTTTTCGATCACACGCTTAGCAGCTCTTATAATTTCATCTCTTGCACCATAACTTATAGCCAAATTAACACAAAGTGCGTCACAATGCTTTGTTTTTTCTTCAACTAAGGTAATTTTTTCTCTTACTTTATCTTCCAAACGCGATAAATCACCTATAGCTCTTAAACGCACATTATTTTTTTCAAATTTTTCTAAAGCTTCATCCAAACAACGATCTAAAAGTTCAAAAATAAAATCAATTTCATCTTTAGGGCGCTTCCAATTTTCCGTACTAAAAGCAAAAAGGCTTAAATTTGAAATATTTTCTTCCATGCAAACTTCCATCAATTTTTGCATAGTTTTGACTCCTTGGGAATATCCAAGTTTTGCCAAAAAACCCTTAGCCCTAGCCCAGCGCCTATTACCATCCATAACAACAGCAAGGTGTTTTAATTCATTCATTTTTCATCCTTTAAAATCAAAAAGCCTTTTGAAAACAAACAAAGGTTCAATCTTGTTTTCTTGCGATACATTAAAATCTAAATGTTCGTTTAAAAATTTTTGTACCTTGGCAAAAGGTGTAAAAACGCTAACACCTTGTAAATCTATTAAAATTTTCAAAGCTCCAAAAACACTAAAATATAAGTAAATTTCTAAATATTTTGCTCTTTTACGCATTTGAAACAAGCAAGATTTATTTTCAAAGATAAAAGGAATATGATAAATATTTTCAAAACTTGCAAAAAGCATTTCTTTTAATATCTGATAACGCTCTATATCTTTACAATCTAAAAGATTTTGTATGATGAATTTTTTATAAGAAATTTTATCCTCTAAAATAGCGATTATTAAAGCCAATCCCTCTTCAAAAGGTTTGAAATTAGGACGCTTTGAAAGATGTTTAAATTGTATAACTCCACCATTTTGCATATAAAGTTCGGCTAAATATTCAGCGCCAATTTCAAGCTCTATCATGCTTTTGGTTTGAATCTTTTTGTGATTTAACAAAAGCGTATAGTGTCCATAGCCTGATTTAGCCAAAACTTTCATTTGTATAGGCAAGGTAGAATTAATCATACTCATAATTTTTCACACCATTTTACTAATTCAAATGCCAATTTTTCTTTGCTTTGCAAGGTGCTTTTATTTTCATTGTTGAAAGTGATAAAATAAAGTTCATTTTGATAGCTTCCAAAATAATTTTTTTGACCAATGATATTAAGGCAAACCATATCAAGTTGCTTATCTTTTAAAGATTTTTTCGCATTTTCTAAGGCATTTTGAGAATCAAATTCCATCTTAAAACCTATCTTTTTGCCTTGAAATTTGCAAGTTTTAAGCAAATCTTCATTTAAAGATAGATGCAAGTTTAAACCCTGTAAATGCTCATTTTTTTTAATTTTTCCTTTTACACTTTGAGGGATAAAATCACTCACTGCAGCCGTCATAATCAAAAAGTCATGACTTAAATTTTTATCCAAAAGCTCTTTTAGTTCCTTAGAACTTTCAAATTTGCAAAGCTCATAAGGCGTATCAAATTCCACAGAGCTTAAAAGTTTTACCCTAGCTCCTAAAAAATAAAAAGCATCAGCTATGGCTTTTGCCATTTTTCCACTTGAAAAATTACTCACACAACGCACATCATCGATCTTTTCTTTTGTGCCACCACCTGTGATAACTACACTTTTATCACACCAAAACTTTTCTTTTAAAAGCTCTCTTTTGGTGATATTAAAAATATCCTTAACTTCAGCTAAGGCTCCTACGCCTTCATCTTTACAAGCTAAAACTTTACAAATAGGCTCTATAATCGAAGCTTTATTTTCTTTAAGTATCTTTAAAGAATTTTGCGTGCTAAAATGATGAAACATATTTGTATTTGCCGCAGGAGCTATGATAAGAGGTTTATTTGCTGCGATTAAGGTTTGGATAAAAAGATTATCCGCTATACCAAAAGCAAGTTTATTGATAGAATTAACACTTGCAGGGGCAAACAAAACAAGGTCTACATCCTTGCTAAAAACTATGTGATTGTTTGAGTTTTGCCAACTTTCATTTTCCTCGCATAAAATCTCATCAGCCAAGGCTTCAAAACTCATTTTGCTAGCAAATTTTAACAAACCATTAGAAAGCAAAACTTTTACCCTAAAGCCTTCTTTTTTAAACAAAGAAATAAGCTCGTAAGATTTATAAAAAGCTATACTGCCACTAATAGCCAAAAGTATGGTTTTCATTTTTGAAATTTTTTGTAATAATAATCTTTTATCATCTTATGCTCTGCTCTATTGATAAACAAAGCACCTTTTTCTACATTGATACCTACCGTGCTTCCTGCTGCTATGATCACTTCATCTTCGATTTTTACAGGCGCGATAAATTGCGTATCAGAACCTACAAAAACATTTTTTCCTATGATGGTTTTATGCTTTTTTACCCCATCATAATTGCATGTAATAGTCCCACAGCCTATATTAGTTCCACTATCTATCTCACAATCTCCTAAATAGCTCAAATGTCCTGCTTTTACGGTATTTAACTTTGCATTTTTACATTCTACAAAATTTCCTATATGAGTGTTTTTTAACTCACAATTTGGACGCAAATGTGCCAAAGGCCCTACATCGCTATTTTCTACGATGGAATTTTCTATCACACTTGAGCTTTTAATGATAGAGTTTATAATCTTACTTTTACCCTCTATCCTTACATTTTCATATACTTCGCATTCACCTACAAATTCAACATCTGCACCTATAAAAGTGCTTTGCGGTAAATGAAAAATCACACCCTGTTGCATCCAGTATTTTTTAATTTTTTCTTGCATGAAATTTTCAGCTATACTGAGTTCAAATTTATCATTAATCCCCATAAATTCATCTTCATCTACAAAAACCGCTTTAATCATCACATCTTTTTCTTTTGCTAGTTTTACAATGTCGGTTAAATAATACTCTTTTGCCGCATTATTGTTATCAATCAAAGGTAAAAGCTCTTTTAAAAGTCTCGATTCAATCACATAAACCCCAGCATTGCAAGTATTTATCTCTTTTTCTTGTGTATTTGCATCTTTAAATTCAACAATTTTTTCAACGCTATCGTTTTTTATCACCACCCTACCATAACTTTTAGGATCTCTTGCTTTAAAAACTGCTAGATTTAATTTTGCATTATTACCTAACAAAGCTTCCAAACTTGTTTGCTCAACTAAAGGCATATCGCCACAAAGAATCAACACTCTTTCATTTTTAGGCTCAAACCCCCTTAAAGCTCCTGCAGTTCCTGGATAATTTTGCAAGTCTTGCTCTAAAATTTGTGTTTTTGGAAAATGTTCTAAAATTTCTTTTTCAACGCGTTCTTTTTGATGCGATAAAACTACACTTACATCATCACTTAAAGCAAAAGCCTTTTTTAAAATGTGTAAAATCACACTTTTTTGACAAAGCTCTTGCAAAACCTTTGGCTTTTGTGATTTCATTCTAGTGCCCAATCCTGCCGCTAAAATCAAAATAGAAGTTTTCATTTTTTACCTTTGTTATTAAGAAGTCTAAAAGACTATTTTAGCAGTTTAAAGTTAAAATCCTAATACCCTTAAACTAGTTTTTAGTCATCAAAAGATAAAATTTAAATTTCTTTAATAAAAAACAAAAAAGGTTTTTAAATTTTGAAAAAAATATTATTATTTTTACTTTTAAGCATGAGCTTATTTGCTGCTGAAGCAACTATCCCTACAGTAAATTTAAGCTTAAGTGCACCCAATACGCCTAATCAGCTTGTTACTACTTTAAATATAGTGATTGTTTTAACCATACTTGCGCTCGCTCCAAGTATAGTTTTTGTTATGACTTCTTTCTTGCGTCTTATTGTGGTATTTTCATTTTTGCGACAAGCTATGGGGACGCAAAGTATGCCACCTAACACTATTTTAGTAACCTTGGCTTTAATTTTAACTTTTTTTATCATGGAACCTGTAGCTACAAAATCCTATAATGAAGGTATAAAACCTTATTTAGCAGAAAAAATAGGCTATGAAGAGGCTTTTATAAAAGGAGCAAAGCCTTTTAAAGATTTTATGCTTAAAAATACTCGCGAAAAAGATTTAGCCCTTTTTTATCGCATACGCAATCTACCCAATCCCAAAACCATAGATGATGTTCCCCTTACGGTTTTAGTTCCTGCTTTTATGATTTCAGAGCTTAAAACCGCTTTTGAAATAGGATTTTTAATCTACCTACCCTTTTTAGTCATAGATATGGTTGTAAGCTCAGTTTTAATGGCTATGGGTATGATGATGCTACCTCCTACTATGATCTCTTTACCTTTTAAACTCTTGATTTTTGTATTAGTGGATGGATGGAATTTGCTAGTGCAAAGGCTTGTGGAAAGCTTTGTAACCTAAGAAGGAAAATCCTTCTTAGAAAAAGAATTCTAAATTATTCTTTTTAAAAGTATCTTTAACATCTTTAAGATATTTTTCTCCTAAAGAATCAAAAAGCCCATCTTTTTTGCTTTCTGCAATAAATTCATCAAGCTCTTTTTTAAGTTCTGCATTACCTTTTTGCACTGCTATACCCCAAAACTCAGGATTTTCTTGAAAAGGTGCCAAAATGGCTCTAGTTGTATCTTGATGTTTTTGCCAAGTGCGATAAATCGTAAGTTGATCATAAAAAAATCCATCAGCCTTGCCTTGAATCACTTCCAAAATAGCAGCATTTTCTTTATCAAATAAATTAATAGTTGCATTTTTTAAATTTTTAACCGCATATAAATGCCCTGTAGAACCACGCTTTAAAGCCAAAACTTTGCCCTTTTTATCTAAATCTTTGATATTTGTAATATCAGAGTTCAAAGGAGTTAAAATAGCCAAATTTGCCTTAGCATAAGGAATGCTAAAATCCACCACTTTCTTTCTCTCATCGGTAATTGTCATAGAAGACATTATAAGATCTATCTTGGCTGTTTTTAAAGCAGGTATTAAACCATCCCAAGCGATATTTTTTACTACAAGTTTATAGCCGTTTTTCTTTGCAAAAGCTTCTAAAAAATCCACGCTAATTCCACTTGCTTTGCCTGTTTTATCGCTCATTTCAAAAGGCGGATATCCAAGCTCCATTCCTACAACCAAATCTTTTGCACTCAAATTTAAAGCAAAAAAAGAGATAAAAATCAAAATAATTTTTTTCATAATTTCCTTTCAAATTTTTTGTAAAAAATTATACTAATTTTATCTTATTTTGTTATTAGCAATTTGTTTTAAACTTAAAAAATTAAAACCTTTAAACCCTAGTCTGCCCTATAAGATTATTTAATCTATCCATTATAGAATTAACATAAGAGTCTATACTTTGGTTACTTGCTTTCCAGCCATTAGCTTTTGCTTGATGAAATTCTCTATCAAAAGAGATTCCACTGCCTACGTATACATTTTGCCATTTAACTCCTTTTTCCATTGCATAAATACCTGCATCAAGCCAACCATCTTGTGCATAACCTTTTAATAAACTTGCAAAATCAACTTTTCCTGTCATAATGTCATCTAAGGAAACATCGAAAGAAGGATTTGCTTTCATTTCTAGCTCAAATTTTGCTTCTAAAACTTTTGCTTCAGGACTAAAAACAACTTGATTTGGAGATGGAAAAGGCGGATAGGATTTTAAAAAACTCATAAACAAAGCTTCTTTAGAATAACTTCCATCTTCATTTTGTGGATAAACTGACATATCAGGATTAAATTCACCTTCAATTGAAGGATCTTGCTCCATACTTTGTGGAGAAAAGTCAAGTTTCATAAGGTTCATACCCAAATTCATAGTAGAATACTTAATCGCTTGTGCTTCGTGAAATTGTTCCGCATTAAATATATTTTTTACAATTTTTTCTTTGTTTTCATTACGACCATAATTTAGTCCTTTTGGCAATTGCTCTAAATCAGCTTCGCTAAAACTTGTTTTATCATTTGGAAATGCACTTATTACTTGATTAAAGCTATTATAATAGGATTTAACAATAGAAGCCATATCAAAACTATTATAATAATTACCACTAGTTTCATCAGCCATACCATGTTGATTAAATCTCTCTATCTCATCCAAAGTAGATTTATGTATCTTAAAATCTTCAGGTAATCCTGCAGCATTGTTAAAATCACTTCCCATATAACCATCTTTATCTACACTATAACCATAGGCTGTATCAGTGCTTAAATCTACTTGTTTATATTTTAGAGTATAAATAGAGTTTTTAAATTCACTTGATATATCATAATTAGGAGAACTTGTCTTACTACTTATACTAAAATTAGTATTATTGCTAGTATTTGTTGTATTAGTAGAATTTAATATTTCACTTCTTGCTAGAGTTTGTGAATTTTTACTTTCTATATCACTTAACTTGCTGGCATTTTGTTTTAAAAAAGCATTAGCAAAACTTATTTTAGAATTTTCTTTACTTTCTTTATTAGCTTT
>NZ_MJWS01000078.1:0-8337 GCF_001762365.1 Campylobacter sp. BCW_6873
TTGAAAATAAAGAAAATAGAGAAAAACTCATAAAAACCCTAATAATACACTTAAATTCTTATTTAGAGGCTGAAAGTAATCTACAAAAAATCAAGATTTTAGTCAAAATATATCAAAATTTACAAAAATGTAGCCGAACTCCTGATCTTATTGATATAGAAGAACTTGAATTTAACAAAGAAGACATTTTCGAAGAATTATTTTATGCTTTAGGCGGTTTAGGAGGTATGTATTCCGTAGAAATAATACAATCAAGAATTGCAAATTTCATCAAAATACTTGGCGGAGAACCTAAACTTTTATTAGAACAATTTTAAACACATAGACTTCTTCTTGAAGTCTATGCAAATACTCAATTTTAGAAAAATTAATTATTCGATAACGCAGCTTTTATTGTATCATTTGTTGCTTTGGCATATATAGTTGTAGTATTTAGATTTGCATGTCTTAGAATTTTTTGTATGACCACAAGATTTGTTCCTTTGGCTGTTAATCTCATGGCTAAAGTGTGTCTAAGCAAATGAAGTCCTTTTTTGCTGATCAAAGCTTTAGCGTAAATATTATTTACAATCAAAAAAGCATTGCTTCTATTTAAATGTTTTCCTGTGCTAGTTTGCATTATGTAATCACTATCTTGGATATTTTCTTTAAAATATTCAAGCTCGTCTTCAATTTCTTCTTTTTTAATAAATGCAAATTGTTCTTTACCGCCCTTGCCTATTATGGATATTTTTAATATTTCATCATCAACCTCTTCAAAATCACAAAGTTTTACATTTAAAGCTTCAGAAATTCTAAGTCCTCCATAAAGCATAAGTTTTTTCTAAAACTATTGTAAACTTCTTTTTTTGCTTTTTCTTTCTCTAAAACATTATTTAGCCTTATAATTTCATTTTCATTAAGATAATTTAATTTTTCTTCTGATTTTTCTGTTCTAAATCTAATTTTCTTCATATCAAAGGAAAAAATAAACAAATCATCATTATTATCGCTTATAAAAAAAGCTAGTTAATACTCTCAAATAAGTTATTTTTGTTTTTTTTTGATAGTTTATTGCCATTTTTTGAATTATTTTCTAAATAATTAAGAAAATTGACTAAAAAAGTCGTTTTTATATCGTTTATTTGCATTTTATCTTGATAATCTAAAGAATATTCTACAAGATCTAAAAATACGCCTATAAAACAATAAAGTGTTCTTTAAATATAATATTATCTATATAAATAAAATTTCATATAATCTACATACAACATCAGAAATTGATAATAAATATTTATCTTGATTTATCTTATTGATGTTTTTAAGTTTTATTCCAACAATTTCATAAAACTTTAGTTTTATTGTATTTAATTTATCTTCAGTGTAAAAAATTTATATTTTGCAATTAGTCCTTCAAACAATTTTATAGATGTAAAATCTATATTTTCAAGTTCTTTGCTATACAAATAATTATTTATAACTTCTTTTAATTCAACTTACAAAACCAAAGCTAGAATATGATTTTATTTTAGTGGATAAAGCACAGGATATCAACGCTTGTGTTATCGACATTGCTCTTAACCAAAAGCAAGCTAAAAAAGTTTTTATAGGAGATACATTCCGAAGCATTTATAAATTCAGAGGTGCTGTAAATTCCTTAGAAGTATTAGCATCTATGCCAAAATCTCATATTTTATATCTAACTCAAAGCTTTAGATGCCCACAAAGCATAGCTACTATTGCCAATTCTTATTTGGGAATTTTAAATGCTCCAAGAGATTTTAAAGGAACGCTAAAACCAAGAAAGGAAAATAATGAAAATGAAGCAAAAGCTATAATATGCAGAACTAATGCTAAACTATTTAATATAGCAGTAGAAAATTTAAATAAAAAATTATTTTTTGTGGGAGGGGTGAATAGTTATAGTTTTGATGAGTTATTAGACATACAAAATCTTCTTTTTAAAAAACACAAATATATCAAAAATCAGTTTATTGCAAAATTTGCCGACTTAAAAGAACTTCTTGAATATATCAACGAAACTAAAGAGGTTGACTTAAAACAAAAAATATTTGTTCTTTTTAAATATGTACATAGCGATATTATAAAGCTTATCAAAGATATTGAAAAAAGCTGTGTTAAAAAACAAGAACAAGCTGATTTGATATTAAGTACAGGACACAAGAGCAAAGGTTTAGAGTGGAATAATGTTGAAATTATTGATGATTTTTTAAACATCAAGCAAGAACTTGAAGAAAGAGAACAAATTACCATAGCAAAAGAAGAATTAAATCTTTTGTATGCGGCAGTTACAAGAGCTAAAAATTCTTTAAACATTAACAAAGATTATTTGCTTGAAAAAGATTTTATAGAAAAAAATTAGAAAGGATAACAATAGAATGAAAATAATTAAAAAACTACAAGAAGATGGAAGCTTTAAAGAGCAAACTTATTATTCTGTCGATGAAGTTGCAAAAATGTACTCTGTAACCCATACAACAGTTCGTGTATGGAACTCAAGAGGTGTTCTAAAAAGCTTTAAATTAGAAAAAGGTTATTGCATATCAAAAGAAACCATTCTCGATTTTCAGAAAATAGAAGACCCCCCCCCCAAAAAAAAAGGAGAGGAAAAATGGTTGAAAAATATTATAATAGAGAAGAAATAGCAAAGATGCTTAATGTAAATATCCTAACAATTAGAAATTGGGTTAAGTCAGGATATATTAAGGAATATAAAATTAGTACAAATGTAAGAAAACCATTATATAATCTTGAAGAAATTGAAAAAAATTAAACTCCAATTCAAACAATATATAACAATCAATCACTCGCCTATGCTCTCGCTTCTTTTAGCGGGAGCGGTATATATTCAATCAACTCTTTAATATACACTTTTAAATACAATGGTAAAAATATTAAAAAAATAGGAATAAACATAATGTTTATAATTTTCCTAACTTTTATCCTAACTTTTTATTTTTATGCTATTTATAAATATTGTATAGTAGTGTTTTTATTAGCATTATTCAAATCTCGCTAACCGCACCATTATTTAAAATTATAATCATTTAACTTAAAATACTAACTATTTAAAATCAAATTTCAACTTACAATTTCTTAAAGTTACAAAAAATAAAAAATATTGGTTTTTTTAAAAAACTTAAAAAATATTAAGATTTTTTTTAAGTATAAAGAATATAATTCTATCCGTTTTCAAAAACCATCCCTTAAAAAGGATTATTCAATGTTTGTTTTTATACCATTATTTACAATTTTTATTTTACTTGCAGGCGGATATTTTGCCAAAAGAATTGGCGTTTTAAAACAAAAACAAGCTAGGACTTTTTTAGATTTTGCTATTATTTTTGCTTTACCTTGTTTGATTTTCGATAAAGCATATCATTTAAATTTTGATTTTTCATTGATTATTTTTATTTTTATTGGATTATTTAGCTGTATATTAGCAGCTTTTTTTGCTATTCTTATTGGAAAAGTTTTTCATTTTTCTAAAGTAACTTTAGTCAGTATGTTTTTGCTTTCTTGTTTTGGAAATACTATATTTGTGGGTATGCCTATTGTTGCTGGTGTATTTAATGACCCACAATTTAGCGCTGAAGTTATATTTTACGATGCTTTAGCCACAACTTTACCTATATCACTTTTTGGACCTTTTATACTTTCTTTGGGAAATGGAGAAAAAGTCAGTTTACTTGCTAATGTTAAAAAAATTCTTAGTTTTCCACCTTTTTTAGCTTTGCTTTTTGGTTTTTTGTGCAAATTAATTACTTTACCTGAATTTATTTTCTCTCCTATTCGTTTATTTGGCGCTTCTGCAACCCCTGTTGCACTTTTTGCCATAGGTTTAGGACTTGGCTTTATGGCGATTAAAACCTCTTACAAACCTACAGTAATTGTCATCTTTGCTAAAATGATTTTAGCTCCTTTATTTTTTGTATTTTGTTTAAAAATATTTAATTTAGAATTAAAAGATTCTACTATCGTTGCTATTATAGAAAGCGCAGCTCCTACTATGACCTTAGCAGGAGCTATGGTAATGAAAGCTAAACTAGATAGCAATTTAGCCGTAAGTGCTGTAGCCTTTGGAGTTCTTTTTGCTTTTGTTTCTATGCCAATTTTAATTTGGGCTTTGTTATAAGCTCAAATTATATGGCTAAATTTTTAGCTAATTCTTTAACTTTTTTAAGATCAACTTTTCCTGAACCTAGGAGGGGAATTTTTTCTATTTGAAAATAATATCTAGGTTTAAAAAGTGTAGGTATATTAGAATTTTTTATAATCTCACATACTCTTTCAAAAATTTCATTATTACATTCTATGAGTAAAGCAATTTGTTCCCCTTTTTTCTCATCTTCTAAAGATGTGGCACAAAATTTAACCACTTCAGTATCTATGAATTTGGCAATTTCTTCTTCTATTGCACCCAAAGAAATCATCTCTCCGCCAATTTTTGCAAAGCGAGAATAACGATCGATAATATATAAAAAACCATCTTCATCCAAATGTCCCTTATCTCCCGTGTTGTACCATCTTATGCCATCAATTTCTTTAATAACTTCATCGGTTTTTTCTTTGTTATTAAGATAGCCTACCATAACTTGATGACCGCCTATAAGTATGAGTCCATCTTCATTTGTTTTTAAATTTTCATAATTATTTGGATTAACAATACGTACCGCAGTTCCAGGTAGAGGCATTCCTACACTTCCTTCTTTATTGGCACGATGTATAAGCCAATAATCCGCATCAAAACGATTTGGTAAATTTACACTCGCTACAGGTGTAGTTTCCGTAGCTCCATAACCTTCAAAAATGCTTTTTTTAAACTTCATTTCAAAAGCAGTTCTTACTTCATTTTTTAGTTTTTCAGCACCTGATACAACTATTCTTAAGCTTTCAAACATTAAAGCATCAAGTTTTTTATTTCTTGCATAAATTCCTAAAAAGGTTGAAGTTCCACACATAATAGTGACATTATTTTTAGCAACAGTTTTGGCAACCCCTAAGGCATCAGTTGGATCTGCAAAAGTGATACTTTTAATACCTTCAAGCAAAGGCAAAAATGTAGTTACGGTAAGTCCAAAAGCATGAAAAGGTGGTAAAGATGAGAGAATGACATCATTGTTTCTTGTGCAAAGCACATCAGAAATTTGTGCTATATTGCTTAAAATATTACGGTTATTGAGCATAACACCTTTTGGAGAACCCTCACTTCCGCTACTAAACAAAATAGCTGCGATGGCAAGATTGTTTTTTGAAGGAGTGAAGATGCTTTTGAGTATAAAACTAGGTATAATACTAACTGCTAACATCATGCTAAAAATTTTAGTTTTTTGCATTTTAAAATCTTCTACAATATCTTCAAAATAAATTAAATGTATATTTGTATCGAAATTTAGGTTTATACCTTTATTTGCTAATTTTTCTAAAAAAGTTTTAGAAGTATAAATTTGTGAAATTTGCGCATTTTTTATAGCTGCTTTTAGAGCTTTTTCTCCAGCCGTAAAATTAAGATTTACTGCAATTTTTTCTGCGATTAAAACAGATAGATTGGTTAAAGAACTTGCAAAAGAAGCAGGTAATAAAATTCCTATAGCTTCCTCTTTAGGAGCGTAACTTCCACGCCGAGGGTTAATGTTTAATTCTTTGGATTTTCTTTTAATAAAAAAATTAAGAATTAAACTAAGACTCAACATTTTTCTATAAGAAATATCTCCAGCTAGTGTATCGATAATAGCTATTTGATTTAGATTTTTTTTAGCTGTATCTATCCAAGCTCTTGCTATAGTATGCATAGCTTCGCATTGTGATTTCCAAGCCATAAAAGAAAGTTCAAAAACTTTAGCTTTAACTTCATCTTTTTTAGAATGCAAAGGCATAGCTTTACCAAAAGCTATAGCAATTTTTCTTTTATTTAAAGTGCGGTTTCTTGCTGAAAATTCTTCATCGCTTCTTGAAAAAGCACTACCCCAAAGTCCTCTTATATAAAAAGGAATAATTTTTCCATCATCTTCGCTTAAATATTCACAAGCTAATTCAAATCCTGCTTTAAATTCATTTAATTGTCCATGTCTTGAAAGCGTACCTTCAGGAAACAAGCAAACTAAATTACCTTCTTTGATATGCTTTGCTATCAGTTCTAAACTCGTCTTACTTCCTGTACTTGATACAGGAATAATACCAAATTTATCAAGAAAAATTTTAATATACCATTTAGAATAAATACTTCTTTCCATAACAAAATAAATTTTTCTTGGAATTGCCATTTGTACAACAGCCCAATCAATAAAAGAAATATGATTACCTAAAAGCAAAGCTCCACCTTTTTCTGGTATATTTTCAAAACCTTCTACAAGTAAGCGGTATCGTTGCAAAAAAGCTATGCTTAAAAGTATACGCACTAAAGAAAAGGGAAGTTTTAAAAGTATATAAAAACTTCCTATAAAGGTTACTAAAGTAATAAAATAAAACAAATAAACTACATTGATTTCAAATTTTGCAAATAAAGTTGCTAAGAGTAAAAATCCTAACATGGCAATATTTTGAAAAAAATTATTTCCTGCAAGAATTTGTCCCAATTCATTTTCTTTGGCATGAAATTGGATTAAAGTATTTAAAGGAATGATAAAAAGAGCTCCGCAAAATCCAAAAAAGAAAAATAAAAAACTATAACTTAATAAACTTATAAAATAAGGCATTAAAAAAGCCATTAAAAACATACCCAATGCACCAAGTGGAATAAGTCCAAGTTCTATATAATTTTTTGAAAATTTACCAGCTACTAAAGAGCCTAAAATCACTCCTATACCAGAAAAAGCGAGTGAAATTTGCACATAAAAAGTATTTTCTATGAAAAGTTCATTTTTGACAAAGACAGGAAAGCTAACAAGATAAAGTTGAGATATAGCCCAAAAAAATGAAATTCCTATTATGCAAAGCCAAATAGTTTTATTTTTAAAAACAAGCTTAAGATTATTTATTAGAAGTTTTCCACGGATATAGTCTTTTTTGTTAAAAACTAAATCTTTATTTGTTTGTTTGAGCTTAGGTAAACGCCACGCAAAAAATACTTCGATACAAGAAAATATAATTAGCACAATTCCTAAAGGCGCTACTTCTTTTAAAATTTCATCTGTTTGATTATATGTAGAGCTATAAAGACTTTCAAAACTTAAAGAAAATAAAGCCATTCCTGCTAAGATTGCCATAATGCTTACTGCATTAATTACACCATTGCCCATAGCAAGAAAGTCTTTTCCTACAAGTTCTTTGATAAAACCGTATTTGCTTGGTGAATAAATCGCTGCTTGTGCTCCCATTATAAAAGTAAAAATAAAAGCCATCCAAAAAGCACCGCTATAGTAACAAATGCAAATTATTAAAGTGAGTATAACATTGAAAATTGCTGAAATTTTCATTACAATATTTTTTGGATATTTATCCGCTAAAAAACCCGAGGGAGAAAGCATAAGAATAAAAGGAAGTAAAATCAAAGCATTAACTATAGCATTTAAAAATAATTGCTCACTTCCTTCATAGGCCTTATAAATAGTATTTTGAATAATAATTTTATGTCCCAAATCCACAAAAGCATTGATGAATGCTATAAGTAAAAAAGGAATTAATCCGTAAATTTTCAAAAAAGATTTTTTTTGCATTATTTAAACCTCGTCAATTAGCACTTATTTTACAAATTTAGGAAAATTATCTATATTATCTTTTAAAATAATTCCATCGATTTTTAATTTATAAAATTTTTTAAAATTCTCTAATTTATCAACAATCATTAAAACCCTACTATCAAAAACATAAAATTCTGCAACCTTGCTAGCAAATTTTGCAAGTTTTTTATCATTGCATAGCAAAAATTTAGCTCCTAAAGCATTGGCTAAAAATATCTCGTCTTTATTTTGCACTAAAATAGCAAATTCAAAATCATTTTGACTTAAATAAGAAATCAATTTTTCATCATAAACAATACAATAAACTTTATTATCTTTAACTTCTTCAACACTTTCAATAAAAGAAAAATCTAAATTTTTTAATAATTTATGTCCAATAATAAGCATTTTTTTCCTTAGCTCTATTTTTTATTATTTTGCAAATTATACTTATAAAATTGTTACCAAGCAAGATGGCGCAGCGGACGGGGCTCGAACCCGCGACCTCCGCCGTGACAGGGCGGCATTCTAACCAGCTGAACTACCGCTGCATCCAAAGTAAAGAAGTAGAGATTATAAAACCTATTTATGATTTTATAAAATGGTGGTCACTATAAGACTCGAACTTATGACATCCACCTTGTAAGGGTGGCGCTCTACCAACTGAGCTAAGCGACCT
>NZ_MJWS01000079.1:0-140247 GCF_001762365.1 Campylobacter sp. BCW_6873
TTTAAGATTAAAATTTATACTTAAGTCCTACTTGACCACTTAAGTAAGTTTCATTTTTATTATCTACTTTACCTGCTAGTATTTGTTTAGCACCAAAGCCAAGATTCATACTGAGTTGATTTGTAAAATCTACATTACCCCCTACGATAATTTGTCCGTATGTTTTTTTCTTGTTGTTAGCTTCTACGCTAGTAAAGAAAGCATTATTTACAGCTAGGTTAGCTGTGTAATCATCACCACTATTGATAACAAATTGTTCTATTTTTGGAGTTACAAAAATATAAGAGTTTTCATTCATATATTTTCTAAATTCAGCACCCACTTCAACACTTACAGAATTGTTTTTCATAGAATCAATATCTTTAGCAATAGCACCATTTTCTGTATGAGATGGAGTATAACTAAAATAATAATTTATCCCTGCAAAAGGTTTAATAAATAAAGTATTATCACTAAAGTCAAACACACGACCTACATTAGCACTAAATCCTAAGAATTTGCTTGTATAATCTGAGTTATATGCACCATCTGTTTGAATATTGTCTTGTTTAGTTGGAGAAACTTGAGCATAAGCTTTAAGATTAAGTTCCCATTGTGGAGCTATATTGATAGTAGAATACATACCTAATTGGAAGTTATCGCTTTTTTGTTCTAAATTATTGTCTTTGATTTTAGCATTTGCATAAGTAAAATAAGTACCCCATAAAACATTATCATTAGCTTGTTTATCTACCCCTACGGTAGCACCATACATTGCACCACTATCTCCATCGATAATGTTAGCACCACCAAAAGCATTAGCCCAAATACTATTGGTATATTCATTTACATAGCTTGGTCTCATATCACTATCTAAAGCAGCAAATTTAAGGCCATTCATTTTAGAAGCATAGGTTCCAAAAGGATTGTTTAGCATTGCTACACGAGAACCTATAGAAACATCATTAGAAATATTCATAGTGGTATTTACTGCACTAGAAGCTGAATTGAGATTAGATACAGATTTACCTGTATTGTCTGTGTCTTTTTTGATTTGTAGGGCTAGTTTTACACCTTCTCTACTTGCTAAATCTGCCCCTATACTTCCTAATTGTTCTGTGATAGAACGAAGAGCTAGGATAGAAGCTTTATCATTAGCACTAAGATTTAAATTTAAGTTTTTATTTACTAAATCAATGTATTTTTCATCATCGATTTTACCGCCGTTTTTCTCAGCTTCTTATTTGAGTTGTTCAAGTTCGGTTTTTTTGTTTTTCAAGAGCTTCTTTGGCTTGTTTCCATTCTTCATCTTGACTAAAATCAAATTCATTTTTAAGCAATTTATCAATAGTATCTATATCTACTTTAAGTTGCGTGAGTTTATCTTTAGCTGCTGTAGTAGCACCTCCATTGATCACTAAGCATTTATTGCCACCGCAGTTTTGAACGCTAAGTTTATAATCTACTAAGCCTTTTATTCCATCGCCATATTTCTCTTCGTCGCTAATATCTATAATAGCTCCTGTTTCTAATTCATCTTTGCCATGAAGATCAGTTGAAACATAATCATTTAAAAATTTTACAAGTAATGCACCTGCATTGTTCTTTGCTTTTAAAATGTTTTCATTGAAATCTTTAGCTTGAACCATTACTACATTATTTGCTTCTAAGTCTGTATAAGAGCGTTTGATAAGTCCAAAATTTGAATTTGTAAGATTTGCAGTTCCATTTACCTTAACAAAATTTCCATAAGTAGCAAAAAGAGTTTCATTAGCGGTAAAATTTCCATTTATAGTTAAGCTACCATTAGCACTTTTTCCTTCTGTTCCATTATAAAGAATTATACCTGAGCTTTTTTTCATCCTCGGTAATGGCTTCACCTCCTAAGCTAGTCATAGTTAAATCTCCATTAATCACCGAAGGCGCAAAAGCTTGTAAAATTATATCTGTTGTTTTAACCTCTTTAGCAGTAGCATTTAAATTTGTTACATAAGCAGGATGGTCGCCATTATTGTGTTTAAAGCTTAAAGTATTGTTTTTACCGATATCAATGTTCAATCGATAATCAGCGCTATCATAGCCATCGCTTGGTAAATCTCCAATGCCCATTTTAATACTTAAATCTTGCCCTTTGTAATTATCAGGATTTTTGAGATTGATATCCTTACCATTTTCTTCAAAATAATTTCCTATATCTGAAGACTCTGTAAGATTGATTTCTTGTGCAAAAGCACCTGAATAAAGCAAAGTTGCTGCACCTAAGCTTAGCAATATCTTGCTCGAAGCATTTTTCTTCATAAGTTTCTCCTTCAATAAATTTAAACTGAAGGAAAAATTATACCCCCCCCCCTTTTTTTTTTAATAAGCTTAAAAATAAAACTATAAATTTTTAATGAAAAATTATAAAACTTAATATATCAAAGTTTTAAGGGTAATAAATCGATCTTAACTTCATATAAAAAATTCTAAAAATTTAAAATAAACTTATGATTTACTTAAAATTAGCGTGATGGTGGAAGCGAGGGGAATCGAACCCCTGTCCAAAAATAATCCCACAAAGACCTCTACATGCTTAGCAAAGATGACTACTTCACCCTACTTCGCTCATCTTCCAAAACTCAAAAGCAAGGCTAAGACTTTATTTCACCTCAACGCTTGTCAAACGCAAGGCTACACTATCAAAAATGACCGAAAATTAAGCTAGATAGTATAACTTAAATTTCAGGCTCAACTGAACTTACGCAGCTTTAGCGTAAGCAGGAGCGAATTTAACGTTGTTTGCGTTTAATTTTATTTGGGCTTTTTACGCTTTGCCCAAAGCGACATGCCATCTAAGCAGACTTACTCCTGTCGAAGCCAAGTCGCTCCCTTATTTAGAAATAATATTTGGAACATTAACAATTAAAGGATTAAAAACCGCTAAAACAGAATCATCATTTTCATATGAACGACAATATTTTTCAAACTGATCACTCATCAAAAGCATCCAATCCGTAAATTCATCACTAGCAGGCCCGTTAAAGCGATTTGCTTGTGCCATCATCTCTTCGCAAAATACGCAAAAATCAGTCACTTCTTCAAGATTTAAGCGTCTTGCTGCCCAAGCGGTATTGTGTGCTAAAGTTTCAAGCTCTTTTATGGCTTCTTTATAACGCACACTATCGCTTCCAAGCTTGATGATTAAAGGTTCAAACCTATCGCACATGGTTCTAAAAAATTGTAAAAATTTTTCTATATCGTCAATTTCATAATCTAATTCTAATTTTGTTAAAATTCCCATTTTTAAACCATAATCATTAAAGTTTAATGTAAATTCTAGCAAATTTTAGCTAAAATCTTATTTTAATTTTTCCAAAATATAAGCAAAGATATGGATAGAATAGTAGAAATAGAAAAATACTCCTTTGATGAAACTTACGAAACTTCGTTGCGTCCTTCAAATTTTGATGGTTATATAGGTCAAGAAAGCATTAAAAAAAATTTAAATGTCTTTATAGCTGCAGCTAAAAAACGCAATGAATGTTTAGATCATATACTTTTTAGCGGTCCTGCAGGACTTGGAAAAACAACACTAGCTAATATCATCTCCTATGAAATGGGTGCAAATATCAAAACAACCGCCGCTCCTATGATAGAAAAAAGCGGGGATTTAGCCGCTATTTTAACCAATCTTAGCGAAGGAGATATACTTTTTATTGATGAAATTCATCGCTTAAGCCCTGCTATCGAAGAAGTGCTTTACCCTGCAATGGAGGATTACCGCCTTGATATTATCATAGGTAGTGGTCCAGCCGCCCAAACCATAAAAATCGATTTGCCAAAATTTACTCTTATAGGAGCTACAACGCGTGCAGGTATGCTTAGTAATCCTTTGCGAGATCGTTTTGGTATGCAATTTAGATTAGAATTTTACAAAGATAGCGAACTTGCTCTCATCTTGCAAAAAGCAGCTTTAAAACTTAATAAAACTTGCGAAGAAAAAGCCGCACTTGAGATCGCTAAAAGAAGTCGTTCAACCCCTAGAATAGCTCTAAGGCTTTTAAAAAGGGTAAGAGATTTTGCTGATGTTAATGATGAAGAGATTATCACAGAAAAAAGGGCTAATGAGGCCTTAAATTCTTTAGGAGTGAATGAGCTTGGTTTTGATGCGATGGATTTAAGATATCTTGAACTTTTAACTGCTGCTAAACAAAAACCTATCGGACTTGCAAGCATTGCTGCGGCTTTAAGCGAAGATGAAAATACCATAGAAGATGTAATCGAACCTTATTTACTAGCTAATGGCTATATAGAACGCACTGCAAAAGGGCGCATAGCTAGTACAAAAAGCTATAGTGCTTTAAAATTAAACTATGAAAAAACTTTATTTGAGGAGTAAATTTTGCAAAATGGAAAATTCTTTCTTATAAGCTTTATTTTAGTTATTTTATTTCTTTTGCTTTATCTTTTTAAAGGTTTTTTACTTGTAATTATCATAGCTAGTTTAATGGCGGTAGCTACCTCAAATATCAATGCGAAATTTTTAAATCTTACTAAAGGGCATAAATTTTTAGCTTCCATTCTTACAACAACTTGTATGGTTTTGCTTTTCTTTGCACCTTTTGTTTATGCTATGATAGAACTTGCCAAAGCTTTAAAAAATTTTGATATTAATTTAGTCACACAAACACTTGATTATGTCAAAAACTATCAATTTACCTTGCCTGAAAGCTTTAATTTTTTAGAACCTAAAATCAAAGAATTTTTAGCTTCTATAGATTTAAATAGCATTTCTAAACAAATTCTAAGTTATGCTTCAAGTTTTACAAAATCAGGAGCTAAATTTCTTATAGATATGGTTTTAATTTGCGTATTTTATTTCTTTGCAAATCTATATGGAACAGAACTTGTTATCTATCTTAAATCCATCATTCCCATTGATAAAAAAGAACTCGATGATGTTTTAAGCGAAGTGGGTAATGTTATGGCTGTTGTGCTTTACTCTATGGTAATTGTAGCAATATTTCAAGGTGCACTTTTTGGTTTAATTACAATGTTTTATGGTTATGATGGAATTTTAATGGGAGTAATTTTTGCTGTAAGTTCTCTCATACCTGCTATAGGAGGAGCTTTAATTTATGTGCCTGTAAGTCTTTATGAATTTGCCTCAAACAATCTTAACTCAGCTCTTGTTATTTTTATTTATTCTGTAATTGTAATTTCTTTTATAGCAGATACTTTAATCAAACCTTTAATCATCAAATGGATCAACAAAAAACTTGTAAAAACCCCAACCAAAATCAACGAACTTTTAATTTTCTTGGCTATGATAGCAGGAATTTCAACCTTTGGTTTTTGGGGTATTATACTAGGTCCTGCGATTTTAACTTTTTTTGTATCAACTTTAAGAATGTATGTGATTTTAAAAGATAAGAATTTAATTTAACTTGCCTTAAAAAAGGCAAGTTTTATGTTCTAGGCTTTTAGACCTATCATTTTAGTAGGATCAACAAATTTATTGAAATCTTCTTCGCTAACCAAACCAAGCTCCATTGCACTTTCTTTTAAAGAAATACCTTTTTTATGGGCATTTTTGGCTACTTTAGCAGCGTTTTCATAACCTATATGTGGATTTAGAGCGGTAACTAGCATTAAAGAATTATGAAGATTATGATCGATTTTTGCACGATTTGGTTCTATGCCTACAGCACAATGGATATTGAATGAATGCATAGAATCAGCCAACAAATCAAGACTTTGCAAGAAATTATAAATAATCACAGGCTTAAACACATTAAGCTCAAAATTTCCTTGACTTGCTGCAAATCCAATAGCTGCATCATTTCCCATCACTTGTACAGCAACCATAGTAACAGCTTCGCACTGGGTAGGATTTACCTTACCTGGCATAATCGAACTTCCTGGCTCATTTTCAGGGATGATAAGCTCACCAAGACCGCATCTTGGGCCTGAAGCTAACCATCTTATATCATTTGCAATTTTCATTAAATTTGCAGCCAAACCCTTCATTGCTCCATGAGTGAAATTGATCGCATCATGACTTGTTAAAGCATGAAATTTATTTGGACTTGAAACAAATTTCGTACCTATAAGTTGAGTTAGTTCTTCACTTACTTTTTGGCTTAATTCTGGATGCGCATTAAGCCCTGTTCCTACTGCGGTTCCTCCTATGGCAAGTTCTCTTAAAGTTGGTAAAGAAGCGATGATTTGCTCTTTTGAATGCAAAAGCATAGAAAGATATCCACTAAATTCTTGTGCTAGAGTAAGTGGCGTAGCATCCTGTAAATGCGTGCGTCCTATCTTGATAATACCATCAAATTCTTTTACTTTTTTTTCAAAAGTTGCAATAAGCTCATCAAGCGCAGGGATGAGCTTTTTCTCTACTTGCTCAACCGCAACAATACTCATAGCAGTTGGAAAAGTATCATTTGAACTTTGACTCATATTAACATGATCATTTGGATGTACAAGCTTTTCTTTTCGAAAATCTCCGCCCATGATTTCAGTGGCACGATTTGCAATAACTTCATTCATATTCATATTGCTTTGCGTACCTGAACCTGTTTGCCAAATCGCAAGTGGAAAATTATCATCAAATTTACCTGCGATAATCTCATCACAAGCTTGAACTATAGCATTTTTTTTAGCATCATCAAGTTTGCCAAGTTTGTTATTGACTAAAGCTAAAGATTTTTTAAGATTTGCAAAAGCATAGATTAAAACCTTTGGCATTTTCTCACAACCGATTTTGAAATTTTCAAAACTTCTTTCAGTTTGAGCTCCCCAATATTTGTCATTTGGGACCTTAACTTCACCCATGGTATCATGTTCAACTCTGTATTCCATAGTGTTTCCTTTCTAGAAATATTGTTAGAATTATTTAAGCAAAAATAAGCATAAAATTAGCTTATAATTTAAAATTTATTTATAATTTTTGAAGTATTTGAAAGTTATGTGCAGTTTCTTTAAACTGCACGGATTATTCCACTGTTACGCTTTTAGCCAAATTTCTTGGCATATCCACATCATTACCAAGTCTTATGGAAATTTCCATCGCTAAAAGTTGAGTAACTACCATCATTTCAAAAAATTCACACATATAATGATTTTGTTCATTAGTTTTTATAAAATCATCGCTTAAATTAAATTCTAAAGGCGAAATACTAAGCACTGTAGAATCCCTAGCAATAAGCTCTTCAACATTTGATTTTGTTTTTTCATAAAGCATATGCTTTGGCATTAAAGCTATAGTATAAAGTTTAGAATCAGCCAGAGCAATAGGGCCATGTTTCATCTCTCCTGCAGGATAACCCTCAGCGTGAAGATAAGATAATTCTTTAAGTTTCAAAGCTCCTTCTAAGGCCAAAGGATAAAATACATCTCTACCTATAAAGAAAAAGCCATGTCCATCCAAATAACGCTTGGATAAACGATGAATTTTTTCATGTAAAGCCTGTTTTACACTCACACAATTTGGAGTATGTAAAAGCGCTTTAATTTCATCAGAAACATTTAAATTTCTTTTTTGTGCCATAAAAATAGCAAGCATCCAAAGTGTTAAAACCTGAGTGGCAAAAGCTTTAGTTGAAGCAACTCCTTTTTCTATGCCCGCACGAGTTAAAAGGCTTAGATGTGCTAAACGCACTATATTAGAATTATCCACATTACAAATTGCAAAAGTCTTAGCGCCCTGCTCTTTTGCAATCTTTAAAGCCTCTAAAGTGTCTGCTGTTTCTCCACTTTGAGAAATAACGATAAATAAAGAATCTTTTTTTATAATTGCTTCACGGTATCGAAATTCACTTGCAATTTCTACTTTAGCTTTAACTTTAGCAATTCTTTCAAACAAATAAGCACTTGCCATTGCAGCATGATAGCTTGTTCCACAAGCACAAAGCGTGATTTCATCTACTTGACTTAAATCTTCATTGTTTAGCTCATCAAAAACGACTTCATCGCCTTGAATACGTCCCATTAAAACTTCACTCATCACGCGACTTTGTTCATAAATTTCTTTTTCCATAAAAAAACGAAAGCCGTCTTTTTTTGCATAAGCCTTATCGCCTGAAAGCTTAGAAAAACAAAGTGATTTTAAAACATCATTTTCATAAACAACAAGCTCATCTTTACTCGCGTATCCCAAGCTTAAATCTTCAAGATACATTACCTCATCACAACTTCCTATCAAAGGTGCATCACCTGAAGAAAAATACCATTCTTTATTTGCATTTTTACCGATAATCAAAGGAGCAGCATTTTTTGCAAAATACACATGATTGGGATCTTTTTTTGTTACTAACAAAGTAGCAAAAGCACCGCGAAGTTCTTTGATGGTTTTTTGCCAAGCTTCAAAAACTCCCAAATTTCTTGCGTAAAATTCAAAAAGCTGGACAATAACTTCAGTATCGGTTTGACTTAAAAAACTCACGCCTTCTTTTTCAAGTTTATCTTTGATTTCTTTATAATTTTCTATAATACCATTGTGAATCACACAAGAATACTGTCCTAAATGAGGATGTGCATTGATTTCAGTAGGCTTACCATGAGTTGCCCATCTTGTATGACCTATAGCAAAACCATAACCTTGACTTTCAAAATCCGTGCATTTATTCGCCAAATTTTCAAGTTTTCCTACAGCTTTAAAAAAACTAAGCTCTCCTTCTTGCATCACTGCCATACCCGCACTATCATAGCCACGGTATTCTAATTCTTTAAGTCCATTTAGTATAATTTGTTTTTTTTCATTATTTCCTATATAGCCTACAATTCCACACATTTTTTACTCACTTATTAATAAATTAACTAACTTTTGCTCGCTATGTTCTAATTTTTCATTCTTTTGAAAAATAAAAATATTACGCGTCCTTTGTCTTATGGTTTGAATTTTTGCTGCACATAAAACAAGTTCAAGTTCATTAAAAACATTCATCAAATACGCCATTAAACCTTGCTGATCTTTGGTATTAAGACCTAATTTGGCATACATTTTAGAATAGTTTAAGTCTAATTTTAACTCATCTTTTTTAATGACTGGCTTTTTAATTTTTTTCAAATTAAAACCAGAAAGATTTGAATTTAAAAGCTCGCAAAGTTTTAGTTTTTGCTCATCGCTGATAATATTATCATATTCAAATCTTAAATAAATTTTATCATCAAAAAGTTCAAAAAAATTCATGAAAATAAGATTTAAATTTGTTAAAGAACTTAAAATAATGGCAATATTAAAATGAAGTGGTGCAACAATTTGCAAACTAAGATTTGTTTCATTACTAAACCAAAATTTAAAATCATTTTCTTTGGCTAATTTAGAAATCATAACAATATCTTCAAAAGTATTTTTTATAATAAAAAGATTTGATTTGATATGTATGATTTTATCTTGCAAAATTTCATCTTGCTCTAAAAAAATCTTACTTCTTTTAAGTGTTAATTCTTTTTTTACTCTTCTTGCACTTTCTTCAAGTAGATTTTCATCTTCAAGACCTTGTTTTGCATTTTCTAAAAGTTTATCAAGAACCCTAAAATAAAAAGCATTGTAATTTAAAGCCTTAGCCTTTAGCCAAGTTAAAGTGTATAAAAGCTCTAAATTTTTTAAATTTTCTAGTTTAGAAACCAAGCTACTTACAACAATAGGATTATATATATCTTCTTTTTCTACAAGATCTTTTAAGGCATTATTGTTTTTAAATATTTTAAGACCCCATTCTAAAATTTCATTCTTTAAATCAAATTTGGAGCAATACGCTCTATATATGCCTGCTAAAGAAATTTCATTTTCACTTTCTATAGCGCTTAAAAGTATCACAAGCTTTAAAATCATTTTTTCATCGGTTTTAAGTTTTTGGAGTATCTCAAGCTCATCTTCGTATTTTTCAAATTCACTTAACATAAGAAAAACTTGCTCATCAAAACTATAATTTCCTTCTTCATCACTTAAAAAACGAACTGTCCAAAAAGGCTTGCATAAATCTTTTAAAATTCCACTATCAAGCAAAAGCTTTAAAACACAAAAACTATGCCTTTTATAAAAAATTTTCTCAAAAAGCATTAAAGCTTTTTCTATATCTTTTTTACCGTATTTCAATCTTCTTAGGGCAAAAACCAAGTTAAGATCGAAAATAACCTGTTTATCTTCAAGTTTTAATAAGTATTCTAAAACTTCCACAAGAGTTTTAAATTTATATTCTTGTTTAAGAGTATGATTTAATCCATCTTGAATTTGCTTTGCTAAAAAGTGTGTATAAAAACCTATAGTATGCATACTTTGCAAAGCCTTTTGAACCAACAACTCATTTGCTCCAAAATGTTTTTTAGCTTTTTTATACATTAATTCACTCAAGTCATGAACATTAATAAGTAAAAACTCATCCTCATCTTTAGCACTTAATAAATTCATCGCTGATTTTAAAGAAAGTAAAAAGTCTCCAGCTAAACGTAACTCGCTTAAATTTTTTTCATCTATAAAATTTAAAGCATAATTTTTTGGAGAAGTCTTAAAAAGAACAAGCAAACCCTCTAAGGATCTTAAATGATTTAATCCGCCAAAATCTTTTAAGATATTAAATTCTTGCTTTATAAATGGAATATCAAATTCTTTAAAATTTTCTAGCAAAAGCTTGGCAAAATCATTTTTATTTTCTTTTAAAATACTCTCAAATTTTGTCTTAATCCCTTTAAATAAAATCCTAGAACCACATATGAAACGAGTTTGTATTATAGAAGTCTTAAGCTCATTGCTAGCATTATAAAGTCCATTAAATTCTAAGACAACCGAATTAATTTGCAAATGCGCATCATTTAAAATTTCGATAAAAGCCTTAATCATAGGTTTTAAATGAAAAGCCTTAATATCTTTATAAACAAAAATCAAAGAAATACTTTCATTAAAACAAAGACTATTGTTTGCATATGCTTTGCTTGCTAAAACACAAAAAGGGATATTATCACTTGGAGGTGAAAAATCATCAAAATAATCTTTAAGAACTATATCATAAGCTTTTTTTATGAAATTATCCATATTTTTAGAATGATATAAGCTAAACGCCCCTTGCTTAAGAAAAAATTTTCTACAACTTTGGGTATAGGAACTAAGATTTTTTTTAAAAATTTCTAATTCTTTATTTAACAAAATTTCCACTCTCTTTAAATTTTAATATTTTAATAATAATCTTAACAAAAATATCTTTTATTTTGGCTTTTTCTATAAACTCTTTTTCAGTAAGCAAAAATTATAATGCTTTATTTAAAAACAGCAAAAGAGTAAAATTAAAATGAAAAATTTAATTACCAAACTAGAAAATGAAGAAAGATTAAACCAAGAAGAAGCCAATGCACTTTGGGATTTAGATCTTTTTACCCTAGGCAAATACGCTCACAAAAAACGCACTAAACTTCATGGAAAAAAAGTCTATTTTAATATCAATCGTCATATCAATCCAACTAATATCTGTGCAGATACCTGTAAATTTTGTGCCTTTTCAGCACACCGAAAAAATCCTAATCCTTATTTGATGACTCATGAAGAAATCATGAAAATTGTTGATGAAACCGTAAAACGAGAAACCAAAGAAGTGCATATCGTTTCAGCTCACAACAAAGATACAACTTGGCAATGGTACTTAGGAATTTTTAAAATGATAAAAGAAAAATATCCCAATCTTCATGTGAAAGCTATGACTGCTGCCGAGATTGATTTTTTACATCGTCGTTTTAAAATGAGCTATGAAGAAGTGATAGAAAAAATGCTTGAATACGGCGTTGATTCCATGCCAGGCGGTGGAGCTGAAATTTTTGATGAAGAAGTGCGTAAGAAAATTTGTCATGGAAAAGTTAGCAGTGAAAATTGGCTTAAAATTCATAAACTTTGGCATGAAAAAGGCAAACAAAGTAATGCTACCATGCTTTTTGGGCATATAGAAGAAAGACATCACAGGATCGATCATATGTTAAGACTGCGTGATCTTCAAGATCAAACCGGTGGATTTAATGCTTTTATCCCTCTAGTTTGGCAAAGGGATAATAGCTTTATACAAACTGATAAAATCATGGATAGTGAAGAAATTTTAAAAACCATTGCCATTGCTCGTTTAGTGCTTGATAATATTAAAAATATCAAAGCTTACTGGGCAACAATGACTTTAAATTTAGCCATGGTAGCACAAGAATTTGGAGCTAATGATTTAGACGGCACCATAGAAAAAGAAAGCATACAAAGTGCAGGTGGTGCAAAATCTGCTAAAGGCACAAGTTTAAAAACTTTTATCGATATGATAAAAACTTCAAATCTTATTCCTGTAGAACGCGATAGTTTATATAACGAGCTAAAAACCTACTAAGGAGAAAAAATGGACTTTTTTAAACTCAAAGAAAACAATACGAGTTTTAAAACTGAAGTTATAGCAGGGCTTACTACTTTTTTGGCTATGGTTTACATTATCCCCGTAAATTCTAGCATAGTAGGAAATACAGGAATGCCCATAGAAGCTTTAATCACCGCAACAGCTTTAATCACCATAGTTGCAAGTGCTTTTAATGCTTTTTTTGCCAATACTCCTGTAGCTATGAGTGTTGGAATGGGTTTAAATGCTTATTTTACCTTTGCAGTTTGTTTAGGTCAAAACATAGCTTGGCAAAGTGCCTTAGGAGCTGTTTTTATTTCAAGTATTATTTTTCTCATACTTTCCTTTACGCATTTTCGCCTTTGGGTAATCCGCAATATCCCAAAAGATTTACGTCTTGCAATTTGTGCCGGTATAGGTTGTTTTATTGCATTTTTAGGCTTAAGTCAAATGGGTGTGATAATGCATAATAAAGATACTTTAGTCAGCATAGGAAATTTCAAAATCCCCCATGTGTTTTTTGGAATTTTTACTCTAGCTTTAATCATCTTTTTTTGGGCTATAAAACTTCGCGGAGCTTTTATTTTGGGGGTATTAGCAAGCTCTATTATCGCTTGGATTTTTCATTTAGATAATGCAAGTTTTCCTGTGCAAATCTTTTCTTTGCCAAATTTTAGCATGGAAAATGGTTTAGGAGCCATCTTTTTACAACTTGATATCAAAAGTGCCTTAAATATTACTATGATACCTATAATTCTTACTTTTTTTATCACTCAACTTTTTGATAGTATAGGAACTATCACAGGTGTGGGTGAAAGAGGAAAGATTTTTAATGATCCCAAAAATGGAGAAAAAAAACTAAGCAAAACCTTAATGGCAGATGCAACAGGATCAGCCTTAGGAGCTATGACAGGTACTTCTACAGTTACTGCTTTTGTAGAAAGCACTACAGGGGTTGAAAGCGGAGGAAGAACGGGGCTTGCAGCTTTAGTTGTAGCTATTTGTTTTGCTTTTACACTTTTTTTACTGCCACTTTTTAAAGCCATTCCTGCAAACGCAATATACCCCGTACTTGTAATGGTTGGAATTTTAATGTTTATGGAAGTTAAAAATATAGATTTTAAAGATAGTGCTATAGCTGTAGCAAGCTTTTTTACTATTATCATGATGCCTTTTACTTACTCCATTACCACAGGTTTTGCTTTTGGTTTTCTTTCTTATTTGCTTGTAAGAATTTTTAAACGCGAATGGGATAAAATCAATCTTGGCATTATAGTTTTAAGTTTATTATCTTTGGGTAATTTTTTACTTATGGCACTACAATAAATTAAGGATATATAATGATATTTTACTCCTATGAAGAATTTAAAGAAGATGTAAAAATTCTTGCTAAAGAAATTAAAAAAGATTTTAACCCTGATGCACTTTTAGCTATAGCAAGAGGAGGAATGAGTTTAGGACACTCTTTAGCAGTAGCTTTGAAAACACGTCAGCTTTTTGCTTTAAACTCAATTCATTACGATGATACAAAAAAACTTGATACTATTGAAATTTTTAACATTCCTGATTTAAGCAAGCACAAAAAAATTCTACTCATTGATGATATAGTAGATAGTGGAGAAAGTTTAGTAGAAATAAAAAAAGTTTTGCTTGAAAAATTTCCCCATATAGAACTTAAAATTGCAACCATTTTTTACAAAAAAACCGCTCTTTTGGAGCCTGATTTTAAAGTAAAAGAAGCTACTGAATGGGTGGATTTTTACTGGGATATAAATCTTGATTAAAAATTTGCTATAATCTTACTTTTAAAATTTTTAGGAGTTTTTGCTTGAGAATAAAATTTATATCTTTTATTTTAATTTTTTTTACTATTTTTGCTTTTGCTAAAGAACAAAATTTAGATGATTTTGAACAAGAATACCAAAACTATCAAGTAAACGATCCGCTTTCAGGATATAACAAAGCTATGACAAGCTTTAATGTGGCTTTGTATGATTATGGTTTGCGTCCCGTTCTTAAGGGCTATAACGCCATGACCCCTGAATTTATAAGATTAGGAGTAAGAAATTTCTTTGATAATTTACTTGCTCCTTTGCGTTTTGTAGGTAATGTCTTGCAGTTTAAATTTGAAGAAGCAGGGGAAGAATTTAAAAGATTTACCGCCAATACCATTATGGGCTTTGGTGGACTTATGGATGTGGCATCAAAAATGGGTCTTAAAAAACATCCCGCGGACTTAGGAACCGTTTTGGCTCATTGGGGCGTAGGAAGCGGTTTTCATATTGTCTTACCTATACTCGGCCCTAGTAATCTTAGAGATACTCTTGCTTTACCTGCAACTTGGTATGCAACTTTTACCGCTTACATTGATCCTACTTGGGCAAGTATAGCTATAAGTGCTTATGGATTTGGTAATGAACTTAGTTTTAGACTCGATGAAATTGATGAAATTTATCACAACACGCCTAATTTATATCCATTCTTGCGTGATGCTTACGAGCAAAGACGCAATGAACTTAGCAAATAAAGGAAAATAATGAAAAAAATATTTTTAATCTTGGCTTTATTTTTTAATGCTTTTGCCTTACAACTAGATGAAATTTCTAGTACTATGCAAAAAAACATTGATGCAAGCTTAAAACTTTTACAAGATAGCAAAGAAGACAAAAAACAAGCTGCTGATGGAATTTTTAAACTTTTTGATAGCATAATAGATTATAAACTCATGGCAAAACTCAGTCTTTCGAAAAATTATTCTAAATTAACCCCAAAAGAACAAGAAAAATTTACCACAGCCTTTGAAACAAGTCTTAAAAAAAGTTTTACCGATAAACTCAGTCTTTATAAAGATCAGGTTTTAAAGGTCAAAAATGGTGAGTTAAAAAATGAAAAACGCTATTTTTTAACTACTTCTATGGTAGTAGATGGGGAAGAAAAAAATATCATTTTCAAATTTTACAATGATAATAACAACTGGCTTATTTATGATGTAGATGTTTTAGGTGTGAGTATAGTACAAACTTATAGATCACAATTTGGAGATATTTTAGCCAACCAAGGCTTTGATGCCCTGCTTCAAAAACTTGAAAGTATTGTCATAGAATAATGTTTGCAAAGCTTTTAAAGTTTTTTATTTCTCGTCCAAAAAGTACTTTTTTTGGAACCTTGTTTATATGCCTGTTTTTAAGCTTTTTTGCTTTTAAGCTTAGTGTAGATGCAAGTGCTGAAAGTTTACTTTTAGAAGATGATGCAGATTTAAAAACTTTTAGAGAAATTTCAAAACATTATAAAAGTGATAATTTTTTACTTTTAGCCTTCAAACCCTATGATGAAAAACCTTTTTCAAATGAAAATTTAGCCAAATTAAAAAAACTTCATGAAGAATTAGAAAAAGCCCCTTTAGTAGAACGCGTTTTTAGTATCATCAATGCCCCTTTGCTTCAAAGTTCGCAAAATACGGATTTAAAAGAACTTTTAAAAAATATCCCAAATATAGAAAGCCTAGACATAAACCGCACAAAAGCTCAAAATGAAATTTTAAATAGTCCCTTTTACAAAAATAATATCATCTCAAAAGATGGAAAAGTAACAGGGCTTATTATTTACTTAAAGCCTGATACAGTTTATAATAACCTTATAGAAAAACGCGATCTTGCTACCGATGAAAAAGAAAAAGATCAAATTCGTCTTGCCATAAAAGAACATCAAAACAAGCAAAAAGTTATCACGAAACAAAGTCTAGATACTATTAAAAGCATAGTTCGAAATTATGAAAAAAACAAAGATACGCTCTACCTTGGTGGCGTAAGCATGATCGCTGATGATATGATAGCTTATATAAAATCTGATCTTGTGCTTTATGGTGTTTCTCTTGTATTTTTACTGGGATTTGCACTTTATTATTTTTTCCGTTCATGGCGTTTTGTTTTTTTACCTCTTTTTATTTGTTTTATAAGCTTAAGTGCGGCTAGTGGAGTTTTTGCACTTTTAAATTTTCAAATCACAGTTATTTCATCAAATTACGTTGCTTTAGTTTTAATTATCACCTTAAGTGTAGTTGTTCATTTGATCACGCATTTTATCGAAAGTACCCAAAATCATCCCAAAGCTAAAGTTGAGCGCATAGTGCTTGAAACCTTACTAGCCAAAGCAAATCCTAGCCTTTATGCCATTGTTACAACGATGATAGGATTTTTTTCTTTAATCCTATCAAATATCGAACCTATCATAAAACTTGGTATTATGATGAGTATAGGTATAGGTTTAGCTCTTATCTTTAGTTATTTATTTTTAGCAAGTATCTTGGTTCTTTTAAAACCAAAAAATTATCATAAAAAAGAGTTTAAATTTAATCTTTTAGCCTTTTGTGCTAAAACCGCTCTTGATCCTAAAAAGCGTCGCATGATTTATGGAATTTCAGTTCTTGCTATAATCTTAGCTTTAATAGGCATTTCAAAACTCAGAGTTGAAAATTCTTTTGTAAATTATTTCAAAGATGGTAGCGAAATCAAAAAAGGACTTTTGGTTATTGATAAAAATCTAGGTGGAACCTTGCCTTTAGAAGTGATTATTCGTTTTCCAAATAATAAAAACGATCAAAATATAAGCGATGCACTTGATAGTTTTGAAAGTGAATTTGAAAATTTGGCCACACAAGAAACTTATTGGTTTGACTCTAAAAAAACACGTATTGCAAAAAAAGTTCATGAATTTTTAGAAAACAAAGAATTTGTAGGCTCGGTTTTAAGTCTTAATAGTCTTTTAACTCTAGGGAAAAATATCAATGATGGAAAAGATTTAGATGATTTTGCTCTTGCGTTTTTAAATGAGAATTTACCTGCTAAATTTAAACAAGACTTACTCTCACCTTTTGTAAGCATAGAAAATAACGAATTAAGATTTAGTATGCGTATTATTGATTCTGATCCGAATTTAAGACGTAATGAGTTTTTAATAGATCTTAAAAAACAGCTCAACGAACTTGTAAAAAACGATGGAGTAGAAGTGCAAATCACAGGCATAATGGTGCTTTATAATAATATGCTCCAAAGTCTTTTTTCATCACAATTTGATACTCTTATATTTGTAATTTTAGCTATTTTCATACTTTTTATCATTGTTTTTAGGGATTTAAAATTTTCAGTTGCAGCTATATTAGTAAATGTTATTCCTTTAAGTGTGGTTTTTGCTCTTATGGGACTTTTAGGTATTCCTTTAGATATGATGAGTATCACTATAGCTGCTATTGCTATAGGTATAGGCGTTGATGATGCTATACATTATATTTATCGTTTTAGAGAAGAAATTAAAAACAAAAGCCTAGAAGAAGCCATTATGATTTCTCACCTTAGTATAGGTTCGGCACTTTATTATACTACCATTAGCATAGTTTTAGGTTTTAGCGTGATGATGAGTAGTAATTTCATTCCAACAATTTATTTTGGAATTTTAACCGTTTTTGTAATGATTTTGCTTTTAAGTGGAAGTTTGTTCTTATTACCAAGCTTTTTAATTACTATTTATTCTAAGAAAACCAAGTTTCCAAACCAACATAAAGAGCATATATTAAAACAATAATAGCTATATATTTTAAAAAATTTTTCATTTCTTATCCTTTATTTAAAATCTTTAAAATGATTTTTGCAAGCTCTAAAGCTTTAAAACGATGAGAGATGTTATTCTTCTCATCCACGCTAAGCTGGGCTAAGGTTTTATCAAAACCCTTTGGAATAAAAAGGCTATCATAACCAAAACCATTTTCACCTTTTTCTGTATCAATCACTTTGCCATACATGGTTCCATGTGTGCTAAATTCCCCCATCAAACCTACCATAGCAATAGCAGCAACATAATGCGCCTTACTTTGTTTAAAACCTTTTTTTATCATTTCATTTACAAGCTTATCACGGTTGCTTTTATCATTACCTTGACCACTGAATCGAGCAGAATAAATTCCTGGATTTCCTCCTAAAACATCTACGCAAATGCCGCTATCATCACTTAAAGCGATAAAATCTTTTTTTTGCTTTTCATCTAAAGCATTAAAAACTGCTCTTGCTTTAATCAAAGCATTTTCTTTAAAAGTTTTTCCATTTTCTTCAATCTCAAAAGGCGTTAAAACTTCATCAAAAGCATAAATTTCAAAATCTTTCAAAATTTCTTTAAGTTCTAAAACCTTATGCATATTGCTCGTAGCTAGGATAATCTTCATAACAAAAGCTCCAAAATAATATCAAAAACAAAAATATGATTTTATAAAATTTATCCTTGTGCGTAGCTTTTAAATATCAAATGATAAAACGATGTTAATCAATGCTTAATCCATTTCATAGTAAAATTATCCTAATTTAAATTTCAAATTTAATAGGAAATTGATAATGCTAAATAATGTCTTACCCTTATCTTTCATAGTTGGAACAAGATTTTTTGGGCTTTTTATAGTTTTGCCAGTTTTAAGTCTTTATGCTTTAAAACTTGAAGGTGCTAATGAATTTTTAGTGGGACTTTTAGTTGGTGTTTATGCCTTAACCCAAATGATTTTACAAATGCCTTTTGGAATTTTAAGTGATAAAATTGGTCGTAAAAAAACCATGCTCATTGGACTGATTATTTTTATAATAGGCTCTTTAATCTGCTCTTTTTCAGAAAATATCTACATCATGCTTTTAGGAAGAATGCTCCAAGGTGCAGGAGCTATTGGAGCAGTAGCTACGGCAATGATAAGTGATTTTATCACAGAAGAAAATCGTGGTAAAGCCATGGCGGTAATGGGTTCTTTTATAGGACTTAGTTTCGCAGCTTCTATGGTGATCTCTCCTTTAATGAGTGCAAAATGGGGTTTATCTAGCCTTTTTGATCTTAGTGCGGCTTTGTCTCTTTTATGTATAATTTTACTTTATACCGTTGTACCTAAAGAAAATAAAATCACTCATGAAAATGAAAAAACTCCTTTTTTTCATCTTATTAAACAAAAAAATTTAGCCCTTATGAATCTTACTAATTTCATGCAAAAAATGCTTATGAGTATAGCATTTTTAAGTATTCCTATTATCCTAGTAAAACATTTAGGCTTTGCTTCTGATAAACTTTGGATTGTTTATAGCGCTTCTATGATAGCAGGTTTTATCGCTATGGGCTTTGCTGGAAGTTTAGGCGAAAAAAGAGGTTTAGCTAAACAAATTTTACTCTTGGGAATTGTTTTTTTCATACTTTCTTATCTTTTTTTTACTTTTAGTAATTCTATAGATTTTTTTATCATAGCGGTTGTGATTTTTTTTATAGGTTTTAATTTACACGAACCTATTATGCAAAGTTGCGCATCAAAATTTTGTAAAGTTCATGAAAAAGGTGCAGCATTAGGGTTGTTTAATGCTTTTGGATATGGTGGAAGTTTTATAGGCGGTATTATCGGAGGGATATTTTTACATCTAGATGCCTTAAATCTTTTGGCTATTATTTTAGTGGTTTTAGCTCTAATTTGGCTTGTGGCATTATTTTTCTTAAAAAATCCAGCTGATTTTAAAAACCTTTATCTACCTTTAGAAACACCTTTAAATTTCAGTACTTTTAGCGAAAATTTAGGAGTTGTAGATATTTATAAAAACTCTAAAAATCTTGTTGTTAAATTTGATAGCAAACTTACAAATAAAGAAGAATTAGAAGGCAAAATTAAGATCTAAATCTAATTTTGCCCCGCAAAACCCATTGCTTTTATCATCACTTTTGCCTTGCAATCTGCACAACAATAAAGTGTTTTGATTTTATTCTCATCATTACCAAATTTAGGTTTCATTAAATTGGCTATTTTTTCTACAGCTTTTTTGGTGGCAAATTCTTTACCACATTCTATACAGGCAAAAAGCTCATCTTTTGCCATGGTTTGATATTCAAAATAAGAAGCTCTAAACTCCATTCCACTACGAAATAATTTTAAAGTATCTTTTTCGGCACAACTTAACTCACAATACCCACAAGTCGTACAAAGAGAAGCATTGAATTTCAAAGCATTTTCTTGTTTATCAGCGATTAAAGCTCCTACATTACAGGCACCAACGCAAGAAAGACAAAGCGTACAGGTGTTAGGATTGATTTCTACCTTACCATAACGCAACCATTCGCCACTTTCTATACTACCAAAATCTTCATTTTTTATCATTTCTTGCATTCTTTTGGCAAAATTTTCTCTTGTAGTTAAGGTGTTATTATGAAAATCATATTTTAAATCTTGTATGAATTCTTGCTCTTTTAAAACATTTTGCAATTCTTTCTCATTTTTAGCAACAAAAATAGCTTTTTTTTGAAATTTTCTTTCAAAAAAAGTATTTAAAAGTACAATAGCCTCATTGCTACCACGAGATACAAAGTCCGTATAAAAAACCAAATTTGCTCCACTATTTTGCAAAAGTGTTAAAAAATGCATAGAAGAAAGCCATTTTTCACCCTCTATCATAAAGGGTAAAACATCTTTTGGTAAAGCAAGATTCAAATTTTCTAAAGACATTTTTTTAGGAATGATTAAAATTTTTTTATCTTTATAAAACTCACAAAGAGTAAAAAAACTTTTTCTTGGCATAGGAGCATAATCAAGCGATCCGCTAGGACACACACTAATACATCCTCCACAACCCAAACAATCCACTTGAGAAAATTCCAAATGTTTGTTTTCATCATCTTTCAAAATCGCCACAGTAGGACAAATTTCAGCACATTTTGCACAATGCTCACTGCGTCTTTCGTGGTATTGGCACACGCTAGCATTATAGCTAATATAAGTTTTATAATGATATTTTGGACTTTTGCTTTGCAAAAACTCCAACAATACTTCAAGATTTTCAAAATTTAAAAGATTATAACATCCACTTTGTCTTGTAAAATCTTTACGCACAACGCTTAAATCCTCAGCTTTAAAAAGTAAAAAATCAAAATCTATTTCCACTTCTTCGCCTTGATTTTTAACCACAGCACAAAGTTCCCCTACACTTCCAAAAACAGCTAAAATTTCTGCACTGCTTAAAGCAATAACCTTAAATCCATGTTCTTTTAAAAACTCTACGGTTTGAGTATCGCTATCTACTAAAATCAAACGATTTTTCACTTCTTTGCTTTGCTCTAAATCAAGCCCTAAATCATAAACGCTAGCTCTTGCTTCATAAAGCGTTAAGACATTTTTACTTTGCTCTAAAATTTCATCTTGAGAATTTTTAAGATAAAAATTAATCTCAGGGGCATAAATTTGTGCTTTTTGATTTTTATCATTACAAATTAACGCTTCTTTATCATTTACCTGATCTAAAATTTCAATAGCATCAGGCAAAGGGATTAAAACATCATTTTTTATATAAACAAAATCTTGCATTGTCTTCCTTAATCTCTTTAAAACATCATTTTATAAATTCTATGTTAAAATAACCAAATATTTTCTTAAGGCTTAAGATGAACAAATTTAGAACTTTTCCGCAGATTAACACTCTTATTGAAGATGAGAGTTTAAAATCCTATCCTTTTTATATCAAAGCATTTTTTTGTAAAAAAGTTGTCGCAAAACTAAAAGAAAATTTTTCCCAAGATGAAATTTCTAAAGATAAACTACTTTTAGAAATCAAAAAAGAAATCAAAACTTTTTACCGCAAAGACTTACAAAGTGTGATTAATGCAAGCGGAGTCGTTATACACACAAACCTTGGCAGAAGTGTAATCCATGAAGAATTTTATGAAGCGTGTAAAGATATCATTTGTAATTATTCTAATGTAGAGTTTGATTTAGAAAATGGAAAAAGAGGCTCTCGCTATGCTTTGGTGCTAGAAAAACTTAAAATGCTTTTTGAATGCGAAGATGCTTTAGTAGTCAATAACAACGCTGCGGCAGTTTTTTTAGTACTTAATTCTCTTTGTTATGATAAAGAAGTCATAAGCTCAAGAGGAGAACTTGTAGAAATTGGTGGCAGTTTTCGCGTGCCTGAAGTAATAAAAGCTGCAGGTGTAAAGCTTTGCGAAGTTGGAACTAGCAACAAAACACACTTAAAAGACTATGAACAAGCTATCAGTGAAAATACCGCTCTAATTTTAAAAACCCACAAGTCTAATTTCTCTCTTATGGGTTTTCACAGTGAAGTAAATATAAAAGATCTACATGAACTAGCAAAAGAAAAAGGGCTTTTGAGTTATTATGATCTAGGTTCTGGCTGGTGTGAAAATTTAAACGAAAAACTGATTAAAAATGAACCTAAAATCAAAAAACTCGTGCAAGAATGTGATATTTTAAGTTTTAGTGGAGATAAACTTTTTGGTAGTGTGCAAGCGGGCATTATACTTGGAAAAAAAGAACTCATAGAAAAGCTTAAACAAAATCAACTTTTAAGAATGCTAAGAGTGGATAAATTAACTCTATCTTTTTTAAACGAAAGCTTAAAAGCTTATTTGCAAAAAGATTATGAAAAAATTATTACCTTAAAACTTTTAAATGATGACTTATCCTTTATAGAAAAAAAAGCTTTAAGAGTGCAAAAAGAATTAAATTTTCAAACCCAGCTTAAAAAAAGCAAAAGTTTAGTAGGAGGAGGTTCTATGCCTGATAAAAGTTTAAATACTTATATACTAACTTTTCAAGGAGATGCTTTAAAACTACAAACTCGATTTAGAAAAGAAAATATCATAGGACGCATTGAAAATGATGAATTTGTTCTTGATTTTAGAACTATACAAGAAAATGAACTTCAAAAACTTATTCTTACAATCAATCAAATGGAAAACTTATGAAATCTGTTATTATAGGAACCGCAGGACATATTGATCATGGAAAAACTTCACTCATTAAAGCTTTAAATGGTTTTGAAGGCGATAGCTTAAAAGAAGAACAAGAAAGACAAATCACCATTAATTTAAGTTTTTCAAATCTTAAATTAAAAGATAAAAACATTTCTTTTATCGATGTTCCAGGGCATAAAGATTTGGTTAAAACTATGGTAAGTGGAGCTTTTGGCTTTAGTGTTTGTTTATTTGTCATAGATATTAACGAGGGTTTAAAAGAACAAAGTTTAGAACATTTAGAAATTTTAAAAATTCTTGATATTAAAAATATCATTTTAGTGCTTAGCAAATGTGATCTTTGTGAAAATATAGAGCAAAAAAGTGTAGAAATTTTAGAAGAGTTAAAAAATTTAGATTATCCCATTTTAAAAGTATTTCACACCAGTATAAAAAATAATCAAGGCATAGAAGAATTAAAAAATTATCTTTATACCATAGAAAACAAAGAAAACGATGAAGAACTGATTTTTCATTATTATATCGATAGAGTTTTTTCTCTAAAAGGCATAGGAACTGTCGTTACAGGCAGTCTTAATGAAGGAAGTATTACTTTAAATGAAAAAATCATCTGTTTAGACACTCAAAAAGAACTCATTGTTAAAAATATACAAAACCACGATACTAATTTAGAGCAAATCAAAGCTTGTAACCGTGTGGCTTTAAGTTTAAATTGTGATTATAAAGAGTTGAAAAAAGGTTATTTGCTAAGTAAAAAAGGTTATTTTAAAGCCTTTAAAGAATGCGATGCTTTAGTTAAAGCAAAAAATTTACAAAATAGCAAAATGATTTTTTGCGTGGGTTCAAGACAAATAGAATGCAAAATAAATATATTAAAAAAACTAGAAAATGATGAATTTTTTGTGCATTTTAGTTTTGATAAAAATGTATTTTTAAGTTTTGATGAGGCTTTTATTTTATTACAAAACAATCGTGTTATAGGCGGTGGTAGGGTTTTAAATCCTTTAAGCGAACCTTTAAAAAAAGAACAAAAAAATAAATTTTTAATGTTTTTGAAAAATAAAGATTTTAAAGCAGCCTTTTCTTTCTTAAAAGACGCACACAAATATGGCTTTGGCTTGCTTTCAAGTTATCAAAGATTTAAACTCTCTCATCAAAAAGCATTGAAATTAGCAAAAGAATTAAATCAAGTATTTGTCGATGAAAAAAATCTTAATGTATATCATTTACAAAGTCTAGAAGAAATTAAAAATTTCATCAAATTCATACTTGAAAAAAATCCTTATGCCATGCTTTCAGCACATTCTTTAGCCTTAAGGATTACTTGGGCAAGTGAAAATTTTTGCGAACTTGGGCTCAAAGAAATGTCAAATTTATTGGATTTTCAAAATGGAATTTATTTTAAAAAAGGTATAGATTTTGAAAAACTTCAAGAAAAAAACAATAACCAAATGTATGAAATTTTAAAAAAACAAGGTATTAAACCCGAAGCTCCTTATAATCTTTATGATTTTTTAGAACTTGATAGAAAAAGCGGAGATAATATACTCAAAAAACTTACCCAAAAAGGCTTGGTTGTAAGACTTTCACACAATCTTTTTATAGAAAAACAAGCTCTTGAAAAACTTATGCAAGAATGTTTAAATTTATTAAAAAATCAAAGTCTTGATGTGCAAAGTATGAAAGAATATTTTAATCTTTCAAGAAAATATGCTATTGCTTATTTAGAATACTTAGACAAATTTCCTCAAGTAAGTAAAGAAGCTGAAAAAAGATTTTTAACAAACATTTAGAAAATCATTATAGAATTAAACATAATTTATTTAAAGGATTTATAAACTATGAAAAAATTAAGTTTAATTCTTGCCTGTTCAGCATCTTTGTTTGCTGCAAGTAATTCAGAAATTAGTGATTTTTATTCAAAAAGCATTAAAGCACAATTTCCAAATGCTACCGTTAGCGTATCAAATCGTCAAAAGGTTGGTAATACGGGTTTTGAAAGTGTTATTGTAAGCGTTGAATTAAATGGACAAAAACAAGAAAACATTCTTTTTACAAAAGATAGTCTTATTACCCCTGATCTTATCGACTTGAAAACGGGAATTTCTTATGCTCAAGAATATGAAATGAAAAAATTTCAAGAAGCAAGAGAAAATTTTACAAAAAATGCTAAAGCTGTAGCACAAAAAGAAACCATGGTAATAGCTTTGGGAGATAAAAATAAACCTGCAATTTATGTTTTTTCGGATCCTGAATGCCCTTATTGTAGAGAACATTTAGCTCAAATTGATGATGAACTTAAAAACTATCAAGTTAATTATATTTTAACTCCAGTACATGGAAAATCTGCTTTTGAAAAATCCGCTCTAATCTACAAAGAAGCAAAAAAAGCAAAAAATGATAAAGAAAAAATCGCAATTTTAAACAAATACTACGATGCAAATATCAAAAATTATCCAAAAGTAAGTGATGCAAAATTAAAAGAAGTTTTTTCCTTATATGAAAAATATCGTTCATTAGGTCTTAGTGCTACTCCAACTATTATTAAATAAACCTAATGTCTAAAAATTTGCTTTAATTTTAAGCTTTTTTATAGCACTCTTTATGAGTGCTTGCACCAATGCAACTTTCATGCAAAGCTTTATTCAAACAAGCAATGAAGGCATTTTTATCAGATCGCAAAAACAACAAAGTTTTAAAATTTCCTTTCAAAATCCTAGCCAACTTCGAACTACTTTGGATAGAGATTTGGCTTTAAAACTTAAAAATTTAGGCTTAAAAGAAGTAAAAGAGAATGCAGATTATGAAATTTTAATAATCTTGTAGATATGAAAAAGCGTTCTTATGCTCAAAAAATCACAACTTCAGCAAGATTTTTTTACGATTTTGATCCTTTCGAAAGTGATGGAGAATGGATGGTAGAAAACTACTATACTATGCAAGTTAATTTACAAATCAACTCTAAAAATTACAATTCTCAAAAAACAAGTCTTCTTGCAAGAACAGCTTATCTTGGAAATAAAGAACGCTGTCAATTATCTTTAGAAAATAAAATTATAAATCAAATAGTGAGTTTTTTTTATTTTTAAGAAAAGACAATCAAGAGTATAAAAACTCTTGATTTTAAGAATTATTAAGCAAAATAAGGTTTGATTTGTTCTACCCAAGCATCAATTCTTGATTCAGTTTGATCTTCTTGATTATCATTGTCAAGAGCAAGTCCAACAAATTTACCATCTACAACCGCATCGCTTGCTTCAAATGTATAACCATCAGTTGAAACTTCTCCTACCAAATTTGCACCTGCATCTTTTAAATTTTGAGCTAATTTACCCATGCCACCACAAAAAGTGTCAGAATAACTTTCACTATCACCCATACCAAATACAGCTACAGTTTTTCCACCAAGACTAAGCCCTGAAAAATCAAAACCATCCCAATCATCTTGTAAATCACCACTTCCCCAAGTTGAAGTTCCACAAATTAATTTATCGTAAGAATTCATTTTAGCCGCATCAATATCTGAGATATTAAAAACATCGCTAATTCCAAGTTTTGAAGCAATTGTATTAGCCGCTCCTTCTGTATTTCCCATAGCACTACCATAGATTACTGCTACTGACATTATTTTCTCCTTATAATTTGATTTGATATTTTATACGGAACTAATTTTAACATAGTTTTGTTTAAATCACACAAAAAATGTTTTATTTCAATAAAATGTGTGAAATTTTTGTTACGCGGACAAACAATATAAAATTTTTCAAAATTGTTTTCTTTTACTAAATTCAATAATCCATGAATTTCATTTTCAATTTTTAAATTATGTGTATTAATCTCTTTGCAAAGTGGTAAAATTGCAAATTTCTTATCTATTATAATAATATCACCATCTTGATCTATATTTTTTCCATTATTTTGAAAAGAAACCTTATCATAAACATAAGAGCTAAATAAAATTTGCGCATCAAAACAAATGCCATAAAGATAAATTCTTAAAAGTCTTAAAAGATCGACATTCTTAGATATTTTAGTATTAAAAATCAAGCTTTTTCTTTTTTGAAAGTAAAAAGCGTATACATTAAGCTTGATATTTATATTTTGAATCTTACCAAATGAAACATGCATTATATCATGTAAAAAATTTCCAAATATCATTTTTAAACTCTTGGTATTTTTTGCATATGAAAGAGGAATTTTTAGAGTGCTATCAACGCTCGCATTATATTGAGTTAAAAAAGTCAACATAAGCTCTTGATTGTTTAAATAGCGATAAATTTGCGGTATAAATTCTCGCTTATCATCAAATCCAAATAACATCTTTAACCTTTATAGCAAGAAAATTCTTTATTAAGATTAAAAATTTTACAATATTCACAATACACACAACTTACACTTCTTTTTGCACAAACTAATGGAATTTTACGCTTTTTAGCTTCACTTTTGATTTTTTTCATAGTATTATGATTTAAAAAGCTTGTTAACATTACTATACATTCTGTATCACAAGGAATCGGCTTGCGATTAACTCTATTTTCATTACGCGCATCCCAGTGTTCTATTTTTTTAGCACCTAAATCATGTAAAACAGCTCTAATAGGAGTGATTTCATCTGCACCAATAACCAAAACTGACATAAATTCTCCTTTGTGATTTTTAAAATATATTTTGATAATTATTATTATAATATAAAAAAACTAAATTTATTTTGAAATTTATTATTAATAAAATGCAATTATTCAGTTAATTTTAATTTTTAATAGATATAATTTACTAATTAATAAATTTTATTATTTAGGAGAAAACAATGAAAAAATTGACTAACGATTTTGGAAACATTATAGCCGATAACCAAAATTCATTAAGCGCAGGCGCAAAAGGACCTTTACTTATGCAAGATTATCTTTTACTTGAAAAACTTGCTCATCAAAATAGAGAAAGAATTCCAGAAAGAACCGTTCATGCTAAGGGAAGTGGAGCTTATGGCGAAATAAAAATTACGGCAGACTTAAGTGCTTATACCAAAGCTAAAATTTTTCAAAAAGGCGAAGTTACTCCATTATTTTTACGCTTTTCAACAGTAGCAGGTGAAGCAGGTGCAGCAGATGCTGAACGCGATGTGAGAGGTTTTGCTATTAAATTTTACACCAAAGAAGGAAACTGGGACTTGGTAGGAAATAACACTCCGACATTCTTCATCCGTGATGCTTATAAATTCCCTGATTTCATCCATACTCAAAAAAGAGATCCAAGAACACATTTAAGAAGCAATAATGCTGCTTGGGATTTTTGGAGTTTATGTCCTGAAAGCTTACATCAAGTAACCATTCTTATGAGTGATAGAGGAATTCCTGCAAGTTATCGTCATATGCATGGATTTGGAAGCCATACTTATAGTTTTATTAATGATAAAAATGAAAGATTTTGGGTGAAATTCCATTTTAAAACCCAACAAGGGATTAAAAATCTTACCAACCAAGAAGCTGCAGAGCTTATAGCAAAGGATAGGGAAAGTCATCAAAGAGATCTCTATAATGCTATAGAAAATAAAGATTTTCCAAAATGGAAAGTTCAAGTTCAAATTCTTGCTGAAAAAGATATAGAAAAGCTTGGATTTAATCCTTTTGATTTAACAAAAATTTGGCCTCATAGTCTTGTACCTTTGATGGATATAGGCGAAATGATTCTAAACAAAAATCCTCAAAATTATTTTAATGAAGTTGAACAAGCTGCCTTTAGTCCAAGCAATATCGTTCCTGGAATTGGCTTTAGCCCTGATAAAATGTTGCAAGCCAGAATTTTTTCATATCCTGATGCACAAAGATATAGAATAGGAACTAATTATCATCTTTTACCAGTAAATCGTGCAAAAAGCGAAGTGAATACTTACAATGTCGCTGGTGCTATGAATTTTGATAGTTATAAAAATGATGCTGCTTATTATGAACCAAACAGCTATGATAATAGCCCAAAAGAAGACAAAAGCTATCTTGAACCTGATTTAGTCTTAGAAGGCGTAGCACAAAGATATGCTCCACTAGATAATGACTTTTATACTCAACCAAGAGCTTTATTTAATCTTATGAATGATGATCAAAAAACTCAACTTTTTCATAATATTGCCGCTTCTATGGAGGGAGTTGATGAAAAAATTATCACTAGAGCTTTAGAACATTTTGAAAAAATTTCACCTGATTATGCAAAAGGAATTAAAAAAGCTTTAGAAAAATAATTTTTACTTGCCACTTTTGGTGGCAAACTAAAGATTATAATAATTAAGGAAAAACAATGATAACTCTTAGTTTAGAAGAAGAAAAAAGATTTGAAGAGCTTTGTAAAATGGCTTTTAATTTTGCAAGAAATAATGAATATGAAAATCTTAAAATCATGATAGAAGCAGGTTTAAATGTAAATTTAAAAACTCATAAAGGCGATAGCTTGCTTATGCTTGCAGCTTATAATAATTCTTATGAAAGCGCTAAAATGCTTTTAGAAAAAGGTGCAAAAGTAGATGAAAAAAACGATCGTGGACAAACCCCATTAGCGGGAGTTTGTTTTAAAGGATACTTACCTATGTGTGAACTTTTAGTTAAATATGGAGCAAATATTGACGAAAACAATAGTTTAGGAATGACACCTTATACTTTTGCTATTATGTTTGGACGCAAAGATGTGGCAGAATTTTTACTCAAAAAATCTAAAAATAATTTTTTAAAGAAAATGAGCCTAAAAATACTAAAATTTATCAAAAAATTTTAGTTATTTTTTAAATTTCTTCAGATACCTATAAACACTAGGTTCTGAAATTTTTAAAAATTTTGCTACGATAGGAACCGCTCCTTTTATATTAAAAATACCTTTTTCATATAGCTTTTCAGCAATTTCTTCTTTTTGAGTAATACTTAATTGATAATCAGAATTTAAATAACTAGAATCTACACTTTGAACTAAAATATCCTCTATCGAGTGACTTAATGTTTCTATGCTTGAATCATTTTGAGAAAAACTAATATTTCCTAAAATATCACCCATATCTCCAATTTTTTCTAAATCAATCATCTTGCATATTAAATCTCTCATAATGCTAGTATCATGATTGATACACAAAATACCTACTAATTTATCATGATTTTTAATAAAAAAAGTAGATCCTCTAATTAATTTTGATTTTCCAACAAGAGCCTTATAATCACATAAAAAATCTTTTTCTAAATATTTTTTATTTTGCATAAGCTCACTTGCAAAAGCAGTCAAGGGGGAATCTAAACTTCTCCCACTAATGTGATTATTAGCAATTGCCGCAATATAAGCTCCATCTTCAGTAATTACATGAAACACTATCTCATATTGCTCACCTAGGACTTCTCCTAAAAAATATGTCAACTTTATAAATTGTTGTTTTTGTCCCTCATCCATAAAACCGCCTTCAATAAAAATTAATATAATATTAAATTCTACTCTTTATACTTTAAAACATTTCTTAAAAAATAAAATTTTATTATTATAATAATAAACTATTGACAAGTTATTATTGTAGTGATAAAATTCACTCTGCTTAATCTATATTCAACAAAGGAGAATTCATGTCAAACTATCCAAAAGCTATTGGTCCATACTCAGCTTACAGAGAAGCAAATGGACTTTTATTTATATCAGGACAACTTCCTATCAACCCTATTTCAGGAGAAATAGAAAGTTCTGATATCAAAGAACAAACCAAACAATCTTTGAAAAATATCGGTGCTATTTTAGAAGAAAATGGTATCAGTTATGATAAAGTGATTAAAACCACTTGCTTTTTAGCTGATATTAATGATTTTATAGCATTTAATGAAATTTATGCTGAATTTTTTAAAGATCCTTATCCAGCAAGAAGTGCTTTTGCGGTAAAAGATCTGCCAAAAAAAGCTAAAGTAGAGATAGAGATTATCGCTCAAAAAGGCTAAAATATGCTAGGTATTGTTTTATCTCTATTTAGCATTTTTTTACTTGTTTTTATGCTTTATAAAAAAATCAATGCTCACATGGCATTGCTTTTAAGTGGTTTACTTTTACTTTCCTTAGCTGCTATTTTTGGACTTTCTCCACACATTGTTACCAAAGATTCTTTAAATTTAGGTTTTTTTGATATTTTTCAAGTTTTTAATCAAACCATGTCAAGTACATTAGCAGGGCTTGGACTTACACTTATGACTATAGCAGGTTTTTCTGCTTATATGGATCATGTAGGGGCTTCTTATGCACTTTTTAAAGTTTTTGAAAAACCTTTAAAAGCTGTAAAATCTCCTTATGTTTTACTCATAGTTGCTTATTTTATCGTGCAATTTTTAGTTCTTTTTATCCCTTCTCACGCAGGCTTGGCACTTTTACTTATGGTTACTATGTATCCTATACTTGTACGCTCTGGTGTTTCAAAGCTTTCTGCCTTAAGCGTGATTGCTATTTGTCAATATATCGATCATGGACCTGGGAGTGGAAATGTGATCATGGCGTCAAAAGTAGCTGAAGTTGATCCTGCAATTTATTTTGTTCATTATCAACTCCCTACGACTTTACCTATCATTATAGCTGTAGGTATTGCAATATATCTTTGCAATAAATTTTTTGACAAAAAAGATAATTTTGTCTTCAATACACAAGAAATTGAAAAAGAACTAAATGAAAATGAAGGCAAAGAAAAAGAACTTAAAAAACCTCCTAGAATTTATGCGATTTTACCTATAATTCCTTTGGTTTTAATCCTAGGATTTAGTTCAGTACTCGATAGCATCTTGGTTTTAATGGGAATAAATAGTGCTGAAGAAGTCAAAGCAGCTGCTAGTACCGCAATTAAAATGAATGTTCCAGTAGCAATGGTGATTTCAACTTTTGTGGCTATTATTTTTGAAATGATACGCTATAAAAGCATAGTAGAAACTCTTAATTCTATTATGATTTTCTTTAAAGGAATGGGACATTTATTTGTTATCACAGTTTCACTCATCGTTTGTGGTCAAGTATTTGCAAGTGGTCTTTTATCTGTAGGCTTTGTAGATACTTTAATAGAATTTTGCAAAAATGCAGGATTTGGAGTTTTGGCTATTATTATCGCCGTTTCAATCTTGCTTGCAGTTTGTGCTTTCTTAATGGGTTCAGGAAATGCAGCATTTTTTAGCTTTGCTCCACTTATCCCAAATATAGCAAAACACTTTGGAGTTGAAACTATCACCATGATAGCACCAATTCAAATCATGACGGGCTTTGGAAGATGTGTTAGTCCTATTGCGCCAGCAATCTTAGCTATCTCAGCTATTGCAAAAGTAAGTCCTTTTGCCGTGGTTAAAAGAACAGCTATTCCTATGCTTGTAGCGGCTATTGTAAATGTTATTATGACTTATATTTATCTTTAAAAAGGAGAAAAAATGAACTCAAAAACTAAACTTATTCATTGTGGCAGAGGTGATCAAGGCGCTGAAGTAAGATCAGTTAATCCTACGCTTATGCGTGCATCAACCATACTTTTTAAAGATCACGCAACTTGGCAAAAATATAGAGAATTAAGAAAAACAGATCGTGTTTTAAGTTATGGAGCTAGAGGAACAACAACTAATTTTGAACTTGAAAAACTTATTTGCACTCTAGAGGGTGGCTATAGAGCACAACTTTTCCCAACAGGACTTGCAGCATTAGCTATGGTGCTTTTAAACTATGCAAGCAAAGATGCACATTTTTTAATTACTGATGCAATTTATGGGCCTGTAAGAACGATTTGCGAATTATTTTTAGAAAAAATAGGTGTTGAAATTAATTTTTTAAAAGCTGATGCAAGTGATGTAGAAGAAAAAATCAAACCTAATACCAAGCTTATCTTATGCGAAAGTCCAGGTTCTATACTTTATGAAATCATAGATTTACCAAAACTTTGCAAAATTGCCCATGCGCATAATATCCCTGTAGCCATTGATAATACTTATTCTAGTGGATATTTTCTAAATCCTTTAGAACTTGGAGTGGATATTTCAGTTATCGCCGCTACAAAATATCTTAGCGGACACTCTGATGTAACCATGGGTATAGTAGTAATCAACGAAAAAGAATGGAAAAATTTTGACAAACTTCCAGAAGCTTTAGGCTTTACAACAAGTCCTGATGATGCTTACTTAGTACTTCGTGGTATGAGAACACTAGATGTGAGAATGAAAGCTCATGAAAAAAGTGCTGATGAAATTGTAGGGTTTTTACAAAACAGAAAAGAAATTAAAACAATTTTCTATCCAAAACTCAAATCCCACTCAAATCATGAAATTTTCATGCGTGATCATAAAGGTGCAAATGGTATGATTACCATAGAATTTGCAGAAGGTTATAGCAAAGAGGATGCTATTAAATTTATAGATAAACTAGAATACTTTTCAATTGGTGCTAGCTGGGGTGGATATGAAAGCTTAGCCACCGTAACTACTCCGCCTAGAACCGCAACAGACCTAAGCGCAAGAGGGCCATTTGTAAGATTTCATATAGGTCTTGAAGATACTAAAGATTTAATTGCTGATTTAACACAAGCTTTTGATAGTATTAAAAAATAAGGAGATAAGATGACAGGAATTAGCGTATTTGATCATAGATTACTAGCAGACTCATGGAGCACGCAGGAAATGCGTGCTATTTTTTGCGAACAAAACCGCATACAAAAATGGCTCGATGTTGAAGCAGCTTTAGCAAAAGCACAAGCAAAACTTAAAATTATCCCTAAAAAAGCAGCTGATGAGATCGCAAAAAAAGCTCATTATAAATTTATGGATATGGACTTTATCTTTGCTGAATTTAAAAAGACCAAACACCCTTTAGTTCCTACTGTAAGAGGATTGGAAAAAGCTTGCGATAATAATTTAGGCGAATATGTACATTTTGGAGTAACCACTCAAGATATCATCGATACAGGACTGGTTTTACAATTTAAAGAAGCAATGACTCTTATAAAAAGCGAATTAAAAGCTATCGCAAAAGCCCTAGCAAAACTAGCTAAAACCCATAAAAATACTGCTATGATGGGAAGAACTTTGGCACTTCAAGCTTTGCCTATTACTTTTGGACATAAAGTGGCTATTTGGTTAAGCGAACTTGAGCGTCATTTTGAAAGAATACTTGAACTTGAAAAAAGACTTTATGTAGGTAGTATAGTAGGCGCTGTAGGAACTAAAGCAAGTTTAAGTGATGAGTGTAATGAGGTAGAAAAACTCACTTTAGAAAATTTAGGACTTGATGTGCCTAATATTTCTTGGCAGAGCGCACGTGATCGCTTTATAGAACTTGGTTTTGTACTAGGTAATATCAACGCAACCTTTAACAAAATCGCTCATGAAATTTTAATCCTTTCGCATAATGAAATTGATGAAGTTGCTGAACCTTTTGGCAAAGGACAAGTAGGATCAAGCACTATGCCACACAAAAGAAATCCTGCAGTAAGCGAAAATGCAGTTACAGTAAGCAATGCTTTTAAAGCAAATTTAGCCATTTTAAGTGATATTGAAAGACATGAACATGAAAGAGATGGTCAAGTTTGGAAAATGGAATGGAAGCTTTTACCTGAAATGTTTTTAATGCTTTCTGTGGTTTTAGCAAACATGAAATTCGCTCTTAGCGATTTAGAAGTAAAAAAAGATAAAATGCTTAAAAATTTAAATACTCTTAATGGTTTTGTTTTAGCAGAGCGTGTTATGTTTGCATTAAGCGATCATTATGGAAAACAACATGCCCATGAAATTGTTTATGAAAATGCTATGCTAGGTATAGAAAAACAAAAAACTTTTAAAGAAGTTTTACTTGCAGATAAAAGAGTATCTAAAGTATTGAAAGAAAAAGAAATCGATGCTTTGCTTGATGCAACAACCTATGTAGGATATGCACCAAAACTTATAGATGAATTTTTGGCAAAAATCAAAAATAGCGCTATCTTAAAATAGGAAAAATCATGTTCTATAGTGAAATTTTAGCGGATTTTATTTTCAATCTTAAATATGAAAATATCCCTAATGCAGTTGTTCAAAGGGCTAAAGAGCTTATGCTTGATAGCCTTGGAACAGCTATAGCAGCAAGCAAAGAAGAATGTGTTTTAAATGCTTTTAAAGCTTTTGAAAATTTAAGCACAGAAAAAAATACTCCTATTTGGATAAATGATCAAAAATTAGATCCTATATACGCAGCCATGCTAGATGGCATTGCTTCTCATGCGTTAGATTTTGACGATACGCATACAGAAGCGATTTTGCATGCAAGTGCGATTTTAACTCCACTTTGTTTAAGTTATGGTTTTCATGTTAGCAAAGATGCGAAAAAAATCATCAAAGCTTTTATAATAGGCTGGGAAATTGCAGCTAGAGTAGGCATTGCAAGCAAAGGTACTTTTCATAAGCGTGGTTTTCATACTACTGCTATTGCAGGAATTTTTGGAAGCGTGAGTGCAAGTGCAATCTTACTAGATCTTAACAAAGAACAAATCATCAATGCTTTAGGACTTGCAGGAAGTTTTGCAAGTGGGGTTAATGAGTTTTTATCCAATGGATCTAATTCAAAAGTTTTACATATTGCCAATGCTATTAAAAACGGCATTATGGTAGCTCATTTTGCTAAAAACAATATGAGTGGACCTTTGAGTATTTTTGAAGGTAGGGATAATATCTTTAAATGTTTTGGCATAGAAGAAGAATGCGATAAAACAGAACTTAACAAAGCCTTAGGAGAAATTTGGCAAACTATGCAAGTTTCAATCAAGCCTTATCCAAGTTGTCATTTTGCTCATGGGCTTATTGATTGTGCTATTGCTTTAAAAAATGATGGTTTAAAAGCTGATGAAATTAAAAGTATTCATTGTTTTGTAGATGAAGTTCCTATTTCTTTTATCTGTGATCCTTTGGAAGCAAAATACACTCCAAATAGTGCTTATGAAGCTAAATTTTCCATGCCTTTTTTAATGGCTCTAGGATTCTTTGATGGCAAAATCACTCTTAATTCTTATGAAAATTTAAAGCGTGAAGAAGTACTAGAATTTGCTAAAAAAATCAGTTACGAAAAAAGGAAATCTCAAGGCTTTCCAAAATATTTTCCAGGGCATTTAGAAGCCAGTTTGCAAGATGGACACATAATCCAAAAAGATGTTTTTATCAATAAAGGTAATTTTGATAATCCACTAAGTTTTGAAGAATTAAAAGCTAAATTTTTAGCCAATGCACAAATTTACCTTGATAATGCTAAAGCTAACAAAATTCTAGATCAAATCATCAATCTAGAAAATTTAAACCACTTTTCTTTTTAAATATTTATCCTTCTTTTTACAAGAAGGATAATTTCATTACACTTTTTTATTATAATATTTATTATTAATTTAGGAATTACAATGACTTTAAACGAGTTAAAAGATGGACAAAAGGCTATTATTGTCAATTTAAACGCTCACAAAGAACTCAAAAATAGACTTTTAAGCTTTGGATTTATTAAAAATAAAAACTTGAAAAAAATTCACTCCTCTTTAAAAAATGCCACCATAATGGTAGAACTTGATACAAGTTGTGTTATCCTAAGATCTGATGAAGCTAAAACCATAGAAGTGAATCTTATATGAAAAAAATCAAAATAGCCCTTGTAGGTCAGCCTAATGTAGGCAAAAGTCTTCTTATTAATGCGCTTTGCAAAGCTAATATGAAAGTAGGAAATTTTAGCGGAGTTACTATAGAAAAAGCAAGCGCAAAAACTTTTTACAAAAACTATGAATTTGAAGTCATTGATTTACCAGGAACTTATTCTTTAGATGGATATAGCGAAGAAGAAAAAATCACACGTCATTTTTTAAATCAAAATGACTATGATGTTATTGTTAATGTTTTAGATGCCACCAATTTAGAACGCAATCTTATCCTTAGTGCAGAACTTTTAAGCCTTAATAAAAAAATGCTTTTAGCTTTAAATATGTGCGATGAAGCCAAAAAAGAAGGTATAGAGCTTGACACTTCTGTTTTAAGCCAAGAATTTCAAAGTCAAGTTGTTGAAATTTCAGCAAAAACAAAAGAAAATTTAGAACTTTTGCTGCAAAAAATTATTATTTTATTTGAAAGTAAATTTATTCCAAGATCTCAATTTTACACTCCGCTTTGCGAAAAAAGTCCGGAAAAAGAAGATTTATTATATTTTATTAATGAACTTTCAAAAAAAATTATTACACACAAAAAAGAAGAAAGAAATTTAACCAAAAAAATCGATGCCTTACTTATCCATAAATTCTTTGGCTTACCTATATTTTTATTTTTAATGTGGCTTTTATTTCAACTCACCTTTAGCTTAGGACAAATTCCTATGGATTATATAGAATCAGGCTTTAATGCCTTAGGTGAATTTGTTAAAAACAATATTTCTAATACCTTTATCGCTTCAGCTTTGGCTGATGGGATTATCGCAGGTGTTGGTGCTGTGATACTTTTTTTACCTAATATAATAATTTTATTTTTAGGCATAGCTCTTTTAGAAACCACAGGCTATATGTCAAGAGTAGCTTTTTTACTTGATGGGATTTTACATAAATTTGGTTTGCATGGTAAAAGTTTTATTCCGCTAATCACTGGTTTTGGTTGTTCGGTACCTGCTTTTATGGCTACACGCACTCTTAAGAACAAAAGAGATAGACTTTTAACTCTTTTTGTGATCAATTTTATGAGTTGTGGGGCAAGACTTCCTGTATATGTGCTTTTTATCGGTGCTTTTTTTCCAAGTGAAAAAGCAGGAAATTATCTTTTTGGAATTTATATTTTAGGTGCGATTTTAGGACTTTGTGCTGCAAAATTTTTAAGAATGACAGCATTTCGTGGACTTGATGAACCTTTTGTTATGGAAATGCCAAAATATCGTATGCCAAATTGGCATTTAGTTTGGTTTATGGTTTATAATAAAGCCAAAATGTATCTTAAAAAAGCAGGAACTTTCATACTTTTGGCCTCTTTGCTCATATGGTTTGCTAGCAATTTTCCAAAAAGTGAAGAAAATTTAAATGATTTTAATGCTCAAGAAAGAGCTATAGAACAAAGTTATTTAGGACAATTTGGCAAAGGCATAGAACCTATTTTTAAACCCCTTGAGTTAGATTGGAAATTAAGCGTATCTTTAATCAGTGGTTTGGCTGCTAAAGAAGTGATGATCTCAACTATGGGCGTGCTTTATTCACTAGGAAAAGATGTAGATGAAACAAATAATGATTTAAAAGGAATTATCGCTAAAAACATACCCATACCAAGTGCAGTGGCTTTTATTTTATTTGTAATGATTTATAATCCCTGCTTTGCAGCAACTATAGTTTTTTCAAAAGAAAGTGGAAAGCTAAAATACACTCTCTTTCTCTTTCTTTTTACCTGCACAAGTGCTTATATAGTAGCTTTTATAGGACTTCATATCGCTAAAAATTTTATTAAATTAACTTGCTTTTAATGATGAAATTTTAGTAATATTATCTTCAAAAGCTTTTAAAATGCTATAAGCAATACCTTCAAAATCAAGTCCGCCGCAAAGATAGATTAAAGTCATACGAAAAGATTTATTCACATCAAGCTTTGGTTTTTCAGCGTTCATATTTAACTTAAAATCATAAGGACTTGCATGTTTAAAAGCGTAATTTTTTGCCGCAATTAAAAAATCATTCTTATCTTTTAAAAACTCACCTTTAACTAAAATAAAACTCATCTCAAGATATTTCCAAAAATCTTTTGAAGGCATCGAATTTTCATCAAAATTTTGTTCTATAAAAGCATAGTTTTTCTCAAAAGATTTTTTATAATTTTCTACAAGCAAAGCACCTAATTTATTTTTAGCTATATTTTGTAAAATAAGTTTTATATTGCTTTCAAATTCAAAATCTATTTGTTCTAAAATTTTAATTTGCTCTTCTAGAAAAAATTCTTGTTTTAACTCTTCATTGCAAAGTTTAGCGTAAGAAAAAATATTTGCCATAGGCTTTTCATAATTTCCAAACTCATCCCAAAAATTTTTCTCACTACAGGCTATACAACCATGTCCTGCAGCCACTGGCCAAGAAGTTTTAGCATTAAATTTCACTTTAGGGCAGTTGTTGTAAGTATAAGGTCCTTTACAACCTATCTTAAATAAACAAGCTCCATTCTTTGCAGCTTCATCGTCAAAATGTTCAGCAAAAATCCCACTTTCAAATTTCGCCTTTCTTTCACACATATCATGCAAACATTTACCATAAGCCCACACAGGACGATTTTGCTCATCAAGTTCAGGCAAAACTCCAAATAAAGCAAAAAAACTTAAAGTCGCAATGATATTTACATCACTTGGAGGACAACCTGGGATATTTACTACTTTTTGACTTAAGACTTCACTAATACCACAGGTTTTACTAGGATTTGGATAAGCAGCCTGAATACCACCATAACTTGAACAAGTACCCACTGCAAAGATAGCCTTGGCTTTAGCAGCTAGTTTTTCTAAAATTTCATAGCCACTCTCTCCTTGTGCTCCTATAGTAAGAAAAAAGGTATCAATGGCTGCAACACCACCTTCAACCGCTAAAATAAAATCTTCTTCTAAAACATGCTCTAAAAGTTCTTCAGCCTTAGTGCCATTTGCCGCCATTAAAGTTTCATGATATTCTAAAGAAAAAAAATCAAAAATAAGCTCATCAAAACTTGGCAACTCAGAACGCAACAAACTCTCGCTACACCCTGTACATTCACAAAGATGAAGCCATACTAACTTTGTTTTAGGTGCGATTTGAAAAAATCTTTGAGCAAGAGCTGGAATTTCATTGCCTAAAGATAAATGCCTAGCAAGAATTTTTACACTTTCTTCATTGATAACCTTGTCCTCTTTTAAAGTAGAATTCTCAAGTTTTTTAATGCGATCTTCAAGTATATTTTTTAATTCTTCATTGCTAAGCTTTGCCATTTTTTATCCTTTTTGATTATCCCAACAAAGAACAGTTTGCCCTTCTTCATTTTTTTCAACATCGCCCATACCCATGATGTTATATCCTGCATCAACATAATGTATTTCACCTGTAACACCATTTGCTAAATCGCTAAGTAAATACATAGCCGAATTACCTACATCTTCTATACTAACATTGCGTTTTAAAGGAGAATTGATTTCATTGTATTTTAAAATCATTCTAAAATCCCCTATTCCACTTGCTGCCAAAGTTTTAATAGGACCTGCTGAAATAGCATTAACACGAATTCCTTTTACTCCTAGATCTCTTGCTAAATAACGCACAGAACTTTCAAGTGCGGCTTTTGCTACACCCATAACATTATAATGAGGTACATATTTAACCCCACCAAGATAACTTAAAGTCAAAATCGAACCCTTATCTTTTAAAATAGGTAAAAGTGCACGTGTTAAAGAAAGTAAAGAATACACAGAAGTTTGCATAGCTATATCAAAAGCTTCTTTTGAAGTTTCTAAAAAAGAATTTTCTAAAGCTTCTTTTGGAGCAAAAGCAACCGCATGCACTACAAAATCAATCTCGCCTAAATCTTTTTTGATTTTTTCAGCGATAGAATCTAAATGCTCGTTATTATTTACATCAAGCTCATAAACAAAATTAGAATTAAACTCTTGTGCTATAGGTTCTACGCGTTTTTTTAAAGCATCATTTAAAAAAGTAAAAGCAAGCTCGGCTCCTTGATCAAAACATGCTTTTGCTATGCCATAAGCGATAGATTTATTATTCGCAACCCCTACAATAAGGCCTTTTTTACCCTTCATAATCATCTTTTATCCTTTGATTAATTTTATAAAATTTTCTACTTTTAAAGCTGCAGAGCCTATCAAAACTCCACCACAATGATTTACACTTAAAATTTCTTTGATATTATTTTCATTCACACTTCCACCATAAAGCAAAGGTACCTTGGTTAAACTCGCTAAAAATTCAAGCACTTTAGCGATATCTGTACTTTGTGCGCTCACTCCCGTTCCTATAGAATAAATAGGCTCATAAGCGATGATGAGTTTTTCATAATTTAAATCAATAATTTCAAGTTGTTTTTTTAAAAACTCTAAAGTCTTGCCTGAATTTTTTGTATCTAAATTTTCACCTATACAAAAAACAATTTTATAACCATGCTCTTTAGCAAAATCAAATTTAGCCTTAATAAATTCTTCATCTCCTAAAGCTCTTCTTTCAGAATGCCCGATTAAAACACATTTGATCCCAAATTCATCCAAATGCTCTTTTCCAAGCTCGCCTGTAAAAGCACCATTAACACAAGGATAAAAATTTTGCGCTCCTTGTATGAAGTTATTTTCATTTTCTAAAAATGCCACACTAGGTGGGAAAACGATAATATCATCACATTTTGCTCCCATAGTTTTATTTAAAATTTCAGCATAAATTTTAAAACTTGCTCTTGTGTGATTGCATTTTAAATTTGCAGCAAAGATCATTCATTTTCCTTAGATCTTAAAGCTTTTACGCCTGGAAGTTCTTTGCCTTCTATAAGTTCAAGAGAAGCACCACCTCCAGTGGAAATAAAAGTCATTTCATCTGCATCACCTGCGCGCGCAACCACATCAGCCGTATCACCGCCTCCAACAACAGAAGTTGCATGTCCTTCACTGATATAATGACTCATTTTAATGCTACCTTTTGAAAATTTATCAATTTCAAAAACACCCATAGGTCCATTCCACCAAATCGTTTGCGCATCAGAAATCACCTCTTTAAAAAGTCTCACACTCGCAGGTCCTATATCTAAACCCATCCAACCATTTGGAATTTCTTGCGCTGGAACAAATTTCATCGGCGCATCTTGTGAGCACGCAGGAGCGGCTACAACGTCTACTGGAAGATAAATTTTCACTCCTAAATTTTTACCCTTGGTAAGAATTTTATTAGCTTCTTCTAAAAGTTCTTCTTCTAAAAGTGAATTTCCTATATCATAACCTAAAGCTTTTAAAAAAGTAAATGCCATACCTCCGCCTATGATTAATTTATCTACCTTTGGTAATAAATTTGTCAATGCTTGAAGTTTTCCACTTACCTTTGAACCTCCAACAACAGCGACAAAAGGACGTGCTGGATGTTTGATAAGATTGCTTGCAAAATCAATTTCTTTTTGGAGTAAAAATCCTGCGCCTTTGTGTTTTTCATCAAAAAATTTAGTAATCGCCTCTACACTAGAATGTGCTCTATGGCATACTCCAAAAGCATCATTGATATAAACTTGAACCATAGAAGCAAGTTCTTTGGCTAAATTTTCATCATTTTTAGTTTCGCCTTTTTCAAAACGCAAATTTTCAAGAAGTAAAATTTCGCCCGCTTTTAAATTCATAGCTTTGGTTTTTGCATCTTCGCCGATAACATCTTTTGCCATAATAATTTCTTTATCTAAAAGTCTAGCAAGACGCTTAGCCACAGGTTCTAAAGAATACTTGGAACTAATTTCTTTTGGACGCCCTAAATGAGAGGCTAAAATCACACTACAACCATTATCCAAACAATATCTTATCGTAGGAATAGCTGATCTTATGCGTCTATCATCAGTGATATTTAAAAAATCATCTTGAGGAACATTAAAATCACATCTTATAAAAACTTTTTTCTTAGCTAAATCAATGTCTTTTATAGAAATAATATCACTCATGATTAAGCCTTATTTGCAATATATACTGCCATATCTACTAGACGACTTGAATAGCCCCATTCATTATCATACCAAGCAATTACCTTGATAAAATCATCCATAATCACTTGAGTTAAATCACTTGCTACAATAGCTCCATAAGAACAAGTGATAAAATCGCTTGAAACTCTTTCATCATCATCTACCATTAAAATGCCTTTTAAATTTGTAGTTGCAGCTTTTCTAAAAGCTTCATTGATTTCATCTTTGCTGACTTTACGGCTTAGTTGTGCAGTTAAATCCACGCTTGATACATCAATCACTGGCACACGCATACTTTGTCCATGAAGCTTGCCATTAAGTTCAGGCATAACAAGTTTCATAGCTTTTGCTGCGCCTGTAGAGGTTGGAATGATATTTTGCGCTGCAGCACGAGAACGGCGTTTATCTTTAGCTTTAGCATCAATAATACTTTGTCCATTTGTATAAGCATGTATTGTTGTCATAAGTCCTTTTTCGATGCCAAAATTATCTTGTAAAACACGACAAACAGGACCTAAACAATTTGTTGTACAACTTGCATTAGAAATAATGCTTTCACCCTTGTAAAGTTCTGAATTTACTCCTAAAACATAAGTAGGAGTATCATCTTTTGCAGGAGCACTCATGATCACTTTTTGTACTCCCATATCTATAAATTCTTGACATTTTGCCATAGTTAAATGCGCCCCTGTGCATTCTAAAACAATTTGTGCCCCGTATTTTGCAAAGTCAAGATCTTTTACATTGCGACTTTTAAATACTTTGATTTTTTTACCATTTACCACTAAATCATCGCCTTCACTATTAACACTGCCTTTAAATTCACCATGTACTGTATCGTATTTAAAAAGGTATTTTGTAAGTTCAATATCCGTAGTATCATTTATCGCCACAAGCTCAATATCATTTCTTTCTAAGATGATTCTTGCAACACATCTGCCTATGCGTCCAAAACCATTTATAGCAACTTTTACAGCCATTTAATTTCCTTTTGCAAAATATAATGTTAATATTCTACAAAAAAAAGGTTAAAATTTTAATGAAGATAGCACTTTTTGGTGGCAGTTTTGATCCGCCGCATAATGGTCATAATAGCGTTGTTTTAGAGGCTTTGGAAAAATTAGATATTGATAAGCTTATTATTATGCCTACTTATATCAATCCTTTTAAACAAAGTTTTAGCGCTGATGAAAAGCAAAGATTCTTATGGGTTAAAAAACTTTGGGGGCATTTGCCAAAAGTTGAAATTTGTGATTTTGAAACCAAGCAAAAACGCCCTGTTCCTAGTATAGAAAGCGTTAAGTATCTTTATAAGCTTTATAATCCTAGTAAATTTTATCTTTTAATCGGAGCAGATCATTTAGAAAAACTTCATCTTTGGCATGATTTTGAAAAACTTAATTCTTTAGTAGAATTTGTTATTGCCAATCGCAATGATATAGAAATTCCTAAGAATTTCAAAGATTTAAAAACCGATAAAAAAATCGCTTCTTCTTTCATACGCAATACTTTAAATACAAATGAAGTTTGTGAAGAAATTAAAGATGAAGTAAAAAAATATTATGAAAAATTACAAAAAAATTGATACAATTTCAAAAATTAAAGGAAAAGAATGCAAGAAAGAATAGATTTAATCGTTAAAATTTTAGATGAAAAAAAAGCTGAAGATATCAAAACCATTGACATGAGTGAGCAAGAATACTTTGTAAAATATGTCATTATCGCAGCTACTTTAGGAGAAAGACACGCTCTATCTTTGATCGATGAGCTTAAAACACAACTTAAAACCAAAGGTGAGGAATTTTTAAACATAGATAGTAGTGAAGAATGGAGCGTGATTGATCTTGGCGATATTTTAATCCATCTTTTAACACCAGAACACAGAGGAATTTATAATATAGAAGAATTATTAGAAAATCTTAAAAAAGGTAGGGTTTAAAAAGGCTAAATTTAATTAGCCTTTTAATTTTTAGAGATTATCAATATATTCTTTAATTTCTTTTTTGATTTTCTCTTTTTGTTCTTTTAAAGCTTCTTTTTTAGCTTTATACTCAGCCTTACTCATATAATCTTTTTGTTCTTTTAAAGCATCAAGTTCTTTTTCGATTTTTTCCACTTCTTGTTCTTTAAGTTTTTTAGCTTCTAACTTTTTATCATAAAACATAGGATCTTTAGCACAATCATTTTGTACTTGTTTTAAAGCAAGCTCCAAGCTTAAAGTTCTAGCTGTATCATTATGCGCTTTAGAAAAACTGATTTCTTTATTGATACGATCGATTTTTCTATCACATTCACTTACACCAAAAGCAAAGGCACATAACGAAAGTAAAACAAGTATTTTTTTCATTTTTAATTCCTTTTTAAAATAAATTTAAATCGCGAAATATTATCTCATCAATTCTTAAGCCTAGCTTTTATCTCATTAAACAAACTGAATACCATACTTTCAAGCTCTTTTGCTCTTTCTAAAGAAGTTGCTTCAAAACGTGTGATAAGATAAGGGCTGGTATTAGATGCACGAAGCAAAGCCCATCCATCGCCAAAATCTATCCTAGCTCCATCAATTTCACAAAGACTTTTAACACCTTTTAAAGCTCCTTTTTCGATCTCTTTTTGAAATTCTTCCACAAGTTTAAATTTTTCTTCTTCATTTACAGGAATTTTAATTTCAGGCGTAGTATAAAGTTTTGGTAAAGCTTTGATCATACTTTCTAAATCAAAACCTTTATAAACAAGTTCTAAGGCTCTTAAAAATGCGTAAATTCCATCATCATAACCAAAATATCTATGTTTAAAGAAAATATGTCCACTCACTTCAGCAGCTAAATCAATATCTTTTTCTTTCATCATTTTTTTAATATTAGAATGCCCTGTTTTTCCCATAAAAATAGTTCCAAATTTAGCCACTTCATCAAAAAGATTTTTAGAACATTTTACCTCACCTAAAATGCGTGGATTAGGAATATTTTTAGCAAACAAATAACAAAGCTCATCCCCGCAAAATACATGAGTTTTACTCAAAGCAACCATTCTATCAGCATCCCCATCAAAAGCAAAAGCTAAAGAATAATCTTGATTTTGATTTAAAAACTCTCTAATCGCACTTAAGTTTTCTTCTTCTGTAGGATCTGGAGCGTGGTTTGGAAACTGTCCATCAGGCTCTGCAAACATTACATGAGCTTTTAAATTTAAAGCCTTGATTAAAGGCTCTATCACCACTCCAGCCGCACCATTTGTGCAATCAACACCAAATTTATAATTAAAATCCTTTAAAAAACTAAATTGCTCGCACATAAATTTCACATAAAGGCTTAAAATATCGTATTTTTCTACTTCTAAATTTTCTTCAATCTCATCATCTAAATGCTTATAAACTTCTTTTGAAAACTCTTTTAATTCTACACCAAAAAAACTTTCTTTATTGATAGTGATTTTAAAACCATTATAATCTTTTGGGTTATGAGAGCCTGTTATCATAACATTTGCATCAAATTTCAAGCCCTCATAAAGACTAAAATATCCCAATGGAGTTGGCACAAGCCCTATATCATAGATTTTTATCCCTGCTTTGTTAAGTCCACTCACAAGATAATTAAAAAGTTCATTTGCACTATATCTTGCATCATAGCCCACACTTACATTTTTACAGCCTTTATTTAGCATGGTTTGTCCCAAGCAAAAACCTATAGCCTTAACACTTTTTTCATTTAGTTCTTTGCTATAAAGCCCTCTTATATCATATTCTCTAAAAATCACATCTAACATTTTTTTCCTTTAAATTCATCTCTTCTTTAACCTAAATTTATCGTTTTTCTAAAGCAAATTTGGATAGAAAAGAAATTTTTGCTACAATTTTACATTAATTTCACTAAATGAAGGAAAATTTATGGATGAAGAATTAGAAAACGAAGAAACGAAAAAGAAAAAAGGCGGTTCACTTGTAATTATTATTGTTATTTTACTTTTTGTTTTACTTCTTAGTATTATGGGAGTGATTGCTTGGCTTATTTCAAGCAGTTCAAGTGATGAAAGTGAAGTCAAAGAAGCTCCAAAAGAAGAGACAAAAGCTGATAAACCTAAAGTTTCAGCTCCTACTCAGCGAGGTAGTGATTTTGCTAATATAGGTCCTATGTACCCACTTGATCCTTTTACCCTAAATTTACTTAGCGATAGCGGCTCAAGATATGTAAAATGCACTATAGAACTAGAACAAAATAGCGAACTTTTAAAACCTGAACTTGATAAAAAAGTCCCGGTGATTCGTGATATTATTATTCGTACATTAACAGCTAAAACTTTTGAAGAAGTAAGTACACAAAAAGGCAAAGAACGTTTAAAAGATGAGCTAGTTGGAAAAATCAATGAAATTTTAACCGATGGCTTTATTAAAAATGTTTATTTTACGGATTTTGTAGTTTCTTAAATGCGTGTAGGCTGTGATATCATCGCCATTTCTAGGATAGAAAAAATTCATTCTAGACATGGCAAAAATTTTTTGGATAAATTTCTAAGCCCAAAAGAACAAATACTCATTAAAAATCCAGCAACTCTAGCAGGTCTTTGGGCTGCTAAAGAAGCTGCTAGCAAGGCTTTGGGTGTTGGAATTTGTGAATTATGCAGTTTTTTTGATATTGAAATATCAAAAGATGAAAAAAACGCGCCTAAATTAAAATATTCTCAAAAAATTACAAAAAATTTTAATATCACTCAAACTTCCCTAAGCATTTCTCATGATAATGGTTTTGCTATAGCCATAGTGGCTATAGTTTGATTATTTTCCTATAGTTTGCTTGTCTAAATTTCTTGAAAGTATGAAATCTACCACAGGTTGTTCTCTTTTATTTGCTCTTTTACAATGATCTTTTTGAAAAAAATCTGTGATTTTTATAACAATCCTTGCCCATTTTTTACGATTTCTTTCACGCCACGCATGAGAAGAAACGCTCTCCCAAGCATAGCCATTAAACAAGCTTGCATTTACAAAATGATCTAAGGCTCTAACACCCTGTCTTGCTCGTGCGGTATTAAAAAAAGTTCCTATAATCACGATAAAAAGATATCCTAAAACTGCTAAAGGTACTATTGCACAAAGCAGAATAGTCCCTGCTAATTTTTCTTTTAAGCTTCCTTTTAAAGTGCGTTTTACACGACGACGAAAATTGGCACGAATTTTAGTTCTAACTCTTTTCATAACTCTCTTTTGCTAAATTTTATCCTCATACCATTAGCCGAACGCACTGTTAAACGCCCTACTACATCAGGTACAAAACCTTCTTCAAGTTCTAGTTTGTAAGTTTTTAAAATATTAGCCAAAATCAAAATCGCTTCTTGCATAGCAAAACCTTGTCCTATGCAAATTCTTTCCCCTACACCAAAAGGCAAATAAGCATCTTTTTTGTATTCTCCTTCAAAACGAGAAGGATTAAATCCATGTGGATTTGTCCAAAATTCTTCATGTCTGTGTATCAGCCAAGGAGCAATCACCACCCCAGAACCTTTTTTAATAAGCTTATCTCTAACTTGGGTATCTTTTTTTGCCTCTCTTGCAAAAAATCCAACAGGAGGATAAAGTCTTAAAGATTCTTTAAAAATATTTGTTAAGTATTTAAACTGTCTTAGATGCGAAATTTCAATGGCTCCACCCTGTAAAACCTGAGTAATCTCCTCATAAGCTTTTTCTTGCTCCTTAGGATAAAGACTAAGCAAATAAAGCGTCCATGTCAAAGAACTTGCTGTGGTTTCATGTCCTGCTAAAAAAAGCATAGCCACTTGATCTAAAATTTCCTCAAAAGAAAAACGCTTATTTGTATCTGCATCCACTACTAAAAGCAAAGATCCTAAAATATCTTCAAATTCTGCATTATCTGCCATATCATATCTTGGTTTTATGATGTCACTTAAAACCTGTCTGATCACATCTCCGGCCTTAGCACGCTTACGATCTCCTAAAACATAAGAAAGCCATTTTGGAAAACGAAACATACGACGCATGGCTGTATGCACGCTTTGCTCTTGAAAAGTCACAAAGGCATTTAAGATTTTTTTACCTTTTTCCTCATCGAGTTTTGAAGACATAATGGTGCGAAAAATCACATCAGCGGTAATAAAAGTCATAGCTTCATCTACTTCGATAACAGCATGATTTGGATACTTGCTAAAACGATCCATCATATCTGCCACAGCTTCACTCATAAGATTAAACACTTTATTGATACGAGTCATTTCAAAACTTGGACGCAAAAGCTCTCTTTGCTTTTTCCAAACTTCACCATTTGTAGTAAAAATGCTCTCCCCTAAAAGCGGACTTAAAAGCTCATGCAAAAATGCACTTTTAGGAAATTCTCTAACCTCATCAACCATCATTCTTTTAACTTCTTTAGTGTCATTTATAACATAAAGATCAAAATTTGGCATCTTCACATAGCCTGTTTGCATTTTATAACTACGCTCATAAAGCCCATCAAGCCAAGATCTACGCTTTAACAAAAAAGTTAAAAGTGTAGAAGCTTTATTTTTATAAGGTTTTGGAAAAAAGGGACATTCACTCATATTTTTACCTTTTCTTCTAAAAATTTAGGCATTATGATGAAAGAAAAAAAATCATAATCACCTTTAACACTAATACTATAAAGATATAAAAAGTGCGCTTTATTTTTATCTCTTTTTATTTTTTTATACTCATGTTTTTCATATAAAGTGTGAAATTTAGTACTTAAAAATGGGGGTGTAAATTTAGCATTTACACCACTCGTGCGGAAAAAATCCACTTGAGGAAAACATGCTCCATCAATAATCGATGTGTAATCATACCATTTTAAATCGAACCTTGAAACAAATTCAAGCTTCTTTCTAAATTCATCTGCTTTTTTTTGATAACTCACTAAAGGTATACATTCTCCTAAAGTAAGAATTTTTAATTTACGAAGTAAAGATAAATCTAAATTTTGTCTCAAAATATACTCCAAAACTTCTATACAAACTATAGTTCCAACACTATGTGCTACCAAAATAAGCTCATAATCTTGTTTGCTTTCGTTTTGTTTTAGCTTATCTACTATAACATTTGCAAAAAGCTTGATTCTTTCTTGCATAATGCCTATTTTTTTATCTTGCCAAGTAGCACAAAAAGCACAAATTCTTGCTATCCAAAATACAGCTAATTTCTTACCTAATTTAAATAAAAAATGATTTAGTAAAAACCCTAAAAAACATCCTATGATGATGGCTAAAGAAAAATGCATATAATTTTGCAAAAAAGCAAAACTTCCAAAAGCTAAAACCAAAGAAAATAGTAAAGAAAATAACACATAAAAAAAAGGATAATAACCTGTGATAAGTTGATAAATCGACTCTTTGCCAAATTTGATAAAAAGTCCTGTAATGGTATAAATTCTAAAAAAGCTATAACAATCCGCTAAGGCATCTTTATAATTTTCTGACCAATTTTTTTTAACAATATCATTCCATGTTAAAAAATGATACTTAGTTTGTACTCCTTCGCAAGAAATTTGAAAAAAAGGAAATTGCTCTTTTTTTTCAATTTTACTTAAATCAGCTTTAATATTAAAAGCATGGGAATAATCTTTTAGGTTTTTTTTAAATAAATCATAATAAAATCTATAACTTTTAGGATCATATCCTGCTATATAAAATACTTCCCTATCCATACAATATTTCTTTTTTGCTTTTAATTATAACAACTTTGCTTTAAAAACTCTCTTAATCAAAGCTTTTTAGTCTTATTTGTCTAAAAAGAAATTTTTGTAAAAATTGCCGTTGAATTGATTAGTTTGTAAAAGATATTTCTTAAAATTACATACCAAAATAGGATTGGGTTTATAAGCATGAGCTTCACGCCAAAAAAATTGAAGTTTTTTTGGATAAGATAAGCCTTCAAAATCATAAAAAGCATTGCCACAAACCTTAGTCGGACAGCCTTCTAAAATAGCACTAAGACCTACTGTTGAATTTATAGTAATACAACCTAAAGCCTTTCTTAAAAGAACTGGCAAGTGGGTATCATGAACATATAAAACCCTTCCTTCTACATGATATTTTTGAGTTAAATCATTTATGAGTTTAGAATAATTCTTATAACCCCTATCCATGGGATGGTGTTTAAAAACTAGATAAGATTTAGCTCTTGCATGGTTTGCAAAAGAAAGTATGGTTTCTTCTATAAAGTGCTCTATGCTTTTTTTGTAATGATATTTAATTTGCGTATCGCTATAAACTTGTAAAATCGCCAAAAAGTACTTTTTTTCTAAATTATAAATCTTTTCATTTAGTTTTTTTTCTGTAATCTTATAAAGATATTTTCTATATAAAGATCTAAACCAAAATAAAAATTCAAAAGGATATAAAGTACGATGATGAAGTTTGTTGTTAAAAAATGGAGCTAAAATAAAAGCAAACAACCAATACAAAAAAGCATCAAAAGCCATAAATTTAAATCCACCTGGAATTTCTTTTATGCTTTCTTTGGTAAAAATATTTTGAGAAAGATAAAAATTTTTATCACGCGGCAAAGAAGAATTTGCATTCACCCCATCTTTTTCCAAAGTAATACAATAAGGTCTTAAATACCCTTCTTCAAAAATCCATACTTCAATTCCTAATTCTTTAGCCACTTTAATAGCCTTAGCATGGATAATACGACAATCATTATACATTAAAATAGCATCGATTTTTTTACTTTGAAAAAAATCCCTATAGAAATTTTCAAGATCTTTTTCATCACACTTACACCTTGTTCCACTAGGATAGAAAAAAAAATCTCCACCATTAAAATTGAGTTTAAAAACTTTGGTTTGGTTTTTTTTCATTTTCATTGCAAGATGATGAAAAAAATTTCCCACAGGCCCTTGCAAGAGTAAAACATTTTTACCGCTAAATTCTTTTTTAATTTTAGTGCTAAATCTCATTTCTTTGCTAAAAATTCATAAAATCTTCTTATTTTTCTAAGCATAAAAGTTTTAAAATCTATTGCCAATTTTATATGTTTTTTTGAAAAATAATCTTTTTGTAAATTTAGCATTATATCTAAACAAACTTCAATTTCACATAAAGTTTTTGTTTTAGGATTTATATATCTTGGATATATGATCAAAGCACCTGCTACAAGCTCTTCTAGGCTTAGTTTTCTTGTTCTTCTTTCGCATCTATATTTATCTTTTGTTAAACCCCAGCCCGCATAAAAAGGCATGCCATAAGTAAAAACTTTTTTAGCTCTTAAAAGAGCATCAAAACCACTTGTAGAAGTAATAGTGTGAATTTCATCGGCAATTTTTATAGCACTATCAATACTGCAATCTTTTACAATCTCATCACAAAATTCCAAGATGAGTGTTTCATCTTTTAAACCCACACGGTTGCCACTTAACACATCAGGATGAGGCTTAAAGATGATATAAGCATCTTGATTTTTAGTACGCACCTCCTTAAGTAAATCAAGAGTAGATAAGCCAAAACCCCCTAAAATCATCGAAGCATCATCTTCAACTTGAGCGGGGATTAAAATAACCTTTTGTCCTATTTTGGCATTGATCTTTAAATTTTCATGCTTTAAACCATTATATTTTGAAAAGCGGTTTTGAAGTAAGATTTTTATAATATTTTTTGCCCTATTTAGCATATTTTTATCAAAAATTTCATTTTGCAAAAGCTCTTCTAATTTGCTTGGCTTATTTGGATCTATGTAAAGTCCTTTATCATCAACGATTAAAGAAAAAGGGCGCGTAAGATCAGAACCTAGTGAAATTGAGCGGATAAAACCATCTTCCACTAAAGAAACTTTAGGGGTAAAACTAGTTAAATTTTGCTCTTTTGCCTTTACTAAAAGCAAATTTTTAAGAGTATTTTCATCATATTTTTTACCCCAAATAAAGAATTTATCATCTTCTTTAAGCTTGTATCTAGCTAAAGATTTAATAGAATTTAAAAAAATAATTTCATTATTTTTAGCCTTAAAAAAAGGCTTGATAAAATACCTTTTCCATAAGGTAAAGCCTAGCATAAAAAGTCTATTAGAATTTGCCTTTTCTATATCTTTATATTTTGCTAAAGTTTGAATAGTATCAAAAATATTACTTTTTTGATTTAAATAAGGATTAAAATACTCGCTATAAAGTATATAAGCAGCATAGAAAACTTCTTCTAAACTTCTTTTTTGCATCCTTCTTTTACACTCTAATTTATCTTTTGTTAGACCCCAACCTGCATAAAATGGCATGCCATAACAAACACACTCGCATTCTTGTATCAAAGCTTCAAAACCCATACCAGAAGTTTTAGTATAAACCTTATCAAAAAACTCAAGCAAGGCTATGGGATTAAAATTTTCACTGATTAAAATACATTCTTTAGGTAAGGAATTTATATCTAAATCACTTTGTTTTTTACCACTTAAAACATCAGGATGGATTTTTATATAAATTTTAGAATCAGGATTTTCTTTTATGGCATCTTTTATCATATCGACAGTTTTAAAATCTTTAGCAAGCCCAAATTCAAGAGAGGCATCATTGGCCGTTTGAGCAATAATTAAAACACGTTTTTCATCTTTTTGAAAATAATCATCTGGGATATCAAGATTGTTATTATACTTGCTAATTTTATATTTTTTGATAAGCTCTATAGCTTTTTTAGCTTGCTTGATTTCTTCACCTTTAAATTCATAAGTATTTAAAAGATTTTCAAGTTTTGAAGGCATTGTTGCATCATAATAAATGCCTATATCATCTTTAACCATAGAAAAACTTGGGCTATTTTCAACCCCTAAGTTTAATGAGCGGATAAATCCATCTTCTAAAAGTATGAATTTAGTATTATATTTTTTAGCTAAATTCATAGCTTTTAAACCTGATTTTTTACGTCCCCAGCCAAAGAAAAGATCATCTTTGTTGATTTTTAAATTTTTCTTATATAAAAAAATGGTATAAAAATTTTTAACATTAGTGATAAGTTTTTTTGATGTTGAGTAATACTTCATAAATATTTCTTTTAAAAATATTTTTAAAAGAATTATAACAAATTTTTTATATCAAAAATTCAATTCTATAATTTTTATCAAAATTCAGAAAAAATATTTATATTTTTATTTTTTTGATATCTCAACCAATAACCCGCCATCATCGAAGAAATTAAAACAGTTAAAATAAGTGTTGTAAAAAAACTTACATTAATAATCTGATAATAATAGGCAACACTCGCTAAAACTATTCCTGGACCACCTCTAGCATTCATAGTAATTGCAAAATTAATTCTTGAAATATTAGAAATTTTAACAAAATTTAATCCTATATAACAACCTAAAAATTTCAATAAACACGCAAGAATTAGGAAGAATATAAACATACTAAAAGAAAATTCATGTATAATATTTAATTGAATACCGATTAAAGCAAAATAAATAGGAATAAAAAATGAAAAAGCCATATCTGAAATACCGTTAACTTTTTCTCTTAATTCTTGATGATTATTTAAAATATTTTTTATTAAAAAACCTACAAGAAATGAAGTATACATAGGGTTGATATGAATCATATTTAAAAAAGCTATAGATAAAAATAACACAACAAAGCTTAAAGTAAAAAAATCAATTGTACTCATGCGAAAAGAAATTTTTTCAAAGAAATGAGAAATTACCTTCACAGCTATAAATAAAAATAAAGTAAGAAAAGCGGTTTTAAGATTGCTCATTAAAGTTAAATCTTGATTTGTTGCGGCATTAATAGTAATATTTAGTAAAATCCATAAAAACAAATCTTGTATTGTTGAAGTGGTTAAAACTATGCTTGCAAATCTTGTTTTAATCACTCCTATATCAAAAAATATTTTTGATATCACAGGTATAGAAGTTACAGCAATGGCTATTAAAAAAACCAAATCAAAAGATAAATCATTCCCCTTTATTCCAATAAAACTTTCTTTAAAATAATCAATAAAAAAATATCCCACACCAGCAGATAAAAAAGTACCACCTAAAAATAAAGTAGAAATAATCTTAATATTTTGTTTTTCAAAACTAATTTGCGTATTAAACCCTGCAATAAACATTAAAAATATCAAACCTAATTGATAAAAAATATTTAATATCTTGCCTTGCTCGTTAAATCCATTAAAGATATCTGTAAGTAAATCAGGAGCAAAAATATACAAACCACTTGCCCCCAAAACAAAACCACCAAAAATTTCACCAATTACTTTTGGGGCTTTAAATAAAGTAAATAATTTTCCAAAAACAAAAGAAGAAAATAATAAAACTCCTAAAGATAAAAATATAATACTAATATTCTCAGGACTTAAAGATTCAAATTTCATATTGCTTTCTTAAAGAATGATTTTTTCATTATTGATTTCATCTTGTATTAAATTTAAAATCTTAACACATTCTTCTACATAGTGTCCTACAGCTGTTTCTTCAGAAAGTTGCACACCAAAAACTCCACTTTTTGCGATATTATATAAATCATCAATTTCTGCAATAGTAGGAATGGGTTTTTCTTCCATATTTTTTAAAATTTGTGTAGCTAAAAATACTTTAATTGCATTATGATGTGCCATTTCTACAATATAATTTTGAAAACGTGGAATTTTTTCTATACCAATTTCTGTGGATAAATCTCCTCTATCAATTAAAATATATTCTACTTCTTGCAAAATACTGTATAAATTATTCACTGCTTCTAAAGTTTCAATTTTAGAAATAATCTTAGTATTTGAATGAAGCACTTGTTTTAATTCTTGTATATCACTTGCTTTTCTTACAAAAGAAGCTCCTACATAAGCTATATCAAACTCATTGCAAAGCTTTATAAGTTCCTTGTCTTTTTCAAATAAAAAAGGAATATTATCATGCAAATTTCTTACATGCATACCCTTATTATTTAAAAGCAATCCTGTGCTTTTAGATGTAAATATAATTTCTTTATCGTTAACTTCTTTTACAATAAATAAAAACACACTATCATTTGCATAAACCTCCATACCTGGTTTAACAAGCTTATAAAATTCTTTATAGTTAAATTGATCAATTTTTAAAGAAAAATCCTTATCTTTTTCTACTTGAATAGCCTCGCTAATGCCTGAAGTTCTAATTTTATTTCCTGGTAAATCAATCAAAATATCAATATCAGTTTTTTGTTTTCTTAAATTAATAATAGTATTTTTAATACTCTCTATATCTCCATGTGCCCCATTGATTCTATAAATAAATTTATCTTGATGAATTTGATTAAGATTTATCTTTCCACCTAAACTAGGGCCTGTTGTTAAAATAAGCTTCTTCATTGTCAATCCTTTAATTGATAAAAATATTTCCTCTACCTAAAGCAAGTATACTAGCAGAAATTTCTGAACGCATCATAAGTTCGCTAGGAATTTTACCCTCACTTAAATCCTTTCTAATTTGCGTACCACTAATTGCAATTCTATGTTCTTTATAATGTGCACAATTTTTTTCACTCACAATTTTTTGACATTTAGAACAATAATAAGGTTCTTTTAAAAGTAAAAAATCTATACCTAAATCATAACGCATTGATAGATCTTTAGCTAACTTTTGTGCCTCGTAAATTCCGTAATAATCTCCCACTCCTGCATGATCCCTGCCAATGATAAAATGGGTACAACCCATATTTCTTCTAAGTAAAGCATGAAAAATAGCTTCTTTAGGACCTGCATAACGCATAGCAGTTTGTAAACCTTGAATATAAACTCTATCTTTAGGATAAAACTCATCAAACATAGTTTTATAAGCACTCATCACTGCTGCTTCGGTAAAATCCCCTTGCTTTTTCCAGCCTGTTAGAGGATTAATAAACAAAGCATCGCAAATTTCAAGCGCAATTCTTTGCAAATGTTCATGAGCTCTGTGGATAGGATTTCTTGTTTGAAAACCCACTATGGTCTTAATATCAGCATTAAAAACATCTTTTAAGATATTTTTATATAAAGAATCTTTATAAAATTCTTCTTTAAGTTCTATCTTTCCACCAACACGCAAAGAAGAGCGTTTTTTTTCTTTAATAATACCAGGATGTTTTTCATCTTTAGTTTGAAAAATTTCATAAAGATCCTGATCTTGAACGCAAAATTTATCTTCGATTTGAATATTTCCTATAAATTTGTCTTGATAATATAAATCTTGCTTTTGTCCTACATAAATATCTTTAAAATCATCCACTTCCAAAGTAATAGGCAAGGTCCATATTTCACCATTTAAAAGTTGCATTTCATAAATTACTTTTTTATATTCTTCATAATTCATAAAACCTTCCAAAGGATAGAACACACTGCTAGCAAAATATTTTAAATCTAGGAAATTTTCATGAGTAACTTGTAACATTTATTCGCGCTTTGAATTATCTAAATTTTGAGAAAGTGCTGTTAAAATAAGGCAAACCTTATCATCAAGCGCTGTCATTTGGGTATTATCAATCACTAAATCAGCCTTTGGTTCATCATACGGAATGTCTACACCCACGACATTTGAAATTTCACCCTTTAAAGCTTGGGTATATAAATTCTTTTTATCGCGTCTTTTCAACTCTTCAAATTCACATTTTATATAAATTTCAAAATAATTTTTTAAATATTTGCGGTTATACTCATAAATTTCATTCCACATAGAAATCGCACTTACGATAACTATCATTCCTTGATTACTTAAAAAACGAGCAAAATCGGATCGTTTAAAGGATACATCCATACGACCTTTTTTATCATAAGTAAAAAATCCCAAAAGCTCTCTTAACTCATCTCCATCAAGATAAATAACATTGTCATATTTCTCTTTTAATTTTCTATACAATGCTTGCGCTATATAACTTTTACCACTTCCTGCTAAACCTGTAAGCCAAATAGTTAAATTATGTTTCATTACACATCTGCTCAAATTTTTGATAATATTTCCATTGTTTTAAATGCTTTGGATAATTTATTTTTATAAAATTTAATTCTTCATCTAAAATATCTTTTAATTTTAATCGCAAATCTTTTCTCATTTGTAAATATTGCAAAATTTCTTCTTCTGTAATAAGATTGTTTTTAATCTTTATCTCATTCTCTTCAAACGCATCCATATAACCGTTTAAATATTTTTTGCTATCTATAAAACATTTTTGATTATTCTTTAAAATATTATATTCTTTTTGTTTTATTAACAAAATAATATTATCAAACATTAACTTTCTTTCTTTAAAAATTTCAGAAGTAATGTCAATATAGTCTTCATCTGTCATCTTAGGCTCTAAAGAATTAAAATACATAAGATTTTTTGTAGTAATTACTATATTAATACAAATTTCACCTATAACAATAGAATATACAACTGGAAGCACAACCAAGTCACCTTGATGGCGATTAATTCTTTTAGAAAAAAAAGAATAATCGCATTTTACATTAAAAAATTTATCAGCTATAAAATCAAATGTTTTTCGAGCATTTAAACCAGAGATTTCATTAAGTTCAAAACACAATACATCTTTTTTTAAAATTTTAATTCTTTGATATGATTTAAAGTAAAGTTCATAATTATCTAAAACTTTTATCAAGCTATTCAATTCAGGTTTGCTTGAATTGGAATACCAGTAAAGTATTTCTGGAAAAAGCTCTTTAAAATTTGAATTTAAAGTTATCTGTTTCATCATTGGTTTTATTTTGCTATTTTGGTCACCTATATGATTTATTGCATGCCTGATAATTGATATTGGATCTCTACATATATATAATAAAGGAACATTGCTAGTAAATAAATAATAAATTTTATCATTATTTTCAAACACTCTTGGAGCTATTGCTACATGTGTTTTTTTGCTTAATATATACGTATAATTATCAATATAAACTTTTTTTTCATCTTCCCAACCATTTGCATTAATAGTTGAAATACCTGAATAATTAAAAAATGTATAAATAGCCATTGTTCCACTACATGCAGCCCATAGCCATATTAATTTATAATTTTCAGGCAATGGTAAATTCATTTTCCAAGCTAATTCGCCTGAAATATTATGATAATTTATTTTTTCTGCTTGATCATTAAGTTTTTTAGGGTCAAGTAAAGAAGGATAAGGATGATTTACATCTTGAAATCTTTGCTTAAAATCACTTGATAATAACCATTCTTGTATCATTTCCAAATGATTTAGCGTATAATTAAAATTTTGAAAAATAACTTTTAATGCTGGTATATAATTTTTATGTAAGTCTAAAATAATTTTCAAATTATCCAAATTACACATGAATAAATTTTTATTTTCAGCAAGTATAATATAAATATTTTCTTCAAACTTTTTAGAAAGATCTAAAATTTCTTTTATTATTTTATAATCTTTTTTAGTTTGTTCTATATTTTTAAAAAGAAAAAAATACCCATCTTTAAACTTATTCATATCAGCCTTGATTAAAACTTCTCCCAGCATATAAGATAAATGAAATTTATATCTTAGGGATTCATTATAATCAGGACATGTTTCCAAACTTGGATATTTAAGTTGAGGAAAGATTTGTATGGTTTGTTGATAAATTTGTTGTTCTTTTTTATGTTGTTTTTTAATTTTATAAAGTTTTTTAAATAATGCTATATACCCCCCCCCCATTATGTCTATGTTCTATCACAGTTTGACCTAGTTTATAAGCTAAATGATTTTTTATTCTTTCTATAGCTGAGTTTGGGTTATACATAGGGTTTCTTCTTTAAAAATGGCTTTGGTTGATTGTAAAATTATAATAATCCTCAGGCACACCAATATCTATAAAATAATCATCAAAAATACAAGCTTTAGCTTTTAGTTTTTTATAATTTTCTTGTAAAAACTCTTCAAAAGAAAATTTTTTCTCTAAATCAAATTCATTAAAAATATCTTTAGCTAAAAGATAAATTCCACCATTGATTAAACCCTGATTTTTAAATATTTTTTCTTCAAAAGAAATTACAAGACCTTGCCCATCAACATTTACCGTGCCGTATCTATCAAAATCATTCATTTGTTTTAAAGCGAGGCAAATTCTATTTCCATTTAGCTTTAATTTACTTAAATCTATATCAAAAAAAGTATCGCCGTTTAAAACATAAGCTTCATTTTTTATAAATTTCAAAGCCTCTTTTATAGCTCCACCTGTTCCTAGAGGCTCTTTTTCGATGCTGTATTTTATTTTTATACCTAAAAACTCATCTTTAAAATACTCTTTTATCACTTCATATTTGTATGATACTGCTAAGATAACTTCTTTTATGCCTTGTTTTTTAAGATACTCAAAAATAAATTCTAAAAAAGGTTTATTATTTATCGGTGCCATAGGCTTTGGAATATCCTTTATAACACTTTTAAGTCTTGTTCCTAAGCCACCACAAAGTATTATTGCTTGCAAAAAAAACCTTTACCGAAAAGCTCTTCCTCAACGATAGCACAAATAATATGCCCTATTAAAATATGTGCTTCTTGAATTCTTGGCGTGCAAGTTGAAGGCACTTTTATACAATAATCACAAAGTTCATTCATCGCTCCACCACTAGCTCCACTTAAGCCTATACTTATGATTTCTTTTTGCTTGCAAAGCTCTAAAGCTTTTAAGATATTTTTACTATTTCCGCTTGTAGAAATTCCTATAAAAACATCTCCCTTAACTCCTTGAGCTTGTACTTGTCTAGCAAATAAATTTTCATAACCATAATCATTCCCGATAGCTGTTAAAATACTTGTATCTGTAGTAAGTGCAATACTTGCGATCCCTGGTCTATCAAAATAAAACCTACTTACAAATTCCCCTGCGATGTGCTGTGCATCAGCTGCGCTACCACCATTTCCTGCAAGCAAAGTTTTGTTACCATTTTTATAAGCTTTTATGACTTCTAATGAAGCATTTTTAATAAGAGTTATCAAATTCTCATCTTTTAAAATTTGCTCTTTTACCAAAATCGATTCTCGAAAATGTTCTTTTATATAAGAATTTAAATTCTCCATGATTTAACCCCCTCTTTTGTAAATGAAAAATCTTGTACATAACCTTGTTCTTTGTTTAAAGCTTTGATTAAGTTGTATTTTTTTGTAGGATCTACAAAGAAAAACATAAATCCACCAGCTCCTGCTCCGCTAGTTTTGCCGCTATAAGCTCCATTATCTATAGCAAGTTTATAAATTCTTTCAAGCTCATCATTACTAACAATTTCTGAGATGATTTTTTTTGACTGCCAAGACTTACCTAAAATTTGTGCCAAAGTATCAAAATCGGCTCTAAATAAAGCTTCTTTCATCTTTATAGCATCTTGTTTTATCGCGTGCATGGCCTCTAAAGACTTTTCATCTCCAAGTTTTCCTTTTTTATGCTCTTCTATATCTTTTGCTTCTCTTGTGATATTGGTAAAATAAAGCACGGTTCTAGCTTCAAGCTCACTAGCTATCCAGTTTTTAATACGCAAAGGATTAACAATGACTCTTTTATTATCATAAAATTCCATGAAATTAAAGCCACCAAAAGTTGCAGCGTATTGATCTTGCGCTCCACCTACTATACCTAAATCTTCTCTTTCTATCTCATAAGCAAGTTTAGCGATTTCATATTCTCCTAAAGGTAGATTAAGCCACTCCACAAAAGCTTTTATAATGCCTACAACTAAAGTTGAGCTTCCGCCCAAACCACTACCACTTGGTACATCCGAATAGGTATGCAAAGAAAAACTCAAAGGTTTTTTTGTAAAATCTTTTACAATACGATTATAAATACTTTTAAAAATATCCAATTTTCCATCATTTTCTAAAAATTCTTTACTTTCATACTCAGAGTAAGAATTTGTATCAGGAGAATCAAAAATGATTTTTCCATCTTCTCTTTCGATCAAAGTACAATGTATGTATAAAGATATAGTCGCATTTAAAACATAACCTGTATATTTATCACAATATAAATTAATATCAGTTCCCCCACCTGCTAAACCAAGGCGAAGAGGAGTTTGTGTGCGTATAGTTTTCATCTATTCAAAGGAATCCTTCCTTTTTTAATCTCATCTCTCCAATGATTTAATAAATCCTCAAACATTTTTCTAGCTGGAATTTCTGGTTTCCAATTGATAAAACTTTTGATTTTTGTGTTGTCAAACATTTGATAGTCTGCATCAATAGGACGCAATCTTTGCTCATCTTGTTCTACTTTAATATCTTTTCTTGTAGAAAAAGATAAAAGTATATCAATAACCTCAGGGAGTTTAAAAGCTTCTTCTCCTGCTATATTAAAAGCTTCCCCACAAGGAACTTTTCCTTTTTCACTTTCAAGAGAAAGTAGATAATAAGCCCTTATAGCATCACGACAATCTTGAAAAGTTCTTACGCTTGAAAGATTTCCAACCTTGATAACCGGTTCTTGATAACCTGCCTCAATAAGTGCAATTTGCTTTGCCACCGTGCTTTCAAAAAACACATCACTTCGTCTTGGGCCACTATGTGTTCCCATTCTTGTAACAAAAGTGCGAATATTATAAGCTTCGCCATAAAATCTTCCTAAATAATCAGTGCCGATTTTGCTTATACTATAAGGACTTGCTCCATGAAAGGCTGTTTCTTCGTTAAGTTTTATGCCTACTTTTGCTTTACCATAAACTTCACTTGAAGAACAAATATGTACTACCGGATCGTATCCATCTTTTTGTCTTAATAATCTTATATTTTCCAAAATATTTGCTGTTCCTATTATGTTGGTTTGTAAAGTTTCTATAGGTATATCAAAAGAAGTTTTTGGGTAAGACTGTGCGGCCAAATGAAAGATCACATCCGGTCTTTTACTCTCAAAAAGTTTTTGAAGACTTGAATAATCATTCAAATCAGCATAAAAAATGCTGATTCTATCTTTTTTATTGATCCTATCGCTTAAATGATAGATATTGTCTATAGGTTCTTGCCAACGCATCATACCTATAACATCATAGTTAGTATTTTCTAGTAAAAAATCTGCCATTTGTGAGCCAACTTGCCCTGTAAATCCTGTGATTAATGCTGTTTTTTTCATGATTTTTCCTATTGTCTTATATTTTGCTCTTTTAAATACCATTCATACATCATCTTAATGCCGTCTTCAAGCTTGATTTTTGCCTTCCAGCCTAATTTTCTAATTCTTTCAGTATTGGTTGTCTTTAACATTGTTCCATCAAGCTTGGAAGAGTCAAAAATGATATCCCCTTTATATCCTATAATGTCTTTTATCAAAAAAGCAACTTCTTTAATTGAGTAATCCTTGCCATCAGCTAAATTTAAGTGAGTATTATGAAAATTTTCATCATATTTTTTCAACATAGAAGCATCAATTTTATCCATTGTAAAAATACATGCATCTGCAACATCATCCACGTAAATAAATTCTCTTCTAGGGTTACCACTTCCAAGCAATGTAACCTTATTCTCATCAATATCAAATTGACTTAAATATTTTAAAACATCTTGTATATTATCCAATCTCAAGCTATTAAACAACTCTTGATGCTTTTGCTCATTTAGCAATTTTCCTAAATAAATTTTTGCAAATATTGCAGGAAAAACATGAGCTGTGGCTAAATTAAAATTATCCCCAGGTCCATAAATACTTGTTGGAACTAAAGTAATAAAATTTGTGCCAAATTGCTGGTTATAAAACTCGCACATTTTATTACCTGTAATTTTAGCAACCGCATAAGGCTCATTAATAAATTGCAATTTTCCCTCAAGCATACTTGTTTCCTTTATCGGCAGTGATGCATCCTGTGGGTAAATACAAAGAGAACTTAAGTAAAGTAATTTTTTACAATCATTCTTATAAGCTTCATGTAGTACAAAAGTTTGCATTATTAAATTTAAATACAAAAAATCAGCTCTTCTCTCTAGCTGTTCCATCATGCCACCCATTTTAGCAGCACAGAAAAAGACATATTCTGGTTTTTCTTTTTTAAAAAAATCGGTTACAGCTTGCTGATTTGTCAAATCAAGTTCAGAATGAGTTCTAAAAATTAAATTTTCATAGCCATCATTTTGTAATTTTTTTAAAATTGAAGAACCGACTAAACCTGTATGTCCTGCTATATAAATTTTAGAATCTTTATTCATTATTTATCCTTATTCATTGCAAGAATATCACGCTCTGAAAGAATAGGAGAATTTGTTGGCCAATCTATAGCGATTCTTTCATCATTCCAAGCATAAGTAAATTGATCAGGAGCATCTAAATATTCGCCCTCATAAGCAAGCTTATAGTAATACACGGCTTCTTTTGAACTTACATAATGAGAATTTCCCATATTTGGCGGCAATAAAATAAGCTGTTGATTTCTAGGGCTTATAATAAATTTCTCCCATTTTAGATAAGTTGGCGAATCTTTTCTGCAATCAACCACAACTTGATGCACTTCTCCATAGACACAAGTTACAAGCTTATAAGTTTTTACATCACCATGAATTCCACGTAAAACATTAAAATGAGAATTTATAAATTTATCATGCTTAAACTTAATTCCATTTGGCACTAAATTACTCAAATATTCATCTGTAAATGCTGTCCATATATCACCCCTTAAATCACTAAATTTATTCGGAGTTATTATATATACCCCGTTCAAAATTTTAGATTCTTCTATATTGAATTTTATTTCCATCGAAATCTCCTTTTTAAAATAATAAATAATAATTTGATAGGCAAACAAATATAATATAATCTAAAGAAACTGTTATGGGCTTTAATAATTTCTACGCCAAATTGATACGAAAGATAATTCCTTAATCTTTGCAATTCCATATAATACCCTTCATTTCTTTTAATAAGACATTTATCTTTATTTTTTATAAAATTTTTAAATTCTTTTATGTTTGTCCTATGTCTAAGCAATACATTATTTAAATGATAAAAAAAATATAATCTTTGAACCCAACCGTTTGCTCCGATAAAACCATAACCTATTTTATACGCCAAACTTTGTTTCACTCGTACTGTTGCATTGTTTTTTAATAAATACATAATATCAAAATAATCTTTACTGCTGAATTTCTGAAATTTAATATTCAGTTTATAAAAATGGGTATCAATAAGAAATTGAAATATATCCTGATTTTGATATAGTAATTCTAAAAATAACATATGAAGATGATGATAAGAATTGCTTAATTTTTTAAAATTTAAATAAATATCTTGTGCGATCAAATACGAAACTAAAGCAATATATGGATATTTTTTTAGAAGAAAACCATTCATATTTAATAAATATGAATGAAATAATACAAAATTATCATAACAACCCAAATCATATGACTTAGTTATTAGCATTTCCAAAAAAGACATAAACTCATTTTTATAAACAATTTCTTTAATTATTTGATTTGCTTTCTCATAATCACACAATGAAAAATATATTTCTATCTGCGAAAGAATAAAAACTTTATTATTTTTATCTTCTTCATAACCCTTTTCCAAAAAAAACATCTGCTTTTTCTTGGAAAGTTTCATTTCTCTAGCAAAAATAAATAACATAAAATAAGAATAAGCTTTTTGTTGTCGAGATAATCTTAACTCATCTATATTATCAAGAATAAAATTATATTGCTGTATCTTTGAAAAATATTTATAAATACAAATAGATCTGCTTACTCCTATGAAACAAGCTAATCGTGAAAAACCAGAATTTCCTGAATGATAAATTTCTTGAGCTTTAGACATTAAAATAATTTCAAAAAAACTTCTCTCATCATTAGACAAATGTTTATCACATAAAAACTCTTCTGCTAAAAAAATTTTATTATCGCAATATTTTTTAAGAATTTTAGAAGAATCTGTATCATCACTAAAAATTATAATATTTTCAATATAATTTAACTTATATTTGATCACCGATGCTATCAAATTAAAACTAACTGCTTTATAAGCCGAAAACATAAGCCATCTAGAATAACCTTTAAATTCAAAAACAATATCACCGCTACGAATATGTATTGCTACAAATCCTTTTTCAAACATCTTAGCTACTTTTTCTGCTTCAAGCATTATATGTCTAAAATTTAAAGAAAATTGAATTTCATTCCAAGATTTCCTTAGGAGCTTTCTATATTGCCGTTCTTTAACATCACTAAAAATAGTGGATAAATCTTCTTGACATGATTGGTGTCCAAAAGAATATTCATAAGGCTTGTTTTTTAATATATAAATACTTTTCCCTTTCATTTTAAAGAAACTATGAATAATAGAACTAGGTATAGTATCATAGTGAAATTTTTTTATAAAATCACTATGAAAAATTTCTTCTTTATCAATACAATCATTACAACATAAATATCTATCAGTTTTTTTATATTGATACAATAAGCTATCAACTTTATTTTTCCAAACAAAACCAAAATGAAAGTTAAGAATTTTACTTATATACATAGCATTCAATAAAGAACACATTCTTTCACCAAAACCATCGTCTCTATTAGAGATTATTAATTTTCTCTTATATTTTTTCAAGAATTCTCCTTATTAGTTTACTTATACTAATATTATTTTTCTTTTTGATATTACTATCAATATTAAAACAATTAATTCCGCAAGATACATATTTTTCTCCAATAATTCTATTTTCTTTTTGCAAAGAATAGAAAAATAACGTACTAATATATTCACTAAGCCATGCAATCTCTCTTTTATTAAATATATTAGTTCTCATATAAAGATCATTTTTCATAATATCATACACTTGAAAAATTATTTCAAATAAAAAATTTACATAGTTAAAATAAATTTCTCTTTTCATTATAAACATATTATATGGGTAATATTTTGTATTTTTATCGATTATATTTAAAAAATCTGAATATCTTGGCTGCATACTAGAAATCAATTTAACTATATTATATCCTGTATGATTATTGCCATTCCAAGAATATAAAAATTCTTTGCAAGATTTAAACTCTTGAATCTTATCTAAAATAAAATTACAATCAAAAATTTTAGGAATAATCAAGTCATAATTTTTAATTTCTCTGAAAAAATCTATTGAAGAAATATACTGAAAATATTTTTTATCTAAAGCATCAAATAAATATGAATAACCATCTCCATTTAATTGCAGACTGTTTGTAAAATTATTATCAAAAATAAAATGTCTTCTATAATGCATAAACCCTATATAGTCAGGATTACCTAATTTATCATAATTTTTCCAAGCCCAATAAATTCCCGTTAATTCATTTAAGTAGCGATTTAAATATGATATATTATCCCCTGTATCATCTCCCATCATATTTTCACACATCCATTCAAATTCCTCCTTGGACATTTCTCCGTCTTTAGAAGCTTCTGTTGCCAAAGCTCTTCCTAGGTGAATAGGAGTTAAAATATCATCTTTAAGTAACTCAGCTGGTTTATGGTAACCCACAAGTATTTTGATGCTTGGATTTTGATTTTCTTTTTTTTCTTTCATTGCAATAACTCCTTTATAAATTTCAACACTCTCTCCACGGTTTTATCCATATCATAATATTTATAATCTCCAAGCCTACCTAAAAAATACACATTTGTAAGTTTAGCAGATTCTTTTAAATATTTTTCATATAGCTTTTGATTTTCATCATTGGGTATAGGATAGTATCTTTCATTCTTACCTTCTTCATATTCACAAGGAAATTCATAAGAAAGTATGGTTTTATTAGATTTTTCATCAAGGTAATATTTATACTCAACACTTCTTGTAAAATCGTAATTTTCAGGATAATTTACCTGAGGGCCTGATTGCATATACTCTTTATCAAAAGTTTCAAATACTATATTTAAACTTCTATAAGGCAATCTTCCAAATTTATAGTCAAAAAATTCATCAATCGCTCCTGTATAAAATAATCTTTCATATTCTATATCTTTTTTTATGTCTTTAAACTCAGTATTTAATTGTACTTTTATCAAAGGATGATTGATTATATTTTCAATCATTTTTGTGTAACCATCTTTTGGTATAGCTTGATAATTATCTACAAAATATCTATCGTCACGACTTATATATACAGGAACCCTTGCACTAACTGAAAAATCAAGCTCTTCAGGTTTTACACCCCATTGCTTTACTGTATAACCTAAAAAAACTTTTTTATAAATATACTCGGCTAAAAATTCTAAATCTTTATCGTTTGCATTTTTTAATTCTAAAATAGGAATTTTGGAGTTAAAAGCAAATTTACCTACTAATTTTTGTTCAAGCTCTTTGGCTAAATACTCTGGAAAAACTTTATGTAAAGTATCAAGATTAAAAGGGATATTTACTTCTTTACCATCTATAAAAGCTTTTACTCTATACATAAAATAATGCCATTTTGTAAAACGACTTAGATACTCCCATACTTCTTTTATACTAGTATGAAAAACATGGGGTCCATATTTATGCACAGTTATATTACTCTCTTGATCTTTATAATCGTAAATATTTCCACCAATATGCTCTCTTTTATCTATGATTAAAACCTCTTGTCCTTTGCTAGCTAAACGCTCAGCTAAAATCGTCCCGCTAAGCCCACAACCTACAATTAAATTTTTTACTTTTTTCATCTTAATACTTTCTATTGTTTTCCCAATTCCAAGCACTTTTAATTATATCTTTAATATCAGTATATTTTGCTTCCCAAAATAAGATTTCTTTTGCTTTTTTATTATCTGCGTATAATCTTGCAGGATCTCCAGCTCTTCTTGGTGCATAATTTATAGGGCACTTTTTACCACTTACAACTTCAGCTGCACTGATAATTTCTTTTACACTTGTACCTATCCCCGTACCAAGATTTATACAACCACTAAATTTATGTAAATTTTCCAAGGCTAAACGATGAGCTAATGCTAAATCTTCTACATGAATATAATCTCTTATACAAGTTCCATCTTCGGTATCATAATCATTTCCAAAAATATTTATAGCAGGAATTTCTCCTTTTATAGCCTTTAAAACTAAAGGAATTAAATGAGTTTCAGGTTCATGACTTTCTCCGATAAGTCCATCCTTACTTGCGCCTGCTGCATTAAAATATCTTAAAGAAATATGCCTTAAACCATAAGCTTTTTCATAATCAGCAAAAACTTGTTCTATCATAAGCTTGGTTCTTCCATAAGCATTGATAGGATTTTGAGGGTGCTTTTCATCAATTGGGGTGTATTGTGGTTCTCCATAGGTTGCACAAGTGCTTGAAAATACTATATCCTTAACATTATTTTCAAGCATTGCATTTAAAAGATTTATAGTTCCTACTACATTATTTTGATAATATTTTGCAGGATTTACAACACTTTCTCCCACATAAGCAAAAGCTGCAAAATGCACTAGAGCATCTATTTTTTCTTGCTTGAAAACACTAGTTAAAGAAAAGGTATCTAGTAAATCTGCATGAATAAATTTAGCTCTTTTATCTATAGCTTGTTTGTGTCCATAGATAAGATTATCTATGACAATGCAATTATAATTATTATCTAGTAAATGTTTTAAGGTATGTGAGCCTATATATCCTGCACCACCTACAACTAAAATATTTTTCATCTACCTACACCTTGATACTCAAAACCTAGTTTTATAGCTTCATTTTTATCAAGTAAATTTCTTAAATCAATAATTTTTTTATGATTTAACAAATCATAAGCTTTTTTCAAATCAAGACTTGAAAATTCTTTCCATTCTGTTAGTATAGCAATCACATCAGCATCTTTTATGGCTTCATACATGGAATTAGCATAATCAATCTTATCCTCTAAAATTTGTTTAGCTAAATCCATAGCTTTTGGATCATAAGCACAAATTTTAACTTTTTGTTCTAAGAGTTTAAAAATAATATCTACAGCGGGACTTTCTCTACAATCATCAGTGCCATCTTTAAAAGCAAGGCCAAGTACGGCTATTTTTGGATTTTTGATATCCTTAATACTATTTAAAATTCTTTCACTCATGTGATTTTTACGCTCTTCATTGCCTTTAATAGCTGCATTGATTAAAGTTAAATCGATATCATTTTGCTTACCCATAAAAGCCATAGCTAAAGTATCTTTTGGAAAACACGAACCTCCATATCCAGGTCCAGGATTTAAAAAGCGATTTCCTATCCTAGTATCAAGTCCCATACCTTTAGCAACTTCTAAAATATCAGCTCCAGCTTTTTCACAAAAATTTGCCATTTCATTAATATAATGAATTTTAATAGCCAAAAATGCATTTGAAGCGTATTTAATAGTTTCTGAAGAACGGCGATTTACAAAAAGCAACTCACTTTTTCCTTTAAAAGGCTCATAAAGCTTTTCTATCACTGCTTTTGCTCTTTGTGAATTTGTTCCTACTATAATTCTGTCTGGATTGAAAAAATCATATACTGCAAAACCTTCTCTTAAAAATTCAGGCAAAGAAAGAACATCAAACTCTGCATTTGGATTTTTCTTGCTAATTAAACTTTCTATATCATCGCCTGTGCCAACAGGAACAGTGGATTTTGTAGCAATTACTGTATAACCTGTTAAATAATCCGCTAACTCAGTCGCAGCTGCATGAATATACTTCATATCTGCTTCTTTTGTAACTGGGTGCGGTGGAGTTCCTACTGCTATGATCACTAAATCCGCATCTTTAATGCCTTCTTGCATAGAAGTTGTAAATTTTAAACGACCTTCTTTTACATTTTTATGAAAAATTTCTTCAAGATTATCCTCATAAATTGTTAAAATTCCATCATTTAAAGCATCAATTTTTGATTTTTCTCTATCTATGCAAATAACATCATTTCCAAGTTCTGCTAGACCAACACCTGTTGGAAGTCCAACATAACCTGTTCCTATAATTCCTATTTTCATATATTTTATCCTTTAAATTCTGTAATTTTTTCTTTAAAATACTTTATAGTTTTTTCTAAACCTTCATCTAAATTTATCTTTGGCTCCCAATTAAATTTAGCTTTAGCTAAAGAAATATCAGGTCTTCTTTGAGTTGGATCATCTAATGGCAAATCTTTATAAATAATCTTTGATTTAGAACCTGTTTTTTCTATGACCTTTTGTGCTAATTCTTTTATAGTAAATTCACTAGGATTACCAGTATTTATAGGCCCTTGAAAATCTTTTGAAGAATTCATCACTTTAATAATAATATCAATCAAATCATCAACATAACAAAAAGAACGCGTTTGCGAACCATCTCCATAAATTGTGATATCTTTTCCGCTTAAAGCTTGACATATAAAATTACTTACAACCCTGCCATCATTTGGATCCATATTTTCTCCATAGGTATTAAAAATTCTTATTATTTTAATATCAACGCCTTCATGTCTATGATAATCAAAAAACAAACTTTCAGCACATCTTTTCCCTTCATCATAGCAAGCACGAATTCCTATAGGATTTACATTACCTCTATATTCTTCATTTTGTGGATGAATGAGTGGATCTCCATAAACTTCTGAAGTTGAAGCTTGTAAAATAGTTGCATTATGCTCTTTTGCAAGCTCAAGCATATTTATAGCACCATATACACTTGTTTTTGTTGTTTTTATAGCGTGTTTTCCTTGATAAGCAGGCGGAGAAGCTGGACAAGCAAAATTATAAATTTGATCAAGTTTTTGTGTGATTTTTAGTGGCTCACAAATATCATGCTCTATAAAAGTAAAATTCTCATTTTCTAAAAGTTCTTTGATGTTTTCCATTCTACCTGTATAGTTATTATCTACACAAATAATTTTATTGCCTTCACTAAGCAGTCTTTTACATAAATTAGAACCTAGAAATCCCGCTCCCCCAGTGATTAAAATAACTCTCATTATAAATACTTTCTTAATTTCAATAAAAGTTATTATTATAATTCAAACTAGCTTATATTAAAATAATTTTTAAAAATTTCCCTAAACGATAAGAATAATGTTTTTTGATTTTTCTACTTTCTAGATCTTCACCAGAAGAAGAAAAAACAATAAAAGGGTAATTTTTGATTGCTTCTTGAAACAACTCTTGTTCTTTTTGAATATTTAATATCATTTTTTTAGCATTTAAAACAATTTTTATTAAACCTCTTAAACTTCTATAGTTAGATAAAACAAATTGCCCTAAACGATAAGACAATTGATATTTAAGACATTCTGCTCCACTTAAATGAAATTTTTCAAAATAATCTTTTAATTCTTGCAGTTTATTTTTAAGTAACAACGGATCTTTATCTATAAAAAAAATAATCAAAGTTCTATCAAGTAAAGTAGGCAAAAATGTTTGTTCGACGAGGATTGATATTTCATTATTTGAATTATATTTTAAAACTTTTATCAATTCCAAACAAGTAAAAATCCAATTCATAGACATTTGGTACCTTTTTAATTCATAGGTATTTTTATCAAATTCTATATATAAAGCATACAAATAAGAGTTAGTATTTATGCTATATTGTTTTTGATTGCTTATACTGCTTTCTCTAAAACGATATATATACTTTTTCTCAGGATATATATATATATTATCAGTCATAGAAAAAAGTGCTATACCAAAATGATGATCTTCATGGATGATCTGATTGATAAATTTAATATTAATTTTTTGCAAAAAAGTAAAGTCAATCATTCCTTGCCAAGCATACCAAAATAAATAATTACCTATTTCTCTAGTCCTTTTTAACCATTGCAAAGGAGTAATGATTTGTTCTTTTGCGTAATTATAAATTTCCATTTGAGTTGCTTTATTTTTATTTAAAAACTTATAATCAAACCAAAGAACATTAACCCCATTCATTCTAGGAACACATTTTTCTATACAATCAAGCTCCCAATAATCATCAGAATCTAAAAAGATAATATAGTCTATACTAGGATAAATAAAATCAGCTAAATCTTTAGTAGCATGAAAAGCTTTATAACTTTTATACACTGTATAAATTTCATAGGGATTATTACCTTCTATATTAAATTCGATTAAAGAATTTTTTTCTAAAATTTGAGTTTTATTTTTAAGTATATATTTTCCACTAAAATACTCTATGCCGACATTTTTAGCAGAACTATGACCACCATTTTTTTTATCAAAAAGTATAAATCTTTCATCTTTTAAAGTGTATTCTTTAGCTATATTAAATGAGTTTTCATCAGTGCTACCATCATTTACAAGCACAACTTGTAAATTTTTATAAGTTTGATTAATAACACTATCTAAACATTCTTTTAAGTATTTTTCTACATTATAGATTGGGATAACTACGCCTACTGTTTTATTCATCTTTTACCTAAAATATTTTCTTTTTATTCTAAAAATCTTTTTTTTTATACTATAAAAAACACTATTATATTTTTTATAGTATTTGCTAGGATCTTGAATAATGCAAGAAATTTCAGATATTTCACTAGCTTTAAACACTGTTTTATCTAACTTATCATAAATAAGTGAAAAATCTTGCGAAAATTTATATAAAAATTCTAACTTATACTTATCATCAATACGCCTTAAATTCCATAAATACATTTTAAATTTAAAATAATAAAAAACATCTTGCAATCTACTTTTAAGCTCTAAATTTTTATCAAGAAACTTATCTAAAAACTCAAACTCATCACAAACGCAATATATTTTATCTTTACTCTTAACTGAAGCATGTTCATTATCTTGTCTATAAAAATAAAACCCTTCTTTATAGAAATAAATACTTGAAGCCAAACTTAAAATTTGAAACCATAATCCTATATCTTGATAAGAAGCTCCTTGTGTTTCATTTGCTCTTATATCATGTTTTTTTATAAAATCCATTTTATAAAGACTAGATTGATTCATATTCCAAGAATTTATAATAATACTTGGATTTAAATACGAATTAGTTTTTTTATTATACAAAGTTTGATCATAACATATAGAGAGGTTTTTAAAAACTCTTTGGCTTCTTTTATCTTTAAAGCCAATAAAATCAGATTTAACTACTTGGCAATCTTGATTGCGGGCTAATCTATAAAGTTTTTCACACATATCTATTTTTATATAATCATCACTTTCAACTATTGTAAAATATTCTCCTTTAGCTTCTTTTAATCCTAGATTAATTTGATAACCCAGACTCTTTTTTTTTGAAAAAATAATTTTAATTCTACTATCTTGCTTTTCATATGATTTTAATATATCTATAGTTCCATCAATTGAATACGCATCTATACATAAAATTTCAATCTCTTTTAAACTTTGAAAAATCACACTGTCTAAACATTCTTTGATATATTTAGCCGAATTATAAGAAGGGATAATAACAGAAATTTTAGGTTTAACTAAACATTTATACATTTGCATTCTTTTTAGCTCTCAAATCCTCAAAAAACCCCTTAGGATTAAAAAACAATTTTCTTGCCAAACGATAAAATTTAGTATGTGAAATCATAGCGCCAAGATACTCTAAACCTAAAATTTTCATCAAAAATGAAAAAGGTCTTATGCTTCTAAGCTCATACAAATAAGGTTTATAAACAAAAGATCTTAAAGGATAAAAGCTTTTATCATATTTTTGCGCCATCAGCATTTTTTCTTTATCAATGATGATTTGATAAAAAATTCCATCATGCTCAAAACTATAAAGCTCGTTAATCAAATAATAAAGCATTTCATACAAATCATGCTCATCGTCATTGTTTTGACTTAAAAAATCCAAGATAACTTTTTTTTCATTCTTCTTTAAAGTTAAAAAATATTTTTTCATTTGATAAAGTTTTTGCTCGCTTAAATTTAAATCTTGTTTATAATCTAAATCTAAATTTTTTCCAAAAAACCAAGAATGAGGTAAAATTCCTTTTTGAAAATAAAAAATATCACAATAATCTATACCATCAATTTCTTCTTTCATACTTGCATCCAAAAATATTTTAGTGATTTTTTCTTGTTGCAAAAAATCCAACAAAGGTTCATATTTTAACTCTTTAGCTATAAAAAAATCACTTATATTTTTATAGATAATTTCTCCCACATAAACACTAATATCCTTAAAATCATAATTTTGATCTTTAAAAAGCATTAAAACTTTTTCACCTTTAGCTTTAAAAACTTGCAAAGGTTTTAAATCGTGTTTTTTGATATTTTTTAAATGCTTATAAAAAAGCCGATGATTCTTATCTTTATTTTGCATATAAGCGTTTTGATTGGGTTCTATATGATAAAAATGATACATATAAATTCCATAAAAACAAGCCTCATAACCAAGTAATGAAAACCAAGATCTAAAACCTTTAAAGTCAAAAAAATTCCAATTTCTAGCATCATAACTTAAATTAGCAGGCATTTTTTCAAAACTCACACAAGTTTTTAAAATTCTAGCAAAAAGATCAAAATCTTCATAACCATGCCCGATAAAATTTTCATCATTTCCGCCCAATCTTAAAAACTGATGTTTATTTATCACGATACTTGAAGTAGAACTTGGGGAAAAAAATTTTACCCAAGTATTTTTTGCCGTAAATAAATCCTCTTGTATTAAAATATCCCAAAATTTATCATCGTATTGTTTTAATTTTTCATTAGCTTCTTTACTAAGATACACTACGGGTAAAACTATCAAAGCATTGATATTTTGAGAAATATTTTTAATTTGAATTAGTTTTAAAATTTTTTCAAAATTATCTAAAGAAATATAACAATCCACATCCAAAAATAAAAGAACATTTGAATGCGCATAACTTGCTCCTAAATTCCTACATCTTCCTTGAGAAAAAGCTTTTTGATCCATATCTTTAAGATAAATATGATGGTTTGTTTGGATAAAATTTTTAAGCTCGTGATCTTTAGATGAATATCCTTCAACGAAAATAAATTCTATATTCTCATCGCTTTTAAAATATTTCGCCTTTTTAACAACCCTTTCTTCTATATAGGAACGCTCTTTACTTAAACCAAAAGGAATAATGACCGATAATAAAGGCATAATTTACACATTCCCTATGGCATAAAGCTGGATAATACCTACAACTTTTTCTTCTTTTCCTACTATAATTTCTTTGATTTTATGTTTTAACATGATCTCCTCTGCTTCACTTGCCATAGCATCAGCATCGACTACTTTAGGATTTGTACTCATGATTTCTTTAGCTTTAAAATCAAATCTTGGCTTATCACTTGCTTTTAAAGCACGACGCAAATCCCCATCAGTGATAATACCCACTAATTTTTCATTTTCAAGCACCACACAAAGCCCTAGCTTTCCACTAGTCATCACATCAACAAGATCGTTAAATTCGGTATCAGGATGCACTATAGGAAGGTTACTTGAAACCATAAGATCTTTTACCTTGGTTAAAAGCTTACGCCCCAAACTCCCCCCTGGATGAAAAAGAGCAAAATCATCAGGTTTAAAATTTCTTGCTTTCATCAAAGCAGCAGCTAAAGCATCCCCCATAACCAAAGTTGCTGTTGTCGAAGACATAGGAGCAAGCTGTAAAGGACAAGCTTCCTTTTCGACAGCTATATTTAAAAATATATCACCTTGCTTTACAAGGGTGGAATTTTTTTTACCACTCATTACTATAAGTGGAATTTTGCGTTTTTTTATAGCAGGAATAATTTTTAAAATTTCTTCAGTTTCTCCTGAATTTGAAATAGCAATTAAAACATCTTCGGAAGTTAACATTCCAAGATCTCCATGCAAAGCCTCTCCTGGATGGATGAAAAAGCTTGGTGTTCCTGTGCTTGCTAAAGTAGCTGCTATCTTAGCGCCTATATGACCTGATTTACCCATGCCACTGACTATACAGCGCCCTTTGGTATTTAGCATTAAATTTACAGCTTGGTTAAAATTTTCATCTAAATTTTTAGCCAAATCCAAAATAGCTTGCGCTTCTTTTTCAAAAACTTCTTTAGCTATTTCAAGAGTATTCATATTTAAACCTTAAAGATTAAGCACAACATTGGTTGCGATAGCAATTTGATAAAGAATTTGAGTTAACATTGAAAAAATTTGCAAATTCTCACTATCTACTTTTGGCAATACCAACACAGAATCGCCTGGTTTCATATATATACCACTATGATATTTTTCAGCTTTTCCATTGCTTCGTATCACCAAAACTTTTGAAGTATCCGCTCTTTCTCCATAACCTCCTGCAAGATTGATATAATATCTTAAATCTTTTCCTTTATCATACACAAAAGCCCCAGGTAAAGAAACCTCGCCTTGAACTATGATGAGATTATTCTTACTTGGCACATTAATAGTATCACCATCTTCTAAAATAACTGAATTATAAGACTTTGGATTATCGATGACAATTTGACCCTTAGGCTCTACTTGCTTAGCTCTTTGGATAAATTCTAAAATCGTTTTTGCTTGTTGAGCTCTTATAGCTGCACCTTGAGCTGTAACAGAACTGCTAGTTAAAGCTAGAGTTTCAAGCTCTTTAAGCTGAGCATTGATAAGTTCTTTTTGAGTTCTCGCTACACTTTTTCTAAATACTTGTAAAGCTTGCATATTTGATTGCGGATTAGCCTTGATTAGTTTAGAAATATCTTCTAAAGTCGTTCCTTTACCCACAACCAAAGTTTTTAAACCATTATGCTCACCATTTACACTTATAGTTATATTTTCAGAAACATACTCAGGGTGAAATTCTACCTCATCTCCCGTTCTAAGTAAAACTTTTGAAAATTGCATTTTATTATAAGCACTGACATCAAGTTTATGATCTTCACCATAACTTTTTACGATAGCATTAGTTACGATAGGTTTAGCACCTGATACTCTAGCTAAGTCAGCTAAAGTTTTAATATCATTTGAAAGTTCAAAACGAAAAGGTCTTTGCACATCACCATCAACAAAAGCGTAATTTTGAACATTTCCTACTAAAATAACATCTCCACTTCTAAAAGGAAAAAGATCCATTTGCCCTTTTAGCAAAAAATCATATAAATCGATATTTTTTATCACGCTGTTATTACGCAAAATTTGAATATCTCTAAAACTTCCATATTCTAAATTTATACCTCCTGCTTTATCAAGATACTGGATCACTGAATCCGAACTAAGTCCTTGATAAAGTCCTGGAGCATTAACACTTCCTGTTACAAAAACACTGACATTTTGATAAGCATTCATATCTGCATAAACAAAAACATTGCTTTTATAGATTTTATTAACACGTGCTTTTATAACACTTACAAGGGCACTATTTTTCACACCTAGCAAATTTACAGCTCCTACTTTAGGGATAAAAATATTTCCTTGAGAATCCACCACTAAAACTTGCGAAAACTCAACAGCTCCCCAAATTTTAAGACTGATTTGATCACCGACTGCGATCTTATAATCTGGGTTATAAACTCTTTGATTGTAATTTTTAAAATTTCCATTAAAAAGATGAGCGCCAAATACTAAAATTTGATGAATTTTTGTAAGATTATTTTCTTTATTTGCTATATCATAATTTGAGCTTAAATTTTGATCTATACTAGTTGTAGTAGAACCTTGATCTTCCGCTGAAATGATTTGTGAAACATCCACGGCTCCAAAACATAAAATACAACTAAAAAATAAAATTAATATTTTTTTCATTTTAATACTTATGCTCCTCTATTATCATTTTAATAAATTTAACAATCCCAAAAATCAAAGATAATACAATAAATGCTGTTAAAATATCATAAATTCTTTCAGGATATTTTGCGCTTTCTGGAATATCTGGACTTTGGATGATAACAAGTTGTTTTATTTTTCTTAAAGCTTCTATTCTAGCGCTTTCATAAGCTTTTAAAGCTGCTTCATAAGCTTTTTGCGCAAAAGTAGCTTCTATAGTTAAATCCTGAAATTTAGCAGCCAAATCATTAAGCTTTTGAGAAGAATTGTTAGCTGAAATTTTAGATTTTTCCCTTAAAAGTTGTTTTTTAATCGCTTCAATTTCTGCTTTAAGTGCTACTACTTCAGGTGCTGCATCATTCATATAGCTTTGTAAAGTTAAAAGTTTAGCTTCTTTTTGAGCTAAATTAGCCTCAATTTGCGCAACCAAACTCGCTTTGGCTTCAGCTTGCTTTAAAGGATCAAAAACTCCATATTTATTTTGAAAAGCAATCAAATCATTTTGCGCTTTTTGATAACGTTCTTTGTATTTTTGCACTTCATTTTCAGCAAAAGCCATTTGTTCTCTGGCTGCTTTATGAGAGATTTCATTGATAAATTTTTCGCTTTCTTGCATAATAGTTTGAGCAATCAAATGAGCTGATTTAGGCGTAAAACCTTCTACTTCTACCTGCAAAAGCTTAGTGGTTTCATCTACATAAAGTTTTACGCGATTTTGATAATATTTCAAATAAGACTCTTTGGAACTTGAATCCCAAATTTTAAAAAGTAAATCTACATGTTGTTCTTGATAAAGACTTTTAAGTTTGATTTTTTCATCCAAAATCTTTAACATATCACTTGATTCTATATAACCTTTTAGATAATTTAAATCTTCACTTGCTGTAGAAGTACTACTAAGCAAAGACAAGATTCCACTTGTTTGAGTGCTTTCTCCACTTGTTGATCTAACATCTAAAATCATCGTGCTTACATATCTTGGTGCTGCAATCAATGTATAATAAATCACAACAAAAATCATTATAAACCAAACAATTTTAAAAGAATCAAATATACTTAAATCTTTGATTTTTTCTAATAAAGTTTTATTTTCTTCCATTAAACTTTTCCTTGATATACAGCTATTCCTTCATCTACATCATCATAAACCGTAATTTGTCCATTTTTCATATAAATTATTTTATCACACCATTCTTTAATTTCAGCTACATTATGAGATACCATAATCACTTTTGATTTGCTTAATCTTTCTCTATATAATTTCACACTTTTTTCCCTAAAAGCAGGATCTCCAACAGCTCCTGCCTCATCAATTAAATAATAATCAAAATCAAAGGCCATACTAAGTCCAAAAGCTATCCTAGCACTCATTCCCGAAGAATAAGTCTTCATAGGCTCATCAAAAAATTTCCCAAGCTCTGCAAAATCTTCTACGAATTTTACTTTTTCTTGAAGTTCTTTACCCTTATATCCATACACTCTAGCTACAAATTTAGCATTATCTCTAGCGGTTAAAGAACCTTGAAAAGCTCCATTTAAACCCAAAGGCCAAGATAATTTTTTATTAGTAATTATCTTACCACTATCAGGAAGCTCTGCTCCGCTTAAAAGTCTCATGAGGGTGGACTTACCTGCACCATTACCCCCCATCAATCCTATACTACAATTTTCAGGAAATTCAAAAGTAAAATTTTTAAAAACATAATGCCTCCCACCACTAAATAAAGGATAAGATTTTGTTAGATTGATTAACTTTATCATTCTTTTTTTGCTGCCGTTAAAGCTTGTCTGTTATAGTAATAGATAAAAAGTCCTATAAACAAAACAAACAAAATCCAAAATGTAGCATAAAAATAACTATATTCATCTTGCAAAGGATAATTCTCAAAGAAATTAAATCTTAAAAGTTCAAAAATATGAAGCAAGGGATTATAATATAGCATATCAAGTAAAGGGCGAGGGGTTAACCAAGTAGGGAGTATAATACCTGAAGTCCAATAAAACACTATGCTAAAATAAGCTAATAAAGTTCTTAAAGGTTCTACAAAATGCCAAACAATAGCAAAACAAATCCCCAAAGCAAAAGCTGAGCACATAAGTAAAAAAATGCAAAATAGAACCCCAAGCAAATGAATAGGAAATACATCAAATCTAAAAAACCATCCTGCAAAAAAAAGCACAGTGATAAAAATCACAAAATAAATACAAAATTCAAGCAAAGTTCTAGCAATAAATACATGTATAGGCTTTACAGGTTTATAAGCAAAAAGAGCCAAATTTGCCTGAGTACCATTCATAAGTTGAGTTACTATACTTCTAAACATAAAAAAAGGCATAATACCTGAAATTAAAAACATAAAAATAGAAATTCCTTCAGGCATAACTTGATGATGATATTCTCTTATAATGGTAACAATTACTGTGATGGCAAGTGTTATTGACATTGGTTCTCCAACTACCCAAAGATAACCCAAATGCCTATTAGCACCAAATCTAGTTTTTAACTCTCTAAAAAATAAAGCGTGAATTACATTGAACATTTATTTTCTATACCTAATAATTTACATAAACTATAATCATAACTCATTTTTTTAAACAAAATCATAAAAATTTATTTTTTACAAAACTCAAGCTTTTTACTAAGTCCTAAAGCATTGTTAGTAAATTTAAGCCAAAAAAGCTCTAAAGCATAAATTTTTGCACTTTTATCAAGTTTAGCAAAGGGAAATTTAGAAAAATAAATTTTTATTTGCTCCTTGTTTGCGATTTTAAACTTGGCCTTAGCTTGCACACCTTTTAAAAAGGCTATTTTACTTTCTTTGGCTATATTAAGTGCTATACTTGAATTTTCACTAGCTAATCTTATATGCTTAGTATCTTCATGAGAAGCGATAATAAAAGCTAAATTTTTCTCATCAAAAACATAAAAAGCACTAGCTGTATAAACACCTTTTTCATCAATCATAGCCCAAGATAAAAGCTGCTCATTTTTTATAAATTCTAAAATTCTTTCATCCATATTATAAAAATTATACTAAAATATTTTTAAAAATAACCGATTATAATTTTATAAACTATAAATATAAGGGGAAGAAATGCAAATTGATGCTAGCAAAAACCAAAGTTTTTCGATGGATTATACAACAAAAAGTGGCAAACACTTAGCCTTATCTATGTATGATAATCAAAGTGTAAGTTATGCAAATAATGAAGAAGGTAAAACTCTTAATCTTAAGCGTCAGTATGGCTTTAGCTTTACTTTTGAAGGCTCTAAGCTCACACAAAATGATCTTGATGAGATTAAAAATGCTATGAAAGAAGTTGAACCTATGATCAAAGACTTTTTAGCAAATTCTAAAGTCGGAGAGTTAAAGCCAAAAGAAATTATAGAATCAGCTATGCAAATGGCAAATGTTCTACCAACACCAAATGATGAAAACCATCAAAATGCTATTATGAATAATTTTACAAATAAACTCAGTGATTTACTAAAACAAAATCAAACAGATGATAAAGATATCAATGCTTCTATGCTTGAAGATAGCAAAAAACTTCTTGATGAAGTTTTAGAACAAATGAAAAAACAACTTGAAAAACAACAAGAAAAAGCCAAGGAAAATCAAGATAAGACAGATGATAGTTTAAATCTTTACGCTTAAATCATATAATATTAAAAATTATCAAGGAGTTTTTAAATGACAAATATCGAAATTTTAGAAAATATGCTCAAACTCCAACAAAAACTCAACGATGAAACCAATGGCTTAAATTGGGAAAATGGCTATACCAAAGAAGGAAAACTGATCAGTTGGAGACGCTGTATTTATATGGAATGTGCAGAACTTATAGACTCTTTTACATGGAAACATTGGAAAAACATTTCAAGTCCAACAAATTGGGAAAATGTACGCATAGAGATTGTCGATATTTGGCATTTTATCTTAAGTCTTTTACTTGAAGAATATCGCAATAAAAATGGAAATGATTTTAAAATTATAGCCAATGAAGTGATTTCAGTAAGTGTATTTCAGGATTTTTGCAAAGAAGAAGAGCATCCTAATGAGAGTGATATTTATAGTATTTTAAATGATATAGAGCTTATTATCCATAAATGCAGTGGCTTTGGATTTAATCTTGGAGAATTGCTTTCAACCTATTTTACCCTAGCTATTAAATGCGGGCTTAATCTTGAAATTCTTTATAAAACCTACATAGGTAAAAATGTTTTAAATATTTTTAGACAAAACCATGGCTACAAAGATGGTAACTATAAAAAAACTTGGAATGGTAAAGAAGACAATGAAGTTTTAGCTCAAATTTTAGAACAAGAGCTTGATTTTGATGCTATTTATAAAAAACTAGAAGAATGCTACAAAAAGGCATAATTTGGATATTTTAAAACTTGCGATCAAAGATTTTTTAAGTCTTAAATTTTTAAAATTTGCCTTAATTCCTTTGATTTTTAGCCTTATATTTATGCTTTTTTTAGGAGCACTTGGCTTTTCGGCTTTGCTGGATTATTTTAATTCTTTATTTAGTGTTGGAGAAGATTCGTTTTGGGCGTGGTTTTATGCCCTTCATTTTGTACAAATTTTAATCACCATTATAAGTTTTTTATTTTCAGGTTTTATTGTTGTTTTTGCTTCGGTTTTTTTAGCCCTTTTTATCACTTCTTTTCTTACCCCTTTTATTGCTAAAGAAATCAACCAAAAATATTACCATTATAATAATACAAATGAAGTTTCAACCCCAAAAGTCATCTTTGAAAGTTTTAAAATTTTTATTAAATTTGGGATATTTTTTATACTTTGCACCTTGGCTTTATTCTTACCCTTTATCAACCTTTTCATCTATTATCTTGTGTTTTATTATCTCTTTCACAAACTTTTAATGCTTGATATTACTAGCACGATTTTAGATAAAGAAAGTTTTAAAAATTTTCATTCTGATTTTTCACCTTTAGAGTTTAAATTTAGCACTCTTTGTTTTTATCTACTCTCATCAGTGCCACTTTTAGGACTTTTTTTGCAAGTGTTTTTTGTGATTTTTCTCACACATTTAGCCTATCAAAGAATTTTAAAATTAAAAGCTAAGGCTTGAAATATCGATTTTGTGATTATACAAATAAGCTCTTAAAAGTCTTGGAATTTTAGCTATTCTGCACTCTTCTTTGAAATTTTTGGGTAATTTTTGACAAGTTTCATACTCAAAAACAATAGCTTGTTCGTTTTTATACACAAGTGCTATTTTGCCACCTAAAACACAATCACCTTTTAAAAGCTCCTTTCTTTGCGCTGCACTTAAAAGCAAGCCTTTCATTTTTACCGCTCTAGCAATCAAACTTTCATTTTTAGAGCAAATAAGAAGCCCTTGAACTTCTTTGATATTTTCAAAATCATAAAGTTTTTTCCTATCTTTACTAAGATAAGAAAAACTTCTTTTTAAACCCTGATGAAATTCACTCACAAAGGCATTAGAGAAATTTTTTCTTATATAATTTCTAAAATATTTTTCATTTTCATTACTCTCATCATGAAAATGAAAAATATCTTTTTCTTTTAAAAAAGATGAAATTTCATCTTTACTTATAAAGAGTAAAGGGCGTAAAAGTGTATAATTTGAGCGTTTTTCATACTCTTGCATACCTAAAATTTCAGCCAAACCTGCGCCTCGTGAAAGTTGCATCAAAAACCATTCAAACTGATCGTTTAAATGATGGGCTAAGATAAGATGATCATAATCTTGCTCAAGACAAATTTTTTCAAAAAAATCATAGCGAAAATCTCTGGCTTTTTTTTCAAAATTATTTTGAAATTTAGGAGCGTGTTTTATAAAAATTTTTTTATGAAATTTTAAAGCAAGTTCTTTAGCTTTTAACTCTTCTAAATCACTATTTTTTCTAGTTTTGTAATTTATCATCACAAGATCAAAGTCGATCTTTTCTCGCATTAAAAGATAAAAAAGTGCACTAGAATCACTTCCATAAGAAAAAGCGAGTAAATTTTTACCCCTTTTTAAAAGGGATAAAATTTCATCTTTAATTTGCATCTACTTTTCTTAAAGCCTTAGCAAGGAGCTTTTTATCAAGGTTTTGTAAAATTTCACATTCATAAATTTGCCCCATTTCTAAATTTCCACATTCGCTTTCATTGATAAGAATTTCCCCATCAATCTCTCTATCCCATCTTAAATCTTTAGCTGCGATGAAAAACTCTCCCTCGCTACTTTCTCCCGTGCAAACTACTAAACGCTTTTGCCCTACTTCTTTTTCAAAACTTTTTTCTATGACTTCATCAACAATTTTTTCTATGATTTTAAGCCTTTTATTGATCACTTTAAAAGGCACTTGCTCCATATCAAAAGCGGCCGTATCTTCTTCCTTGGAATACGCAAAAACGCTCACTCTATCAAAACCAAAGTCTTTAACAAATTCACAAAGCTCTTCAAAATCCGCTTCGCTCTCACCTGGATGCCCTACGATAAAGCCTGTGCGTAAAAAGCTATTTGGCGCACTTTTCATTAAATTTAGCATTTCTTTAAGTCTTGTGCTATTTGCCCCACGCTTCATGATTTTAAGCATATTATCACTTATGTGCTGCAAAGGCATATCAAAATAATTTACAAAAATTTCAGAAGCTATAATGCGTTTGATCAAAGCTTCGCTCGCACTCGTAGGATAAAGATATAAAATTCTAGCTGCTCTTATGCCTTTGATTTTTTCCACCTCATCAATTAAGCGTATAAGCCCATCTTTTTTACCCTTATCAAACAAATAAGAACTCGTATCTTGTGCGATAAAAGAAAAGTCCTTATAACCTCTAGCTACCAAATCTTTAAGCTCAGCTATAATACTACTTATTTCGCGAGATTTTAACTTACCTTTAAAACTTGGGATGGCGCAAAAAGAACATTTTTGATTACAACCTTCGGCGATTTTTATAAAAGCATGGGAATTTGAACCTGTAATAATGCGTTTGGAATTTTCACTCTGCAAATAAGTCGAATTTGAAAATAAATTTGTTTTTTTAAGTATCATTTCATCGACTCTTTCATAATCACCCACACCTGTGAAAAGATCAACCTCAGGAAGTTCTTTCATAAGTTCTTCGCGGTAACGCTGCATCAAACAACCCGTAACCACCAAAAGAGAATCTTTTTTTCTTTGTTCGTGCAAATCCAAAATCGCATTAATGCTTTCTTTTTTTGCACTATCGATAAAACCACAGGTATTTACGATTAAAACATCAGCATTGTTTGGTTCATCGCAAAGCTCATAAGCACTAAGGCGTCCTAGCATGATCTCGCTATCGACTAAATTTTTATTACAACCTAAAGACATAAGATAAAGTTTTGGCATTTTTTTCCTATATTAAAGTTTTCTTTTGATATAATTTTTGATTTTAAAAATATAATTATAGCAAAGAAATTTTATGGATAATTACGAATTTAGCGAACTTTTAAAAACTTTAAAAAACAAAGTCGGCAACATAGCCTCCATCATCAAGCCTGAAAATATCAAAACAAGGCTTAAAGAAATCGAAGAGCTTGAAAATTCTCCTTCTTTTTGGAGTGATGTCAAACAAGCAGGAATCATAGGCAAAGAAAAAACCAAAATCACCAATCTGCTTAAAAACTATGAAAATGCTTTTAATGCCCTAAATGACGCAAGTGAACTTTTCGATCTAGCCAATAGCGAAAACGATACAGAAACGCTTGAAGCTTTATTTAATGACGCATCAAAACTTGAAGATACTATCACAAGTCTTGAAATTTCCATGCTTTTAAGCGGAGAAAATGATGGTAAAAATGCCATTGTTTCCATTCATCCTGGTGCAGGCGGAACAGAAAGTAATGACTGGGCAAGCATACTTTATAGAATGTATTTAAGATTTTGCGAAAGAGAAGGTTTTAAAGTCGAAACTCTAGACTTTCAAGAAGGCGAAGAAGCAGGGCTTAAAGATGTGAGCTTTTTAGTTAAAGGCGAAAATGCTTATGGTTATTTAAAGGCTGAAAATGGCATCCATCGTTTGGTAAGAACTTCTCCTTTTGATAGTGCAGGACGCCGTCATACAAGCTTTTCAAGTGTTATGGTAAGCCCTGAACTTGATGATGATATAGAAATTGAAATCGAAGAAAAAGACATAAGAATAGATTATTACAGAGCAAGCGGTGCAGGCGGACAACATGTCAATAAAACAGAATCAGCTGTAAGAATCACACATTTTCCAACCGGCATAGTTGTACAATGCCAAAATGACAGAAGTCAGCACAAAAACAAAGCCACTGCTTTTAAAATGCTAAAATCTCGCCTTTATGAACTTGAACTCATGAAACAACAAGATAGTGCTAATGCTGGAGAAAAAAGCGAGATAGGTTGGGGGCATCAAATCCGCTCTTATGTGCTTTTCCCTTATCAGCAAGTCAAAGACAATCGCAGCGGAGAAGCTTTTTCTCAAGTGGATAATATCCTTGATGGAGATATTAAGAAAATGATAGAAGGCGTTTTGATTGCTTTGAAAACGGAGTAGCAGGCTTAAAAATAAGTAATTTCTGCAAAATGTCGGTATAAAAAAATTAGAAAGATAGCGGGATTTTCCAGCTTGTTTTATTATCTTGCATAAAACCTAAGAGCATCATTCACAGAACAATAAACTCTTTTCTTAAAATCTTTATCGCAATAAACACTCACAACTTTATAGTCTTTTTATCGTTTGGATTTAATAAGAAAACATAGTTTGAGTATGGAATTTTATCTATTTCTAAATCACGCTTCATTTCTTTAATTTTGCCTTCTGGATTGTTAATATCACTAATTGTTCTGACTGAAGTATAATCATAAAGTTTATGATTTGGATATTTTTTCATAATCTCTTGATTACCTAAATCAAACATAGCTTGATCGTTGCCATTGTTTTTTTACTCGACTAAATCGCCATCGCCACAACCTATAATCAAAGTCATAGCTCCTAAAGCCAAAGCACTTGTTAAAATCTTTTTCATTATTTTTGCTCCTAGTTTTAAAATTAAATTAATATAACTATACCTAAATTTAAAATTTAAATATCATTTTTGCAATAAATTCTAAAGTAAAAATCACGTAAAAATTTAACTCATAATTATTTCACTCAAACAAATTTTTATGCAAAATTTCTTCTAAAACCACAGTAGCATAAGAGCCTTTTTGCAAGAAAAACTCTATACAAAAATGAGCTTTTTCTTCATCATAACGCCATTTTAACTCTTCTAAATATCCCCACATAAAGCGTCTTGAACCTTGCATTTTAGCCTTAAACTCCAAAGCATCTTTAAAAATTTCATTTTCTAAATTTAAGGCCAAACCTTCTCCTGTTTCATAAGCCTTAGCACCGATTAAAAGCCCCATGGCGCTTATATCTCTTGCCTTAAAACGCCCAAGCTCAGCACTTAAATCCTCGCATAAAAAACACTTTCCAAAAGGATAATGCCCTAAAACCTCGCCTTTTAAAAGCTTAAAAAATTGTTCTTGTTTTTTAAGTTCCTTAGCTTCTTCTTTAGAAATTTTATAAATTTGGATCAATTCTTTTTCGCTAAAATCATTTGCAAAATGTGATAACTCCACTCTTTTACTCAAATAGCGATTAAAAAGCTCGCTTTGAAAAGCTGAAATTAAAAACTCTTTCATTTTTACATTTTTCATCTTTTTGCCACGCAAAATTTCAAGCCCTTCTTTATAATTATCCCCAAATTTTCCAAAACGCTGATAGCCAAAATAATTCGCAAAACCTTGTTTATCCAAATTCATCAAAGCTTGTTCTAGTTTTAAGGCATCGCTTGGTAAAACTTTTTTTAAGCGTATGAAAAAAGAATTTCCTTTTAAATGCCCTATTCTTAGCTTGTTTTCGTGGGTAAAAATTTCTAAAATTTTAAGTTTAGGATGAGAAAAATTTGACAAAAAACTCTCAAATTTTTTAGGCATAGAAAGGTATTGAAAGGTTGATCCTTGCTTGTCTTTAAGCCCTGCATAACCAAAATCTCTTATTTTAACCCCGCTTGCTTCACTTAAAATTTTTAAAGCTTCATTTGTGGTTAAATCTTTTTTATTGATATGCAAAATAAGATGCTCGCCCTTGCCGCTAAATTCATACAAAGGCCTTTCACGCACTACAAAATCATCGCTATTTTTACTAAAATACGCATTAATAGGACTGTGTTTTAAACTATACAAAGGCTTAAAAATGGTGTTCTCTTCCGCTAAATTCATATTTTCCTTTCACTGCTTTTCCAAAGATATTTAATTTCACGCCGTGTTTTTTGGCTATTGTTTCTATATTTTGCCGTTCTTTTTCATCAAAAGCAAATAAAATTTCATATTCTTCTCCGCTATAAAGCGTATAATCATCAAGTTTTTTAAACCAAGAAATACCGCATTTATTTAAGACTAAAAGTCTTGATAAATCCTTACTTAAACCATCTGAAATATCCATAGCACAAGAAATTAAAGGTGCGATTTCATAAAAAAAACTAGCTCTTAATTTTGGCTTTATAAATACATGGTTTGGTTTTAAAGTACCCCCATTTTGTAAAATTTCAAGCCCTTTTAAACTTCGCCCTAATTTTCCTGTATAAGCAAGTAAATGTCCTTTTTTTAAACCTTTTCTAAAAACGGCTTTATCGTTAATCTTTGAAATGATAGTAAGACTAATGTCTATTTTATCATTGCTTATAGTATCGCCGCCTATGATTTTTATATTAAATTTCCTAGCTGTTTTTAAAAAACCTTTTTGCAAAGCTTTGATCTCATTTTCGCTTAAATTTTTTGGTAAAGCAAGTCCTAAAAGTGCGTATTTTGGTACAGCATTCATCACAATGGCATCTGAGATATTAACAAGCATTGCTTTTGTAGCGATTTGCTCTAAGCTAAGCCACTCTCTTTTAAAATGCACATTTTCAAAAAACAAATCCTTGCTAAAACACCAATCATTGATAATAGCTCCATCATCGCCATTTTTTTCATTTAAAAAAGCTTTGATAATAAAATCTTCTTTGTTCATAATGCGTGATTTTATAAAATTTCCTTTTAAATTCTAGTGAATTTTAGAAAAATTTTATATAATATAGAAATATTTAAGGAAAAACCATGAAAAAATTAGAATTAAGAATTTTTAGATTTGATAAAACCAAGGATTATGAGGCTTATTATAAACCTTATATTTATGATAATTATGAAAATTTTGCAAGCTTTTATGATCTGCTTTTGCAAGTTCAAGATGATGATATTTATTTTGATTTTGATAAAGATGAAGATACTTACATAGTTGTAAATAAGCAAATCATACCACTTTTTACACCTTTAGAAAAAATAGCAAAAGAATTTGATTTTAATCTTTGCATCGAGCCTTTAAGTACAAAAAGAGCTATTAAAGATCTTATCATTGATAAAAATGATTTTTTAGACAAATACAAATATCTTGAAAAATTTGGCGATGAAGAGGATAAAAAGCTTTATGCAAAATATGATTATTTATATTATGCAAGTGAAATTTTAGACTATCTTCCTGAATATATGGGCGATGGAGTGTTTTATTTGGCTTCAAAAATGATAGAAAAATATCCTGAAAAAAAGATAGAAATTTTAAAAACTCTAGCAGATAAAGAAAAGGGTATTTTTTATCACCTTGAAAGCAAAAATGAAATTTTAGAAACAACGATTAAAAACCTACAAAATGAAATTTTAAATTTAGGATTTTTTGATAAAAATATTTTACACTTTGATTTACCTAAAACCAATGCTTTTGATAATGAGATCAAAGAACTTAAGGAAATTAAACATAATTTTAAAGATTTCAATATAGCTTTTTATGGTTTTAATGCTTGCGATACTTTAAAATCCAAACTTGAGGCTAAATTTATTTCCTATGAAAACAGTACAAAAAATAATGGCTTTACTTTGCTGAATTTAAATCCTACACTAAGCTATAAAATGGCTGCAGATATTGTTTTGGACGCTTATGATAGCGGGGCTGATTTTATGGTAGTAAAAGAAGAAAAGGATTTTTATCTTTTTGATACTTGTGCTAAAAAACTTATGCAAACAAGCAAAAGAGATTTTGAAGACTTTTATATTTTAAGTCGTTTTGAGTTTTTAGCCCTTATCCAAGGCATACAAGCTCCATCATTAAAAAATCACACTTTAAAGGTTAATTTGATATGAAAATCTCTTTAGAATGTAAAGATCTCATCATAGAAAAAACTTTAGAACTTTTTTTAAAAGATCATTTGGTAATGAAAAAAGATTGTGATTTTATCATTAGTGATGAAAAAATTCACACCGCAAAACCCTTATTTATCATCTCTAAGAACTCTCCATTTTTAAGCGTGCCATTTAGCAAAGAAGCCTTGTTTGAGTCTTTAAATGAATTTGACAATGCCTTAAAAGCAGCAGCTTTGCAACTTGCGCTTGAACAAAAAAGACTGCTTGAAGAAAAAATTGAAGCTATTGCTTTGGAATTTAAAAAAGATTATGAAAATAAAATCGATCTTGCCATAAAAGATCTTAAAAACAAACTCGTAAAAGCACTTAATGATGAATGATGAATTTATAAGCGTTAAAGACTTTTTTAATCACAATGAAAAAAGAAAAAAATTTCTTCAAAAACAAGAAATTACTTCTCCTAAAGAAAAAATAAAAAAAATCAAAGAAACAAAGCTTTATACAAATATAGAAAGTGGTAAATACAAAGGAAAAAAACTACTTTTACCTAGTCTTACAACAACAAGAAGCACTAAAAGTATAGTAAAAAGTTGTGTTTTTAATGTAATAAGGGAAGATTTAAGAGATAAAATTTTCATTGAAGCCTTTGGCGGAAGTGCTTTGATGGCGGCCGAAGCACTAAGCAATTATGCTTTAAAAGCTTATGCTATAGAACTTGATGTAAAAGCCTATAAAATTGCTTTAGAAAATGCTAAAAACATAGATCCAAATTTAGAAGTGATCCACGCAAATACTTTTGAAATTTTACCCCAACTCATAGAAAATTCAAAAAATGAAATCATCTTATATCTTGACCCGCCTTTTGATATCAGAGAAGGTTTTAGCGATATTTATGAAAAAATTTATCATTTTTTAGAAAATTTAGATTTAAAGACTTTAAATTTAATCATTTTTGAACACCACTCAACCATAAAAACTCCCGAAAAAATCCAAAATTTTCAAAAAATTAAAGAAAAGAAATTTGGATCAACTAGCTTAAGCTTTTACACTTCTTAACTTACTTGGAACACTTCTTGCTTGATCTATCATCAACAATAGATTAAAGGAAGAATCCATGAGAGTTTTAACGATATTTTTACTCTTTATGACAAGCATTTTTGCAGTGCAAATCAAGGATGTAGCAAACACTGTAGGTGTAAGAGATAACCAACTTATAGGTTATGGACTTGTTGTAGGGCTTAATGGAAGCGGCGATGGAACAAGCTCTAAATTTACACTACAATCCATCTCAAACCTTTTGCAAGGTATGAATATCAAAGTAGATCCTAACGATATCAAATCAAAAAATACCGCAGCTGTTATGGTTACAGCCAAACTTCCGGCCTTTGCAAAAAGCGGAGATAAACTTGATATTACCGTTTCATCTATGGGTGATGCAAAATCTTTACAAGGCGGAACACTTTTACTGACTGCACTTCGTGGGATTGATGGTGAAATTTATGCTATAGCACAAGGCTCTATCTCAACAGGAGGTTTAACACCTAGACCAGGAGGAGCAGGTTCTCACTCAACTGCTGCAATCGTAATGGGCGGAGCTAATGTAGAAAGAGAAATTCCACAAAATTTTAGTCAAAATAATGATCTAACCTTAAGCTTAAAAGTAGCGGACTTTAAAACCGCAAATGATATAGAAAGAGTTTTAAATACCGTTTTTGGCGAAGAAGTGGCTAAAGCCATCGACTCTCGCACAGTAAAACTCAAAAAACCTGAAGATCTTTCAAATGTTGATTTTATGGCAAGAGTTTTAGAACAAGATATAGCTTATAAACCACAAAGCAAAGTTATCATTGATGAAAGAACAGGAACAGTGATTGCTGGAGTTGATGTAGAGGTAGAACCTGTTTTAATCACTCATAAAGATATCACCATAAAAATAGATCCAAACAATAACGCAGTAGCTAATCAAAATGAAATCGATATGAAAGATGGTGGTTTTGTAGATCCAAGTTCAAATACCTTAAGAATCAACAATGCAAAAAGTACAGTTGCAAATATAGCTAGAATGCTTAACAAACTTGGAGCAACCCCAAATGACATTATCGCTATTATGGAAAATTTAAAGCGCGCAGGTGCAATTAACGCGGATTTGGAGATCATCTAATGAAAATCGATAATTTTTTAAATACTTATAGTATGAATAGTGCTTTACTTGATCGTGCAGCTAAAGCAAGAAGTTTAGAATCAAGCATCAAAATAAATGATAATGATATAGTTACAAAGAGCAAAGAAGATGAAGCCTTAAAAGAACAAACAGATGCTTTTGAGGCATTTTTTTTAAAGCAAGTTTTAGACGTATCTTTAAAAAGTCAAAATTCACTCTTTGGAAAAGATGCCAGTGATGAAATATACTCTTCCATGTATAACGATACCATGAGTAAAGCTTTAAGTGGAGGTATGGGTTTTTCAAAATTATTATACGATTTTTTAAAAGAAAGGGGTTAAGTTTTTTAAATTTGGGTCGATATGGTTTGTAGAGGATTATAACTAAGATCAAGGAGGCAGAAATGATCAATCCTATACAACAAAGTTATGTGGCAAATACCACATTAAATACAAATAGAATAGATAAAGAAACAAAAACAAACGATACTCAAAAAACGGAAAATGATAAAGCGAGCAAAATCGCAGAGCAGATTAAAAACGGTACTTATAAAATCGATACAAAAGCTACAGCTGCTGCGATTGCTGACTCTTTAATCTAAATTTTCATTCTCCTTTTTTGAGAGAGAAAAGGAGAAAATATGCTTAAACAAAGACTTGATGAAGTAAATGCTATCTTAGCAAAACTTATTGCTTTAACCGAAGAAGATATAGAAAATATCAAAGTGGCTAAACATGAGAGTGTAACGCCAAGTGTAGAAGAAAAAAACAAACTTATCGCCGAATTTATTACAGCCAAAAAACAACTTGATGTTGCCTTGGTTGAGCTAAATAATAGCTCTACAAAAGGGCTTAGTGAACTCTTAGATGATGAAGATAAACAAAAACTAGATCTACTTAAAAAAAATCTTCAAAACCTTCATAGTAAAAACAAAGAGTATGCTAAATTTGTTCTTATTGTCAAAGATTTTCTTGATAGCTTAGTAAATAAAATGTTTGATATCAATGATGGAACAAATAATGCTTATGGAGATAAAAAGACAAATCCAGAGTCAATTTTCAAGATCAATGTATAAGGATTTATAATGGGTATTTTTGGAACATTATACACAGGTGTTACAGGCTTAAAGGCAAGCGAAGTTCAAATCGCAACAACTGGAAATAATATCTCAAATGCTAATGCAACTTTTTATACACGCCAAAGAGTAGTGCAAACTACAAATGGGTATATTACCACAGGTGGAGTTCAAGTAGGCACAGGAACTGCTATAGAAAGTATAGTGCGTTTGCATGATGAGTATTCTTACTATAAATTAAAAGGTGCATCAAACCAACTAGAATACACTAAATATATGGCTTCAACCTTACAAGAAATCGCTCAGCGTTTTCCAGACTTACAAAATACTGGAATTTTGAAAGATTTAGAAAATTATAACAAAGCTTGGAATGATTTTGCATCTAACCCTAATGAAAATGCCACAAAAATAGCCCTTGTAAAAGCTTCTCAAACCTTAACAGAAAGCGTTAATAACACTTTTGCAACCTTGGATAAAATCCAAAAAAAAGTAAATGATGATATTAAAAATACGGTTGATGAGATTAATAGAATCGGTGAAGAAATTGCTACTATAAATAAACAAATTTATGGACAAGAAGCCTTACCAACAGAACACGCAAATGAGCTTAGGGATAGAAGAGATGAGCTTGAGCTTACTCTTTCAAAGCTAGTTAGTGCAGTTGCAAGCAAAAATGAAATCAATCAAGACAATCGCCTTGATACAACCATCACTGATCCAGGACATCAATACAATCTAAGCATAGAAGGTTTTAGTATAGTAGATGGGATAAATTTTCATCCTTTAAAGCTTGATTATGATGATAAGAATAAATCTTATAGTATTTATTATGAAACTCCTGATGAAAAAGTTCGAGATCTTACTGCAAAGATTAGCGGTGGACAGCTTGGCGCTCAACTTGACTTACGCGGTAGAAACTATAGCAAAAGCGAAGGAAAATATAAAGATGGAATTATCCAAGGTTATATGGATTCTTTAGATACTTTTGCTAAGACCATGATCAATGAAACTAACAATCTTTATGCAAGTTCTGCGAAAAGTTCTGTTACTTCTGATTATCTATCTGGACTTAAGGGAGATATTCCTTTAGTTAATTACGACAGAACCATACAACCAGGAAGTTTCGATATAGTCATTTATGATGATAAAGGGGATAAAAAACTCACCAAAACCATCACCATAGATGTAAATACAACCATGAATGATATCATGCGTCAAATCAATGCTAATACAGATGATAATAACGATCACAATGCAAATAATGATGTTGATGATCATATCAATGCAAGTTTTAGCTACGATGCAAAAACTGGAGATGGTTTATTCCAAATCAATGCAAAATCAGGCTTTAAGGTAGCCATTGAAGATAAAGGCACAAATTTCGCAGGTGCGTTTAGCATAGGTGGTTTTTTCAGCGGAACCGATGCAAGCGACATGAAAGTAAAAGATTCTATCTTAAATGATCCAAGCACAGTAAGAGCAAGCTCAAATGGGGTTGATAGTGGCAATGACATGGCAAATAAAATCATCCAACTTCAATATGATAAAGTTAATTTTTATAATGAAGATGGTACTATCGATAATCTTACTATGGAAGAATATTACCGCAAACTTACAGGTAAAATAGCCTCAGATGGTGAAAATAACAATGTTGTAAATTCAAGCAATGAAACTCTTTATAATTCTGTTTATAGCGAGTACCAATCTAAAAGTGGTGTAAATACAAATGAAGAATTAGCCGCTCTTATACAATACCAATCAAGTTACGGTGCTGCAGCAAAAATCGTCTCAACTGTAGATCAAATGCTTGATACCTTACTAGGACTTAAATCTTAAGCTCTAGTAATATCAAGTGAAAAATTTTATCCATCTTAAAGCCAAGCTTGATTTTTTAGCCAATCAAAAAAACACCAATCATTCCCTTTTTGAAACTCCAGATCCTTTGCAAATTGCTAAAATTCACAATGATGAATTTACTGCCTTAATTTGTGCTTTATTTGCCTATGGAAATGCTAAAAATATAGTAAATTTTCTAAAAAAACTTGATTTTTCTTTATTAAACCTTCAAGAAAAACAAATAAAAAAAGAACTTAAAAATTTAAAATACCGCTTCCAAAATGAGAAAGATATACAAGAAATTTTTATCACTCTTTCAAGACTTAAAAATGAAATTTCACTCTACGAACTTTTTTATCAAGCCTATCAAAAAAGAGAAAATACCACAGATGCCATCTTAGCTTTTATGCAAAAAATCAAAACCATAAATTCATATTCAAGTTATGGGTATGATTTTTTCTTTGGAAAAATTTGGCAAAACACCCCTACTTCACCTCTTAAACGCTATAATATGTATCTAAGATGGATGGTTAGAAAAGATGAACTTGATCTTGGACTTTTTACCAAAATTCACACCAAAGATCTTTTAATTCCACTTGATACACATACACATAAAATTTCCTTGACTTTAGGACTTCTAAAGCGTAAAATATATGATTATAAAAGTGTTTTAGAACTCACGCAAAATTTAAAAAAATTAGATGCAAATGATCCCATAAAATATGACTTTGCACTCTATCGTTTAGGGCAAAGTAAGGAAATTGACAAATTTAAGGAGTGAAAAATGGGCTTTGAGCACTTAGATACAATTTATTATTTTATACTTTTTTTTGTAGCTCTTTTTGCTGGTTTTATAGATTCTATTGTAGGTGGAGGAGGGCTTATTACTCTACCAGCGCTCATAGCCTGTGGGATTCCTGCGCATTTATCTTTAGCAACAAACAAACTCCAAAGCGTCTTTGGTTCTTTTACGGCTACTTTAACTTATTTTAAATCCACCACTCTACCTCATCTTGCTTGGGGTGTTTTTTTTACAGCCTTAGGAGCAGCTATAGGAAGTTATAGCGTTCTTTTTGTAAAAGATGAGCAATTAAAGCTTATTATCTTAATCTTTTTAACTCTTACTTTCTTATATACAGCCTTGCGTCCTAACTTAGGTAAACACGAAAGCGAACCTAAAATAAAAAATATCAAAATTTTTCATTTAATTTGTGGCTTAACTTTAGGATTTTATGATGGATTTTTAGGGCCTGGAACGGGTTCATTTTGGATTTTTGCTTGTGTGATGCTACTAGGTTTTAATATGAGAAAAGCAAGCATTAATACTAAAATTTTAAATTTCACTAGTAATATCATTGCTCTTGCTATATTTTTATGGCAGTACGAACTTTTATGGGTTGTAGGTTTGCTTATGGGTGTAGGACAAGTTTTAGGAGCTTATTTAGGCTCAAAACTTGTGTTAAAAACTAATGGAAAGTTTATAAAAACTTTATTTTTAATCGTTGTAGGAGCTACTATCATTAAAGTAGCTTGGGATTATTTTAGTTAAAATTGACCCCTGAGCTAAGCTCCCACATAGGTAAGAATATACCTAAAGCCAAAAACAAAACTAAAAGCGCTACAAATAAAGTCATCATAGGTTCTAAAAAAACCAAAAATCTATCCATCAAATTTTCGCTTTTTTGTTGATAATATTTGGCAATTTCTTCACTTAATACTTCAAGTCTTCCACTTTTCATCGCAACACTAAGCATAGAAAATACCAAAGAATCAAAAATATCAATCTTTTTAAAAACCTGACTTAACTCAAGACCAGAATCTATAAAACTAAAAAGTTTTTTATACTGAAAAATTAAAAATTTATTTTCAAGCCCTATAATAGCTAAATCAAAAGCTTTAGATATTGAAATTCCATTTTTTAAAAGTAAAGAAAAAACCATAAAAAAATAATAATTTTGATTATAAATAATCAAACGAGAAATCAAAGGTATTTTTAAAAATAAAAAATCGCAAGAAAAAGCAAAAGAATGAAAATTTTTATAAGCTAAAATAAGCATAACAATAAAAATAACAAACAAAAATATGCAAAAAATTCCATAGTCATCTAAAAAATTATAAATTTCTAACATTACATGCGTGATAAAAGGCAAACTCGTGCCTAAATTTTCAAATAAATCTTTAAAATTAGGCACTACAAAAAGCATTAAAAACAAAAATGCTCCGATAATACTTAAAAAAACCAAAGTAGGATATCTAAAAGCCTTTTTTAATTGTTTTTGAGTCTCTAAGCTTTTTTCTCGAAGTTTAGAAATTTGATTAAACACTTCGCTGATTTTTCCTGTCTTTTCAGCCGTTTTAATCAAGGCTAACTCCGCACGATTTAATCCAAAATTAGCATTTTCAAAAGCTTGATTTAGATTTTGAGCTAAAATTAAATTGTCTAATATTTTTTTCATAATCTTGCAAGAATGCATAAGATATAATTCTCTAATCGCTTCTTGAACACTTAATCCAACTTCACACAACAAAGCCAGCTCTTTAAAAAAGAGTATAAAATTTTCATCTTTTAATCTCTGAAAATTAGATTTTTGAATTTCTTTTATATTAATGATTTTCCAATTCTTTGATAAGGCTTTTGCTTGTGCTGTATTTAAATTTTCAGCTTTTATAGTTTTTGTATAATTTTGATTGTTTTTAAGAAATTCTACTTCATAAAATTTCATCTTACAACCCTTAAAAGCTCATCTATACTTGTAAGACCTTCTTTGGCTTTTTTTAAACCTTGTTCAAACATAGTTTGAAAACCATATTTTTTTGCAAGCTCCATTAAAATCGTTTTATCTTGATTTTCCCTAATTGCACAAGCTAAATCTTCATTGATCTCTAAGCACTCAGCGATTAATTCTCTGCCAAAAAATCCACTATGATGACAACGCTCACATCCTTTTGGTTCAAAAAATTCACCTTCAAATTCAATATAATGTTTTTTGCTTTTTTGCTTACACCAAGGACAAAGTTTTCTAACCAAACGCTGTGCTATAACAAGACTCAAAGCCGATGCTATCAAGTAACTTTTTGCTTGCATATCCAAAAGCCTATCAATGGTACTAAGAGCATCATTAGTATGCAAGGTGCTTAAAAGCAAATGACCTGTTAAAGAAGCTTTAAGTGCAATATCTAAACTTTCTTCATCGCGAATTTCTCCTATCATGATAATATCAGGATCTTGCCTTAAAATTGCTCTTAAAATACTATTAAACTCGACTCCAACTTTTGAATTAAGCAAAATTTGCTGCACTAAAGGAATTTTATATTCTATAGGATCTTCTGCTGAAATAATCTTTTTTTCAATACTTTTCAACTCATTTAAACACGCGTATAAAGTTGTACTTTTACCACTGCCAGTAGGGCCGGTTAATAAAATCATTCCATTGGGACGATGTAAAATCTTTTTTAAAATTTCTAAATTTTTATCTCCAAGATTTAGTTTATACAAATCCAAAATTTCTTTATCATGTTTTAAAATTCTTATAACAACACTTTCGCCATAAATCAAAGGCAAACATGAAACACGAAAATCATATCTTTCATTTTCAAAATCTAATTCAAAACTTCCATCTTGTGTTTTTCTTGATTCAGCTAAATTCAAACAAGCTAAAAATTTGACATGAAAAACCAAAGCTTCATAAACATCCTTCTCAAAAATAGCAAATTCACGCAAAATTCCATCAACCCTAAACCTAATCAAAGCATCATCATTCCTTGCTTCTATATGAATATCACTCGCATGAAAAGATAAAATTTCATGTAATAAAAAATCAAAAATTTGACTGATGCAACTTTGATCATCTCTTTTTTGATTTTCTTGCCATTCAAGTCTAAGCTTAATGCTTAATCTTTTAATCTCCTCTTGAATACGAATTTGATTTAAAATTTTAGCTATCTTTAATTCATCGGCAATTGCAGTGACGATTTTTTCACAAATCATAAAAGTCTTAACTTGCTCTAAAAGCTCTAAAGAACAAGGTTTAGATCTAATAATCATAAAGCCGTCATTGTTTTTAATAAGCAGAAATTTAAATTTTAAAAGTAAAGAAAAAGGTATACCTTCATAAATAAAATCATTATCTTCATCTAAATCAACAAAATGTAAATTACAAAAATTTGCTAATTTTTTAAAAAAATCCCAAGAAGTGATATTAAATTTAGTGCAAATTTCATCAAGACTTATTTCATTATCAATATAAGCTTGAAAAATTTTATCCATTCTACTTTCCATCTAATTCCATTAAACCATAATAATTTATATAAGCATCTAAAGCACTTTGAGCTTCTTTTTCTTCACCTAAAGCTCTTTTAGCCTGAGCAAAAATCAGCCAAGAATCTTGTTTTTGCTTGTCAAGTTCATTGGCTTTTAAAGCCCAAAATATTGTCTTTTGATAAGCTTTAATATCAAAATACTTCTTAGCTAAATTTAATGCCTTTTCATAGCTTGGATTTTGATAAAAAGATTTTTTTAAATCAGAAATATTTAAAATTTTAGAATCAATTTCTATCTTACTAATGTGTGTATTTTCCCGCACCGCTTTAACTTCTTCTAGTTCTTTATATAACTTTTCCCTAGAAATCTTATTTTTTTCTTGTAAAATTTGCGCTTGAAGAATCTTTTGCTCTAAATGCTTTTTATGTTCAATAGCTTGCAAATAAATATTTTTTTGCTTATTATATTTTTGCATTAGCACAAAAAAACAAAATGCTATCACTAAGATTAAAACAATTAAAAATAAATATTTTAAATATTTTTTAAGTAAAAAATATTTATACCTAAGCTCAAGTTCTTTAATTCTTTCTTGCATACCTTACCTTAATAAGCCATTCTCTAAAGCACTAAGCTTTAAAATATACTCTTGACTTTTGTTTGTATCAAAAAAACTATTTATCTCATAAAAACTTTTTAAAGTTTTATCAATATATCTTAAATTTCCTTGAGAAATTTTTTGTAAAAACTTAAGACATTTATTTGAAAAATTCATTCCGAATTTCAATTTAATATAATCATCAAGCTCTAAAAGACTAATATTTTTCAATTCAAAACAAGCACTTAAACGACTTTTAAAATGCTCTTTTTTAAGTATATTTAACTTTTTATGAGAACTTAAAACAAAACTTATAGAATCACTATAAATCCTAATGCTTTCTAGCATTGCATAATCATACATTCCTACTTCATCAAGAATGATTAAACTCTGACCTTGTGAAATCAAAAACTCAATTTTTTCTTTTAAGAAACTCTGATCTTTAAAATTTTCATTAATAAAATCAACATTATATTTTTTTGCCAATCTTTGCAACAATACACTTTTACCGCTACCACTTTTTCCCCATAAAAAAATAAAAGCTTTTTGGCTTTCTAAAATTTGATTGATTTGATGAAAAATTTCTTCTCTAAATGGAATAATTTTACTCATAATGCTTAAATCCTAGATCTTTAAGACTTGGAGCGTTTACACTATCTACTATACTTGGAGTGATAATAAAAACAATTTCGGTTGCTTTAGAATTTAAAACTTCTCCTTTAAACAAAGAACCTAGAATTGGAATTTTTGATAGAAAATTGATAGAATTTTTCTCATTAGATTTATCGTGAGAAATCAATCCACCTAAAATTAAAGTTTGATTATTCTCTACTTGCACAACACTAGAAAGCTTTTTTTGTATGGTATCAGGAGCAATAGTTCTTGGTTCTTTTTGTCGTTTATTATCTTCTGGATACTTAAAATCACTTAAGCTTGGATTAATTCTAAGCATTATTTTTCCATCATCAGAAATTTCAGGCAAGATATTGAGTAAAATGCCTATAAAAATAGAATAATTATTATAACTTTCACTAACAGTAGTCCCATTTTCAGTACCTTTAGAACTTTCTTTGACTTGATAATTTATAGTATCGCCTACAGAAATAATGGCTTGTTGGTTGTTTAAAGCCATAAGCTTTGGATTAGAAAGCACGCTAGTTTTTCCATTTTGAGAAAGAAAGTTAATAATAGAATCAAAATTTAAATTCGCCCTTAAACCCAAATTCTTAACAAAACCTTGCCCATTTTGAAACTGAATAAAAGAATTTTCATTATTTACTTGCGAATTTAAACCTATATTAAAATTTTGCCAATTAATCCCACTAGAATGGCTTTCATTTAAACTCACAGCAAGTATGCTAACATCGATAATAACTTGTTTTTTAAGACGATTTTCTAGTTTTTGCAAATAATTTTTCACACTTTTTAACTGAGAATTTGTTCCAGTTACTATAATAAGACCTGCATTGGGATTTATGATGGGAGTTTTAGCCTCATAATCTTCATGAGAATTTTTTAATAATACAACAATCTCTTTTTCTATATTTTGCCAAAAATCAAATTTTTCCATACTTTTAATCATATTGTCTTCTGCATCATCAAAACTACCGCTATATTCACTTTGCCTTGGTTTAGCGTCTACAGACGCTTTAGTTATGCTTTGTCCTTCTCTGATAGAAGTGATATAACTTATCTTAAAAATCTTCGTATTAATACCTGAAATTCTTAAAATTTTACCATCAAAATCATAGCTAAGATCATGCTCTTTGATAAAAAAATTAAAAATTTCGTCTAAACTCATTTGATGAATATTGACAGAATTTTGCAATGTTTCTAATTTTTCTTTGGCAATTTTATCTTTAACAATAATACTAAAAGAACAATATTTTGCAAGCTCATCAAGACTTTCTTGTATGCTTAATTTTTCATTAATACTGATATCAAAAAGACGCTTTTGACAATCTAAAGCATAAAGATAATGGCAAAAAAGAATGTTAATTAATATTAATCTTATCATTTTTATTTATTTGGATTGCAATTTCTAAATTATCATATTGGAATTTAATCTCTTTAGTATTTATTTCATATATTATAGCATCATCAATCATATCACCTTTTTTATACCATCGATCATAAATTTTTACTTTATCAAGCATAATTGCAGTAATTTTAATATGTCTTAATTTTTCAAAAGTAGGATTCACAAATGGGTTTTGAAGAGTATTAAAATTTATGCGATTTTCTTTATCTATAAGTTTAAAATACTCTTCAAAATTATCTTGTGCAAACAAAGTGCTAAAACACAATGTAGCACTAAAAATATATTTTATCAGCTTTCAACCTCATTGCTATAATCAGCCATAGCGATACGCTTAAGCTGTCTATAGCGACGTTGAGCGTCTTTTTTATTGCGTTCAAAAAGCTCAGCAGCGTGTTCAGGATTTGCTTTTTTAAGTGAATTATAACGCACTTCATTCATTAAAAATTGCTCATATAAATCCCAATCAGGCTCTTTTCCTGTTAGAGTTAAAGGATTTTTTCCTTGCTCTTCTAAACGAGGATCAAAGGTATAAAGTGGCCAATAACCACATTTTGTAGCAAGCTCACCTTGCTCTCCTGAGTAACCCAGCCCACCTTTAATACCATGAGCTATACAAGGAGAATAACAAATCACCAAAGATGGTCCATCATAGGCCTCAGCTGCAGTGATAGCTTTGATAAGATGAGTATAATTTGCCATTGAATTTACTTGTGCTACAAAAATATAACCATAAGTCATAGCAATTTGACCTAGATCTTTTTTCTGTATAGGTTTACCTGCTGCTGCAAACTGTGCTACAGCTCCTGTTCTAGAAGATTTTGAACTTTGACCGCCTGTATTAGAATAAACTTCTGTATCAAGCACTAAAATATTTACATTTTCTCCACTTGCTAAAACATGATCAAGTCCGCCATAGCCTATATCATAAGCCCAACCATCACCACCAAAAATCCAGTGAGATTTTTTACTTAAATACTGTTTAAGCTCTAATATATCTTGCACAGCTTTGATATTTTTATTTTGATCTAAAATAGGGATCATTTTATCTTTAATTTCCACAGACATAGCACCATTGTCTTTATTTGCAATCCAATCTTTAAAAAGAGCTGATAAAGCATTTGGAACTTCTTGCATACTTTCATTCATGATATGTTCAATGCGGTGTCTTGTATTTTCAGTTGCAATTTTCATACCCAAACCAAACTCAGCATTGTCTTCAAAAAGTGAATTTCCCCAAGCAGGACCGTGTCCATTTTTCACACTTTTTCTATAAGGAGTTGATGGAGCTGAACCCCCATAAATAGAACTACAACCTGTAGCATTAGCCACAATCATTCTTTCACCGAACAATCTTGTAATTAAAGTAATATAAGGAGTTTCCCCACATCCAGGACATGCCCCATGAAATTCAAATAAAGGTTGGGCAAATTGCGCTCCTTTTGTGGTTTCTTTATTTAAAATATCATCTTTATAAGTAATTTCTTTAAATAAATAATCCGCATTTTCTTGCTCACCAAAATCCATCTCTTCTTGAAGTGGTACCATAACCAAAGATTTTTCTTTAGTAGGACACTCATGAACACAAAGCTCACAGCCTGTACAATCAAGTGGAGAAACTTGAATTTTAAAGCTTAATTTTTCTCCTTTGGTTCCTTTAGCTTCTAAAGCATGATCTTTTACACCGCGAGGTGCATTTGCCATTTCTTCATCATTAATCAAAAATGGCCTGATAACAGCATGCGGACAAACTGAAGCACATTGATTACATTGAATACAATTTGCCTCTATCCATCTTGGTACCATAACCCCAACACCGCGTTTTTCGTATTCGGTTGTGCCGTGTTCAAAACTTCCATCTTCATAACCTAAAAAGGCTGAAACAGGCAAATCATCACCCTTAGCCGCATTCATAGGTTTTACGATTTTTTCAACAAATTCAGTACCTTTATAGGCATTAGTTTGTTCTTTTTCTTTAAGCTCTAAATTTTTCCAATTTGGATCCACTTCAACTTTTACAAGTCCATCAGCACCCACATCAATAGCCTTGTAATTCATTTCTACAATAGCATCGCCTTTTTTACTATAAGATTTATACGCAAGCTCTTTCATGTATTTTTGTGCGTCTTCATAAGGAATGATTTTTGCAAGTTTGAAAAAGGCTGATTGCATAATGGTATTTGTACGATTTCCCAAACCTATATCACGAGCTAGTTTGGTTGCATTGATGATATAAAAATTTACTTCTTTTTCAGCTAAAGTTTTCTTTACTGCATCTGGAAGTTGTCTTATGGTTTCTTCAGCATTCCAAATACTATTTAAAAGGAAAGTTCCTCCTTTGCGAATTCCTGCTAAAACATCATAAATTTCCAAATAAGCCGCTACCGAACAAGCGATAAAATGCGGAGTTGAAACAAGATAAGTTGAACGGATAGGTTTTTTAGAAAATCTTAAATGGCTTCTTGTATAACCCCCTGATTTTTTAGAATCATAAGCAAAATAAGCTTGAGCGTAAAAATCCGTTTTATCCCCGATGATTTTAATCGAGTTTTTATTTGCGCCCACAGTTCCATCAGCACCAAGTCCGTAAAATAAACATTCGATCGTACTTTCATCTCCAAGTGAAATTTTCTCTCCAGTACTCAGTGAAGTATGAGTTACATCATCAACTATACCTACAGTAAAGCCATCTTTTGGATTATCAAGTTTAAGATTTTCAAATACTGCTATCATTTGAGCAGGATCAACATCCTTTGAAGAAAGTCCGTATCTTCCACCCACTATAACAGGAGCATTTTCTCTTCCATAGAAAGCTGATTTTACATCAAGATAAAGTGGCTCCCCAAGACTTCCTGGTTCTTTGGTTCTATCTAAAACTGCGATTTTTTTCACTGATTTTGGCATAACATCAAAGAAATATTTTAAGCTAAATGGGCGATAAAGATAAACTTTTAAAATCCCTACCTTTTCACCCTTAGCATTAAGATAGTCTACCACTTCTTCAAGTGCTTGAGTCACAGAACCCATAGCAACAATCACACGCTCTGGCTCTTTATGTCCATAATAAGTAAATGGTTTGTATTCTCTACCTGTGATTTTTGAAATTTCTTGCATATATTCATTAACAACATCAGGCAAAGCATCATAAAAACGGTTACTTACTTCTCTAGTTTGAAAATAAATATCATCATTTTGTGCTGTTCCGCGTGTTTTTGGATTTTCTGGATTTAAAGCATTATTTCTAAATTCAAGCAAAGCTTCTCTATCTAATAATCTATCAAAATGTGCATAATCCATTACTTCAACTTTTTGAATTTCATGGCTTGTTCTAAAACCATCAAAAAAATGCAAAAATGGCACTCTTCCCTTAATTGCAGCTAAATGTGCTATACCAGCTAAGTCCATGGTTTCTTGCACGGAATGCGAACAAAGCATAGCAAAACCAATTTGTCTTGCCGCATAAATATCTTGATGATCACCAAAGATAGACAAAGCTTGAGCAGCCAAAGAACGCGCTGCTACATGGATTACACAGGGGAGTAATTGACCTGCTATTTTATACATATTTGGAATTTTAAGGAGTAATCCTTGAGAAGCTGTATAAGTTGTAGTCAAAGCCCCAGCCTGTAAAGATCCATGCACACTACCTGCAGCACCTGCTTCACTTTGCATTTCTACGATTTTTACAGGAACTCCAAAAAGATTTTTTTTACCTGCAGCTGCCCACATATCGGTGTAATCAGCCATAGGAGAACTAGGTGTAATAGGATAAATTCCAGCAACTTCAGTAAAAGCATACGCAGCGTATGCAGCAGCCTCATTTCCGTCCATAGTTTTCATAATTTTACCCATTGAGACCTTCCTTTATATTGATAATTTTTATAATTTTTTAGCTATCAATTTACTATAAATTCTCTTAAAAGGCGTTTAACGAAAACTTGAAATTAGTTTAATCTAGCTATATAATTAACAGCCTCATATGCATTTAAAAATACCATAGAATGAGCTTTTAATTCATTTTCATTGCCATAGCCACAAGTTAAGGCCAAAGGAGTGATATTAGCAGAAATTGCAGCTTGAATATCTAGTATTGTATCGCCTATCATATAGGCATTTTCTTGAGTTTTATTGAGTCTTTTTAAAGCTAAAATTATAGGTTCAGAACTTGGCTTTGGATTCGTGACATCTTCAAGATTAATTAAAGTTTTAAAGAATTTTTTAACTCCCAAATAATCAAGTAAAATCGGAGTAAATTTACCTCCTTTTGTTGTAACTATGCCAAGATCTGCAATTTTGCTTCCAAGTTCTAATGCTTCTTTTACTTTAGGCAAAAGAGTGGTTTGTTCTAAATAAATTTGTGCATAAATTTCACGATAAGCTAATACAAATTCTTTACTTAAATTTACTTTATCTGGATAAAGCATTCTAAACATTTGCTCTAAAGGATAACCTATGAGATTTTTGATTTCTTCATTATTTTTAGAAGTTAACCCAAGGGCTTTAAAAGCTCCTTGGAAAGAATTTAAAATAGCATCAGTAGAATCAATTAAAGTGCCATCTAAATCAAATAAAATAGTTTTATTCATTATCTTAAAATAAATTTAGCATCCACTCTTCTATTATCCGCTCTACCTTCTTTAGTATCATTGCTTGAGCGAGGATTATCTTGACCATAACCTACTGTTTTTATGCGACTTTTTTCTACACCATATTTTTCAAGTTCATTAGCAACACTTTTAGCACGTCTTTCTGAAAGCTTTTGATTATAAGCCCTTGAACCGATATTATCTGTATGTCCTTCAAGAATAGTATCATATCTTTCATTTTCATCTAAAACTTTTGCAATTTCTTTGATTTTTTCTTGAAAAGTTGGATTTATAGTAGTTTTATCAAAACCAAAATGACCTTCCAAAGAAATAGTTTTTTCGCAACCATTTTCATCTAACAAAGCACCTTCTCTTGGTTCTACAGGACATTTTGCTTGTGGAGCTGGACGAGTATCAGCAACTTCTTCTACAGCTTTTTCCTTTTTGCCACCAAAACCAAAACTAATACCTAAAGTTGAAACCCAATTATGGTTTGCATGATTAAAATTAATTTGATCTCTAGTTTCAAGTTTTAAAGCCAAAGAATCGCTAAGACGGAATTTTACACCCGCGCCATAATGCCCAAATCCACCGCTTTTATTATCATAAGCAGCATTTGAAAAATCCTCATATCCTCCACCTGCTAAACCATAGAAATAAAATTTCTCACCTACATCAATACCTTTAATAGCACTCAAATAAGTTCTTGTAATATCTGTAGTTTTATTTGTATTTGTATATTTAACATCAGAATAATGCTCTAACCCAAATTCTAATTGATCAAGCCAAAAATCGTCAAAATGATAACCAAGTCTAATCCCTGGTGCATAACGATTATCCATATCTAAATTACCCTCAAAGTAATTATAGTTTAAAGTTGGAGTGATTTCAAATTTTACATTGTTATCAGCACCAAATAAAACACTTGCCAAACCTAAACATAAGAATATTTTTTTCATAGAAAAAACCTTTCATTGTGTTATAAAATAAAAATTTAAATTTCGCAATTATAACATAAATGATAGAAAAAAGGATGAGTTTTATAAAAAATTGTAGAAAGGTGGGAAAATCCCACCAAAAATATTAACGTTTAGAGAATTGTGGGCTTCTTCTTGCTTTGCGGCGTCCATATTTTTTACGCTCAACAGTTCTACTATCTCTAGTAAGAAGTCCTTTAGGTTTTAATAAAGCTCTAAAATCAGCATCCATAGCTGCTAAAGCTCTTGAAATTCCATGTCTTAAAGCTTCAGCTTGAGCACTATAGCCCCCGCCTAAAGTAGTTGCTTTAATATCCATTGAAGTTTCTTGTTTAGTCACAAGTAAAGGTTGAACCACTTTAAGCTTAATCGCCTCGTGTCCACCAAGCCAAGTGTTTAAATCAACACCATTAACACTAATTTTACCACTACCTGGTTTTACCCATACCTTTGCGATAGCAGTTTTTCTCTTACCTGTTGCGTATGTTGTTGCCATGATTATTTTCCTTCTTTAGCAATTTGCGCAGTGTGTGGGTGCTCACTACCCGCATAGATTTTTAATTTTTTAAGCATAGCTCTGCCCAAATTTGTTTTAGGAAGCATACCTCTAACTGCTAATTTATATAATTTTGCAGGATTTTTTTCAAGTAAATCACCAAATTTTTCGCTTTTTACACTTCCAAAATATCCTGAATGTCTATGATAAAGCTTATCTTCTGCTTTATTAGCACCTGTAAATACAGCTTTTGAAGCATTGATGATAATTACATAATCACCACAATCAACATTTGGAGTAAAGCAAGGCTTGTTTTTGCCTCTCAAAATTGTTGCTACTTCAGTTAAAAGACGGCCAAAGCGTTTGCCTTCTGCGTCTAAAACAATCCATTCTCGTTTTACTTCGTTTGGCTTTGTTATCTTTGTCATAATTTTTACCTTTGCCAAAAATTTAAAATGTGATTGTATAAAAAATAATATTAATTTTTACTTAATTTAAGTAAAAATAAAGTTTATATTTCCAAAATTTGAATTTCATTTTCCAAACAATAAACTATAAAAGCACGCACTTTATCTTTTTTTAAAATTTCACTAATGGCAATCTTATAAGTTCTTACTTGCTCTTTATGTTTATCTTGCATAGCAAGACCTGTTTTATAATCAATTATGAAAGCTTCTTCATCTTTTAGAGCAAGCAAGTCTAATTGTTTAATTTCTCCATTAAAACTCAAAGCTTGCTCTTTTAAAAGCTTTCCATCGCTAATTAAATTTTGAAATTGAGTATTTTTCAGCAAAATTTCAATTCTTTTAAAAAGCTTTTCAAAATCACTCTCATCTAAAAAATGCCTAAATTTGCTCTTGCATCTTTGAGTAAGTATTTGAAAATTTTCACTCTTAGGGAGTTTTAAATTTTGCATAAAAAAATGAAAAGCATTTCCAAAATATAGCTCTTTACTATCAAGCTTTTCTTCACTTTGAACTTCTTGTGGGCTAATTTTTTCAAATTTTTGTAAAGCTTGAATACTTTCTTTTTTAACACTTAAAATTTGCTCTTTGCTTTCTAAAAAACCTCTCTCTTGAGAATGTATATTTAAAAATCCCCCCTTAAAATAACTTGGATAATTTCCATTTACACTTTCTTCGTTTCTTTTTATGATAATCAAACTTTCCTTAGCTCTTGTAAAAGCCACATAAAGTTTATTAATATCATCTTCATAATTTGCTCTTGTAATATTTTCTTTAAAAAGGGTATAAATAGGCTCTTTAGTAAGCTCTCGAATTTTATCTTTAATATGGAGCTGCCAACCTTGATTGATATCATATTCAAGCATGATATCTTCATTGTTTGAATTGTTTTTAGATAAACTATCTAGCAAAATCACATGATCAAATTCCAAACCCTTAGATTTATGCACACTCATAATACTAATACCCATATTTTGTTCGCTTACTATTTTCAAAGTACAAGGCTCAAATAAAAGCTTTAAAAAATTTTCCTTAGTTTTAGCATATTCGATAAATTGCATTAAAGCAATATCATTTAAATCAAGTTTTAATTCTTTTATTAAAAAAAGTATATTTTCCATAGCATTTTTTGAAAAATCAAGGGTGATTTTTCTCGGCTCAAAACCTAAAAGTTCTTTTAAAAATACCAAGTAAAACTCATCACCAAAAATACAATATTTAGCATATTCCAAAACAAGTCTTACGCTTGCTTTATTTTCAAGTAAAACATTGCTTTGAGTAAACGCAGGAATTTTTTGCTCTCTTAAAAAATCCAAAACCATATCTGCATCGCTATTTTTCCAACACAAAATACAAATATCATCATAAGAAATATTTTTAGATCTTAAAAAATTAATTTGCTCAAATAAAGTTTCTAAAGTCTTTTCCTTGATTTCTTGGGCTTGGTTTTTAACCTTTTGTTCTTTAGATTCCACAATACGCACAAAACCACCTTTTTTACTTTCTAAGGCAAATTGCTCTTTATAATCTTTGATTTTTTCTTTAAAAGTTTCATTAACAAAATCAACCAAAAGCTCTTTAGAACGATAATTAGTATTTAAACTATCACTTTTAATTTGACTAAATTCTTGTTTTAACAAATCAAATAATTCTTTTTTTCCTTTACGAAAGCGATAAATACTTTGTTTTTTATCTCCTACGTAAAAAAAAGTGCGATTTTTCTTAACTCCTTCTCCTGAAACAAGCTCAGCGATCAAAGGGCGTAAAATTTGATATTGAATCACGCTTGTATCTTGAAATTCATCAATAAGCAAATGCGAAATAAAACCATCTAAACGAAAATAAATCATATCCTTAAATTCACTGGTTATTAGCTCATAAACTTTTTTACTCACATCTTGGAAATTTAAGGTATTTTTATCTTTATGAAATATATTTTTAGCTTCACTATAATGATTTAAAAGATTCATTAAATTAGCAATTTTATAATTTTCAAGCTCTATAGCATAAGTATTTAAAGCATTTATAAGCTCCATTCTTTTTGTACTAAAATGCAAGTTAGTGCTTTCTAAATCTTGTAAATATTTTGTACTTTCAAATTTTGTCATAAAGCTTGATTGTATAAACACGGATAAATCTAAAACTTCGCTTTTAAAATTGTCACACAAATTTTTATAATTTTTTACATGAGTAAGACCCAAACAATAACTTCTTAACTCACTATAGGCTTTATTGATATAAGCTTTAGATGGATTTGGAATTTTAGGAAGATTTTGAAAATAAGCATTCTCATAAAATTTTTCAAGCTCGTTAAAAAAATTTTCTTTCTCATCAACTAAATTAATATAATAAGCCAAATCTTTTAATTCATCTTTTTTAAGAAGTTTTAAAAAAATCTCTCTTACATCAAGCTTCTCTTCACTCATTGTAAAATCACTACTTAAGCCCAAATTTAAAGCAAAAACACGCAAAATTTTTCCGAAAAAAGCATCAAAAGTGCTGATTTTTAACTCTGTTCTTAAAAATTCTTCTTTTTTAGCATCTCTTAAAGAAATAAGCTCTTCTTTATCTTTACCTAAAAGCTTGCAAAGTTCATTGCATTCACTGGTTTTATTTTCTTTTTCTAAGTTTAAAAAAGTCTCAATAATTCTTTTTTGCATTTCATTAGCAGCTTTTTTGGTAAAAGTCAAAGCTAAAATTTCATTAATCCTAACTCCTTTTAAAATAAGTGCTACAAAACGCACACTCAGGGCAAAGGTTTTTCCGCTTCCCGCACTCGCTTCTAATGCCAAAAAAGGCTCAAATTGACTCATTTTAATTCCTTTTTATAAATGAGTTTATAAGGACAATACTCATCTTGTTCATTTTCAAACTCTATTTCTTCCTTGCTCATAAGAACCAAATCTTTAAGTCTTTCTCTCAGCTCATCTAAACTTTTAGCTTTTTGGTGCAATATTTGCATGCTATTTAAATCATAAAAACCTACGCTTGCATTTTCATCATATAAGGCTTGGTAAAAAGCAAGTTGATAAGAATTACTTGGTACTTTTCCACTTTTATAATCAATGATCAAATTACCTTCTTTTGAACTATCGATACGATCTATAGTGCCCTTAAGTTTTATACTATCTGCTCCAAGCTTTAAAATATTGTTTAACTCAAGCTCTGTATGTGCGACATAAAAGCCTTTTGAAAAATGCTCTTTTTCGTTTTTAGCAAATTGTATAAATTTTAATTTAAATACTTCAAGATCAAGTTCACTGATATTGTATTTTTGATATTCTTTATCCAATAAATTTGTAAAAACTTTTATATCAAAATCATTATTTGCATAATTTTTATAATAAATTTCAAGCATTTTATGGATGAAATTTCCTTGATTTTTCGCTTTGCTTTCCTCGCTTAAAACCCTAGGTTCTGCTAAATTTAAAATATAACGATAATAATAAGTTCTTTTTTGATTTTCCAATAAATTAAAACGACTAAAAGAAAGTGGAAACTCGAAAGGATTATGCCTTAAAATAGGAGCTTTTATAGGAGTTAGATTAGGTTTTATACCTTCATAGTCTAATTTTAAAGCATTAAGATAAGCTTTTTGGTGGATATGAGTTTCATAAAAAAAGTCAAAATCAAGTTCATCTAAAAAACGTGATTTGCTTTTTTCTTCATTTTCCACAAAGCAAATACTTACTTCTAAAGCATTCTTCATCAAGCTTTCATAATAAAATCTTTGTAAATTTTCTCTTCTATCATAGCTAATCAATCCTGCTTTTTTACGCACTTCATTGTTTAAAAAAAGTTCATTAACACTTCTTTTGGGAATAAATTCTTCATTAAAATCAACCAAAATCACCCCATCAAAACAAAGCCCACGACTTTCTAAAAGTCCCATTACCGTAACCTTACCTCCACCTACATCACTAAGGGAAAGTTGTGAAATTTGCATGAAAAAAAGATGGATCAACTCTTTAAGAGTTAAAGACTGATTTTTTAATAAATCTTTAATAAAATAAAGTTCTTTTCGTATCAAATAAATAAGTTCTTGCTTTTCATTTTCTAAAAATAAAGCAAGTAATTTTTCAAAATATTCAAAATCACATTTCTCATCAAAATACTTTTTAAACTCTATAAAATCAAGCTTTAAAGAATGTAAAAGTGTATTGTGATAATCAAAAATCATCTGCGTGTCTTCAAAATAATCCTCTTGATTTTTATAAACAAAAGAAGCACTACTAGCACTTTCATAAAGTGCTTGAAATTTTTGATAAAATAAACTTTCTTTAATACTAATCCCACTTGCAAAATTAAGCATATTGTCTTTATCAAAAAGTCTTAAAAACTCACAAAAACTTTCATCTGGAGTTATAACTACAATATTTTCAGACTCTAAACCTTTGCGTACAAAATGTGAAATTTCATCCATAACAAAAGCGCATTGTAAAGCCCTTAATTCAAAAGATTTGAGTTTAATTTTTGAATTTTTTGTTTTAAAAATTTCTTCTTTTAAAATCTCTTGTTTTGAAAGATTGATTTCATAATGAGTGTTTATTTTTAAATCAAATATTTTTAAAAAATCAAGTTTTGAAAGATATTCAAGATTAAATTTACTTGTTTTAAAACTTAAAACCACTTCTTTAATCTGAGAAATTTCACTTAATAAATTTTCTTCAAATTTACTCAAAAAACCTTGCAAATCATAAACTATAGCTTCATACTCATCTAAAAAATCTTTATTAAGAGTGTAATTTTTAGGTAAAGAAAGATCATCATAAAAAGAATTTTTTTCAAGTAAAGCAAGATAATTTTTATATACCTCATCTAAAATTTCTAAATGTTCATTATAGGTGGCATAATAATCATTGTTTTTAAGATCTTCTATGCTTTTTTTTTCTAAACTAAGTTCTTTAAAAAAAGAAAAAAGATATTCGTTATTTTTCAAAAAAGCAAAAAATTCTACCGAAATTCCTAGTTTTTTTTCTAAATCCTTACTTTTTAGACAAGCTTCTTGCATTAAAAGCAAACTTTCATAAGAACTTGCCTTATGAAAATTACTCAAACAAACTTTATCTAAAAATTCACCTATATGAATAGCACTATCTAATAAAGCATTTTGCTGTTTTTTTTGGTTATAATACTCTCTAATTTGTCTTGAAGAACTAAAAATTCTTAATTTCATTGAGCATTTAATTCGTAGCTAAAAAAACCCACTGTTTCTTGATTTGCATAAAACTTTAGCTTAAGCTCCCATCTACCTTTATCTAATTTAGGTAAAGCGATACTTAAAATTCCATTTTTAACTTGTCCTTCTAACTTTTGATCAAAATTTTTAGTGAATGGTCTTGTAAGAAGAACTTGAACTTTTAAATCATCAGAATTTATATTTTGTAATGCAGAAATTTTAAAATTTGCAACATAGGAATTTTGATCCACTTCATAACTAGGAATTTTTCTTTTACCTATAAAAGTGATTTTATCATTTTGAAAATTTACTTTAAAAAATTTATCAAAATTTACTTGTTGTTTTTGTATTTGATTGTAATTATTTTCAACATTTTGATAAGAGTCAAAATAAAAATCATCCTCATATACAGGATGGTGACTTGCTATAAAAATCGTTACAATACAAGCAATAATTATAGCCAAAAGTGAAAGCAAAATACCATAAGGCCAAAAACTTCTTTTAGTTTCTAACATTTTTTTTCCTCTTTATTCTTCTTTGTGCATAGTATAACAATGCAAAGCAAATAAATCCATAGATAAGTATTCTTAAGATATTGATAGTATCACGATTTGCATTGCCTATAGAATGTTCTAATTGTAATCCCAAGGATTTTGCCACACGATCTACAATATCTGCATAACCATTAAGTATAGCAGCATTATAAATATCACCTTTATTTGTAGCTAATATCGGCAAAATAGATCCTGTTCCAGGATAAGGACTAAGCACGGATTCTTTATCAATCAAAGCTAAAGCACCTTTTGAGCCCACTATATCAACTTTGTGAGAATTTTTTGACAAAAGAAGCAATATATAAGATTGAGGAAGTTCTTTTTGTTTATTTAATAAAGTTTCAATTTCAGTTTCATCACCAACCATAACGCCGATAAAAATATTACTTTTTTGGTAAAGCTCTTTTCCTATAAGATTAATCTCATTACTTACTTTTTGACTTAAAATATTTTCATTAAAAAGTACAGCATCAAGAGCAAAAACCCTAGAAGGCAATAAAACAAAGAAGAAGATGGCTAAAAAAAAGCCATCTTGTAATATTTTTTTCATCCTATATGAAGATGATTTACAGTTAAAACCGACCAAGCGGTGATTGCAGCAGCAACAACTAAACCAATAACAATTAAATATTCCAAAGCCTTACTCATTGTGCTTCCTTTATACTTCTATGATCTTGTTCTTTTGAACCAAACATCTTTACACTTTGTGCATCTTTAAGACTATATGGCTTTTGCATCACTTCTTGCTGAGCTTTAAGACCCCAAATAGTTAAAACTACTAAGATAGCAAGTAATAAAACCGTAGCAATTAACATACCTGTAACACCTGAAAGAGAAAACACGCATCTATTATTATTTTCCATCATTCACCCCTTGAAAGAGAAATTACATACTCGCCAACAGCTTCTTTTTGAATATCATTAAGTGTTGGAAAACTCGGCATTGTTCCTATAAAACCAGCCTTACCACTATGTAAAACATCTACTACAAAAGCTGCAGAACCGTATTTTGTAAGATCTGGGAACATTCCATCTTGACCTTTTCCATCTTCTCCATGGCATGCTGCACAAGTTGCATAAGCTTCTTTACCTTTTGCTACTAAATTTTCATTTGCAGTTTTCTTAATAGCTGAAAGATCTTTTGCTACATAAGCAGCAATAGCAGGAATATCTTCTTCTGCCACACCTAAATCAGCAGCACCAAGCATTTCTCCACCTGGAAAATTCATACCTTTTGAACCATGTTTAATTACATTGATTATACCTTCTTCGCTACCCCAAATATTTAAATTTTGAGCTTTACCATTGATACCATCGCCTGTAATTCCATGACAAGCTGAACACTGAACTAAAAAGATATTTTGACCCATTGCTATTTTATCTTCAGGAGATAAATTTTTAAATTTTTCTTCGAATTTTGTATTATGAGTTGCTACTTCTTCATTGTATTGACCTATACTTGAAAAAGAATTTAAAGGATATCCCCATAGAAAATACCAAATAGCCCAAACAATAGTCAGGAAAAATACCACAGCCCAACCAATAGGAACAGCATTTTTATACTCTCCTATTCCATCCCAACTATGTTCACTAAGCTCTGACTCGCCCTTTTTTTCTTTCATTTGCTTAAACATTCTACTCACAATAACTAGTGTGATTAAAATGATAAGAATAGCTCCAATTAAAGATAAGAGATTAACATTGTCTTCTAAATTTAACCATTGCATTAAGCACTCCTTTTACTTTCTAATACACTATCATCAATATCATCTTTTAAGGCAAGGTTTGCATAATTTTCATAATTTCTCTCACCTTTTTTTTCTGTTCTATATAAATGATACCAATACGCATATAATACTATTGACAAAAACATCACGAGTGCAAAAAAACCATAACCTTGAAAAATCTCCCACTCATGTTTTTGAACTGTTGCTAAATCAAATGTGATTAAATTTTTAATCACATCAAAAACTATTGATAAATGTTCCATCATCTTACTTTAAGCTATTTAAATAAGCGATCAAAGCAACTATTTCTTTGATTTCACCTTTAGCAAAAGCATCTTTTACTTCTTGATTTTTCATTTGATCAACTATAGCCTGAGCTTCAGCTTTTACTTCAGCTTGCGCATCCTCCCAAGAACCAAGTTTTGTTCCATTTTCTGTATCATAAGGAACATTGAAAACTTTTTTCACGGTTAAAGCCTCAGCATAAGCAGTTTCAATATCTGCATTATTTTTAAACATATGCTTATATGAAGGCATAATAGAATCTGGAACAACAGAAGTAGGATCCCACATATGATTTTCATGCCAATCAGCTGTTCTATAATTTCCTACACGAGCAAGATCAGGTCCTGTTCTTTTTGAACCCCAAAGAAAAGGTCTATCATAAGCAAATTCACCACTTACAGAATACATACCATAACGATCTGTTTCTGATTTAAATGGACGAATAAGCTGTGAATGACAAGCATTACAACTATCTTTAATATATACTGCACGCCCTGCAAGTTGTAAAACCGTATAAGGTTTTTTACCTTCAATTGGTCTTGCATTTTCTGCAAAATTTGGTAAAACTTCAACTATGCCTGCATAAGCAATCACTACAAAAACAGCTACAGCAAAAAAGAATGGATTTTTTTCTAACCAACTAAACATATTTTCTCCTTTTTATGCTGCCATAGGCGAAGCGCTTTTTGGTTCTTTATCAAGCACTCTTCCACAAGCAATTGTTTTGTAAATATTATAAGTAAACATAAAGAAACCGATAAGATACAACAATCCACCAATCGCTCTAATCCAATAATAAGGAATAATAGCCACAACAGTATCAATAAAGCTATAAAGCAAGTTACCATACTCATCTGTCGCTCTCCACATCATACCTTGAGTAATACCCGCAATCCACATTGAAGCAAAATAAAGAACTATACCTGTGGTTTGGATCCAAAATTGAGCTTCCATTAAAGATTTACTATAAAGCTCTCTTTTGAAAACTCTAGGAGTCATATGATAAAGAGCAGCCATAGTCATAAATCCTACCCAACCTAATGTTCCATCATGAACATGTCCTGGAATCCAATCTGTAAAGTGTGCTAAAGCATTAACAGACTTAATTGAAAGAATTGGCCCTTCAAGTGTTGAGAACATATAGAAAGTTGATGCCAGAATCATAAATTTAATCAATGGACTCTCGCGAAGCTGGCTCCACTCACCTTTCATAGTAAGTAAGATATTAATCGCTGAACCCCAAGAAGGTAAAATCAATACTATAGAGAAAACCGAACCCATAGTTTGCATCCAATCAGGTACAGTTGAATAAATCAAATGGTGACCACCTGCCCAAAGATAAACAAACATTAAGCCCCAAAATGCAAATAAAGAGAGTTTATAAGAGAAAATCGGCTGACCACTTTCTTTTGGCAAGAAGTAATAAATTTGGGCAATAATACCCACAGTAAATACAAATGCCACAGCATTATGTCCATACCACCATTGTACTAAAGCATCATTTGTTCCTGCATACATTGATACACTATGCCACCATTTACCCATTCCAGTAACAAAATAAGTTGGTACTTCCATGTTGTTAAAAAGATAAAGCATAGCTATACCTAAAAATGTAGCTATATAATACCATAAAGAAATATAAAGAGTTTTTTCACGGCGAATTCCAATAAGTCCAAAAATACTTACACCCCATAAAACCCAAACAAGAACAACAAGAATATCTAAAGGCCACTCAAGCTCTGCATATTCTTTAGATGTAGTCACACCCATAAACAAAGATATAACAGCTAAAACCATAGTAAGCATATAAAGCCAAAAATGAAGCTTACCAACAGCCATTAAAAATCTTGACTCAGCCATACTTACCTTAAGAACACGCTGACCTATATAATACCAAGTTGCCCAAATCCCTGAAAGCATAAAACCAAAAATCACACCTGAAGTATGAAGTGGTCTAAGTCTTGAAAAAGTAGCATATTCTCCTGCTAAATAATTTAAGTTAGGATATGCCATTTGAAAAGCTATAAGAGTTCCTATAGCCATACCAACAATGCCAAACAATACGGTTGTAAACATAAAATATCTTGCAACCGTATAGTCGTAATTTAATACATTACCTGGATGCATCGACTTTCTCCTTAAAATTTTTGATAACAAGAGAATATTATAGAATATTAATTATACATTTTTTCTTAAAAATGATAATTTTGTTAATCATTTGTTATGCTTTATATTTTAAGGCTAAATCAGTCTTATTTATTGATATTTATCTTATAACCTAAACTTGGTACATTTTTTATAAAATCTTCACCCACTTTATCTCTTACTCTTTTAATAAAAGTTCTAACAGCAGTATCACTTACATGTTCACCTATCCAAACATTTTTCTTTATATCTTCATGCAAAACCAAAGCTCCAGGTTGCTTTAAAAGCAAAGAAATAAAAGCTAATTCTTTTTTAGTTAAAACAATTTCTTCACCATTGTAAATCAAAGTTCTTTTAGTTTTGTTAAATTGATATTCTTCAGAAATTTTTACAAGCATATTTGCTTCAATTTTTTCGCCTATCAGATAATCTAAAACTTTAAACAACTCTTCTATATCAACAGGTTTGATCAAATATTTATCTATACCAATATCAATAGAACGCAAAAGTCTCTCTTTCTCTGAATGCGCACTAAGAACAACAATTGGGACATCATCTGAAATTTCCTTAATCTCTCTTGCCATATCAAGCCCATCCATAATAGGCATAGCAATATCTGTGATAACTAAATCCGGCTTAAATTTTTTAAATTTTTTAAGCCCCTCATCTCCATTTTGAGCTCCGATTACTTTACTAAAGCGTTCGCTTAATACATTAATCAATGATTCTCTAGTCTTAATTTCATCTTCAACTACTAATATTATCAATTCTTTACATTCTTGTGACATTTCTACTCTACCCTCTCTTTTAGTTTTAAAAATACCTCAAAACAAGCCCCATCTTTTCCATTCTTAACTTTTATTTTTCCTTGGAAACTTTCAATAATTTGTCTACTTATATAAAGTCCTACTCCTATACCCTGACTGGGATGTTTTGTTGTAAAATAAGGTTGAAAAATTTTATCTAAATTTTCTTTATCAATCCCACCAGCATTATCTTTTATTGTAATTTTCAGATAGTTTTTTCCAAATTTTGAAAAATTTATTGTTATGATTTTCCTTTTTTTGTTTTTAAATGCCTCTATTGAATTTAAAATCAAATTAAGAAAAACTCTTATTAAACCATTCTCATACGCTAAAACTTCATAATCACTTTTCGAAACAATATTAATATTTACATGATTTTTTTCTATAGTTTCAAAAGCAATTTCTAAGGCTTTATTTAAAGTCTCTTTTATAAATACACACTGCTCTACTCCTTTGTTAAACAAAGTTCTAAACACATCAATTGTTTCTGACATATTTTTAATCATATCTTTTGATTGTGAATAAATTTCAGCAAATCCTTTTTCATCTTTAAGATTTTGCTTCATTTGAAACATGGCAATACCAAGCTCATTTAACGGTTGTCTCCATTGATGTGCTATATCACTAATCATTTGTTCTAATGAAGATTTCAAAATCTCTTCATATGCTATTTTAATATCTTTTTCATTTTTTTCCAAGGCAATTTTCATTTTTTTCTCAAATTTTTTACCTAACTGTATAAATTCTTGTTGGTGATTTTTAACTGTATTTTCAAGATTAATACTTAATTCTCTTAATTTAGCGTGATTTAGAGCAAGCTCTTCATTAAGCTTAAAAGAATTACTGACATCATGAGAAAGTGCTACTATTTCTATTAATTCATTATTTTTATCCAATATAGGGATTAACAAAGTTTCAAGATAGAAGGTTTTGCCTAATTTATCAATATTTTTAAAAATAACCTGATAAGGCTTTTTATATGAAAGATCTTTTAAAAGCTTCTCAACATAACATTCATCAACATCTGGATGTTTAAATATTGAATGTTTTTTTCCTATAAGCTCTTTTTTGCTATATCCACTTATTTGACAAAGCTTATCACTGACAAAAATTAAATTTCCTTGCACATCAGCTCTTGAAAAAATTGTATTTTTTTCCAGAGCTTTAAAAAACTGATCTTTAAAAAAATCTTTCATTGAAAAGCCTTAAAACCTATATAGGCAAGATTTATACCGTAACAAACAATAATGCCATACGATAAATAATTAAACAAATTTTTCAAAAAATCACTAAAAAATTGTGAAATTTTAGAAAAAAATAACATCGCAGGTAAAGTTGATATTCCAAAAATCATCATTACTAAAATACCTTCAAAAATATTTTGCTTACTTATTGCATTGGCTATAAAAAAATACACCAATCCACAAGGAACAAAACCATTTGAAAATCCTAAAAATATAGCTGATTTTAATCCTTTAAAATTTTTAGATTTTTTAATAATTTTCTTTACAAAACTATCAAAAAAAACATTATTTTCAATAAAAGATAACATATTGCCTCTAAAAATAAGAGCAAAACCCAAAATCATCATAAATATACCAAGAATAAAAAATGACAAACTTTGAACCTTAGCATTGATTGCCAAGATATTCCCAAAAGTCCCAAAAATTATCCCTAAAACAATATAAGCAAAAATTCTAAACAAATGATAAATAAAAGTTAATAAAAATAAATTATTGCTTTTTGAATTTAAATTTATAAAAAGTAAATTAAAACCACCACACATAGAATAGCAGTGTCCAAAACTAGATAAAAAAGCAACGCTGATAATAGCTAAAAAATCTATACTCACATCAAATTCATAAATTCTTTAAAAATGTACTTACTTTCATGAGGACCTGAAGAACTTTCCGGGTGATGTTGCACTGAAATAATAGGATAGTCTTTATATCTTACTCCTTCAACATTATCGCCAAATAAATTTCTATGAGTGATATGAGCCACTTGAGCTAATTCTTCTGGAACATTATAATTATGATTTTGTGCGGTAATTTCTACCGTTTTTGTATCAAGATTGATCACAGGATGATTTGCTCCATGTTGTCCAAATTTCATTTTATAAGTTTCATATCCAAAAGCATTACTTAAAAGCTGGTGACCTAAGCAAATTCCAAGCATAGGAATTTTAGCTTCTGCAAGTTTTTTAATCTCTGCAATCTCTTGTTTTAAAATCCTTGGCTCACCTGGACCATTAGAAAGAAACACGCCTTGAATTTCACCTTTTTTATACAGAGTAATCAACTCATCTGCTTTAACATTATATGGATAAACTTCTACTTCAAAACCTACTTCTACAAGTTCATTTAGGATATTTGTTTTAACACCATAGTCTATAACAGCAACTTTTTTCTCACTTCTTTTAGCATCATTAAATTTTTGAAAACTAGCGTTCCAAACACCTTGTTTATGAGAATAATTTTTCTTAGTGCTAACTTCTTTTACAAAATTTACTTCATCAATTTTTGCTGATTTTTCTAAGGCGATTTTTAAATCTTCTTTATTTGAAATTTCAGTTGAAATTACAGCTCTTAAATTGCCATTATTTCTTATCATTTTTACTAGATATCTCGTATCAAGTTCATAAATTCCTATTTTTCCATGTTTTTCAAGATAATCTTGCAGACTTTCTTTAGCGCGAAAATTTGAAAAACTGGAACTTAATTCACGCATTAAAACACCGCTTGCAAAAATTTCCTTACTTTCATTATCATTTTCATTGGTTCCCACTATACCAATTTCTGGCATGGAAAATACGATAAATTGCCCTGCATAAGAAGGATCTGAAATAATTTCTTGATACCCTGTTAAAGAAGTATTAAATACAAGCTCTCCAAAAAAAGTACCACTCTTCCCAAAAGCCTTAGCACTTAAAAAAATATCATTTTCTAAATAAATATAAGCCTTCATTAAAACATACCTTTTTTTCTAAGCTCTTCTTGATAGAGTTTTTCAAAGATAAGATCGTATTCTTCGCTACCTGGAATAGGTTTTGTTTTATAATTACTAATTTTCTCATAAACCTCATCTTCAAGTTTTTCATAAATTTTAAGATAAGACTCTATGCTTGAAAAGATTAAATTTTTAACTCTATTTTCACTCACTATAAAATTAATATAATCATTCTCTACAAGTTCTTCTAAAATTTGATGCGCTAGATGATTATGTCTATCTTCAGAATCTAAAATCACATTAAATTCAGGAGCTAACTTTTTCTTCACAAGCCAAAACATATTTTTACGATCTACTTGCATAAGCTCCATTTCATCTTCTTGTTGCTCTAAAAGCTCTTTGACTCTTTCATCTAATTTTCTTTCATTTAGAATATCTTTCTCTAAAACTTCTATTATACATACCTTAAGCTTTTCTAACTGATCTTTAATTTCTACAAAAGAAGAATTAGCTATATCTAACATCATTTTATTTGCGATATAAGGAATATGTGGTAATTTTATACGCATCTTAAAAACCTTTTATTTAATAATGTTTAAAATAATAGCTTATTTTTGGTAAAAGAATGTTAAAAATGAAAAATTTTCATTTTTTTTAATCACCTAATTACTAGCATTATTATCTAAATTTTTCAAAAGTAAAGTAAGCTCGCTGGCTTTTTTTGGATCCATTTTAGATAAAACACCTGAAATTTTACGCGATTCCAAAGAAAGCATTATTTTGCTTGCATCCTCTGCATCCATTTGACTTAAAACATCTGCAATGGCTGCATCTTTCATTTGGGAGTAAATTTCTTTAACCCTACCTTGAGTTTTATCATTGATTGAATTTAAAATCTTTTGTTGTTCTTCTACAAGCCTTGCGTTTTCAAGTTTTAATTCTTCAATTTTTACCAAAGTCGCATTAACCTCAGCCTCTTTTTTTTCTAAATTTTCAAGCCTTTCTTTTTGCAAAGCTTCAAAAGAGGCTTTATAAGCTTCTAAAGATTGTCTTGCTTCATCAAATTCTCTAGTTTGCAATTCAATTTGAGCTTTTCTAGCTTCAAAATACTGCTCACAATCTTGTTCAGCTCCAAAAACTACACTTGAAATAAAAACTAACAATATAAATTTTTTAATCATCTTTTTCCCCTTTGAAAAAACGACTGATTGCAATTTCATCTAAAAATTTTTCTTCAGCCTTCGCAAGTTCTTTTTGTTTTTGTTTAATTTCTTCAGTTTCCAAAGCCTTCATTTTTTCATAATCTAAATGCGCTTTTTGATATAAAAACTGATAATGGTTCATTTCTTTTTTAGAAAGTTCTACTTTCTCCTTAGCTCTTGCCAAAGCCTCGCGTCCTACTTGCGCCATACTTAAATTTGATCTTAACTCTGCTATAGATCCTGATTTTGGCAATACGCCTAAACTTTCACACTCTTGGCGTGAAAGTTCATAAGCTTTTTCATGTTCAAGCTGTCTTTGTTTGGCTTGATTAAGATTTGATTCTGCTTTATCAAGTTGTTGTTTTCTTACTTTTACAACAGAATTATATTTACTTTTCATAAGATGATAGTATCATCTCTTTCAGGGCTAGTGGAAATATACTTTACTTTAACCCCTGCAAGCTCTTCAAGTCTTGCTATATATTTTTTAGCATTTTCTGGCAATAAATCATAATCTTTTATACCAAAAACTTTATCCCAACCATCCATTTCTTCATAAATAGGTTGAACATTTTCTAAATCACTTGGTATATAGTCGATTTCCATGCCCTTATATTCATAAGCACGACAAATTTTTATCTTTTCAAAACCATCTAAAACATCAAGCTTCATCAAAGATAAAGCATCAAGACCATTAAGCCTTGCTGTATATCTTACAGCAACCGCATCAAACCATCCACAGCGTCTTTTACGTCCTGTGCTTACGCCAATTTCTTTTCCAATTTGTGCAATTTTTTCTCCATCTTCGCCCTTATCCTCAGTAGGAAAAGCTCCATTTCCCACACGCGTTGCATAAGCTTTTACAATACCTATAATATTTCCCGCTTCTTTAGGATTTAACCCAAGTCCTGTTAAAGCGCCTGCTGAAATAGTACTTGAACTTGTAACATAAGGATAAGTTCCATGATCAATATCAAGCATAGAACCCTGAGCTCCTTCTAAAAGTACTCTTTTATCTTCATCTAAAGCCTTCCAAAGCATTCTTGTAGTATCTGTAATATAAGGAGTTAAAATTTCATTAAAGCGTTTTAAATCAGCAAGCAATTCTTCAGCACTTGGAATTTCAATTTCAAGCATTTCAAAAAAAGTTTTATTAGCTTCAAAATCTTTCATCAAAGCCTCACAAAGTCTTTGTGGTTCTAAAAGCTCTCCAACTCTATGTCCTGTACGATTAATCTTATCTGCATAAGAAGGTCCTATACCCTTACCTGTTGTTCCTATGGCATTTTTGCCTTTGAGTTTTTCTTTTGCAATGTCTATTAAAGAATGATGTTTTAAATTTAAATGAGCTCTATCACTGATATATAATCTACCTTTTAAATTTTCAAATTGAGCCATTTCAGCAATCAATACTTCAGGAGAAACCACAACTCCATTTCCGATAATATTAATACATCTTGGATGCAAAACTCCACTTGGCATAAGATGAAGCGCATATCTTACACCATTTACCCAAATCGTATGTCCTGCATTGTGTCCACCTGCACTTCTGCAAACAAAATCATAATTTTCACATAATTTATCAACTACCTTACCTTTTCCTTCATCGCCCCATTGAATGCCGACAATAATATCTGCTTTGCTCATAAAAATTTCCTTGATTTTACTTTAATATTGGCGAGAAGATGAGAGAATCGAACTCCCCAAAGAATAGTCAACTATCCTTTCATCTGATTTGAAGTCAGTGGCGATCACCAGATACGCTAATCTTCCAAAGCGATAATTATAGCGATTTTTAATGAAAAACAAAATAAATTTATCAATATTCTTTTTGACTTCATATTAAATTTAAGCTATAATCTCACTCTTTTTTAGCATCAAGTTTTGATGATTACATTATTAGGATCTTTCTTTGAATTCTTTTAAACAAAAATATTTAATCAATTTTTGGGACAATTCCCATTCTATGATTGCACTTGGAATTTTAAGTGCAGTGTATTTTGGGATTTTTGGTGGCGTTTGGGCTGTTACTGGAGAAATGACGCGTTGGGGCGGTGAATTTCTAGAACTTTTAGGTATGAATTTAGATGGATATTCTTATTACCAAAAGCAAAATTTAAATGGAACCCCTTTAACAAGAACTGATGGTATTATGCTCATAGGTATGTTTATAGGTTGTTTAGTAGCCGCACTTTTAGCTAACAAAGTCAAATTTCGTCTACCTGCTAGCAATATAAGAATTTTTCAAGCAATAGTAGGTGGAATTCTTTCAGGATATGGAGCAAGACTTGCGTTTGGATGTAATTTAGCTAATTTTTTTACAGGTTTACCTTATTTTTCTTTACACACTTGGCTTTTTACTGTTTTTATGGTTTTAGGAATTTATCTAGGAGTGAAAATTTGCAACACTTCCTTTTTTAAACCTAAAGCTAAATTAGAACGGGTAAATAAAGAAAATTTGCCGTTAAACAAGCAAAGTTTGCGTACAAAATTATATTTTAACTTAGGCATATTGCTTTTCATGGCCTTTTTAGTTTGGGTGTTTTATCTTGTTTTTACAAATGGCAATATCAGCACACAAAACAAACAAAGTCTTCTAGCTTTGGCACTGATTTTTGGTTTTGTTTTTGGCTTTATTATTTCTAGAGGGCAAATTTGTTTTACTTCTTGCTTTAGAGATTTGTTTTTATTTGGTAGAGATAATGCTATAAAAGGCGCATTAATCAGTATGATTATCGCCTCTTTAATCGCTTTTGCTTTTATCTTGCAAGGTCATACTAGCAAACTCATAGAACTTTCTCCTGCTGTAGCTGTAGGAGCATTTTTGTTTGGTTTTGGTATAGTTTTTGCCGGAGGTTGTGAGTGTGGTTGGGCTTATCGTGCCTTTGAAGGACAAAGTCATTTTATGATAGTAGGAATTGCAAATATAATAGGAACTATGATTTTAGCCTTAAGTTATGACTTTTTACCAAAGGTTTTTAAAGAAGGTGTAAAAATCAATCTTTTAACTGAATTTGGAAATTTAAATGGATTTTTTATCAACCTTATTTTATTCATCTTAATGTTTGCTTTTGTGGTATTTTATAAAAAACACTTCTTTAAAAATCAACTTAAAGGATAAACAATGAAAATTACTTATAGTTTAAATTTGCAAGGTGAAGCTTGCCCTTATCCTGCTATAGCAACACTTGATGTCTTACCTAAGCTTCAAAGTGGAGAAATTTTAGAAGTGCTTTGCGATTGTCCACAAAGTATCAATTCCATACCTCAAGATGCAAAAAACCGTGGTTTTAAAGTGCTTGAAATCGATCAAAGTGGACCCACGCTAAGATTTTTAATACAAAAGCCTTAAAAAAGGCTTTTGTTCTCAAAGCTCTTTTAACATCTTTTCATAAGCTGCTTTAGTTCCAGATCTTACATTTGTAAACAAACTTGCAATAATAATTACCACCGAAGCTGCTAAAAACCCTGGAACTATTTCATAAAGACCCGAATTTGCAAAATTCTTCCAAAGTACCACAGTAGCAGCTCCTGTTATCATACCTAAAATCGCTCCTACTCTTGTCATCCTACTCCAAAATAAAGAAAAAAGCATTACAGAACCAAAAGAAGCTCCAAATCCAGCCCATGCATAAGAAACTATACTCAAAACACTTGAATTTTTATCAGTAGAAATCAAAAACGCTATTACAGCTACCAGTAAAACACCTAATTTACCTAAATTTAATACAACATGACTTGGCGCATCTTCTCTAAAAATCTTTTTATAAAAATCTTCTGCTATAGTAGAACTTGAAACCAGCAATTGTGAACTTGCCGTACTCATAATAGCCGCCAAAATAGCACTGAGTAAAATACCTGCTATCCAAGGATTAAATAAAAGTTGCGACATCACGATGAAAATCTTTTCAGGATCTTGCAAACTTAATTCAAATTTATGCACATAAGCTATGCCCAAAACACCTATCATACAAGCACTTAAAAGACAAACCGCCATCCAAGCAATACCTATAAAAGTGGCCATAGGAATATCTTTAGTAGAACGAATCGACATAAAACGCACTAAAATATGTGGTTGACCAAAATAACCCAAACCCCAAGCAAGTGCAGATATAATGCTTATAACTCCTACTCCTTCGCCCATAGATAAAGCTTGTGGCTTTATTTCTCTTACTATATTCATCGCTTCACCAAAGCCACCTAAATGATAAAGCATAACCAAAGGCACAATGATTAAAGCCATCATCATTAAAAGCCCTTGTATCATATCCGTCCAACAAACTGCCTTATATCCACCTAAAAAAGTATAAGCAACAATAATAATCGTTCCGGTAGTTAAAGCATAATCATATCTGATACCAAAAGTACTTTCAAAAAGTTTTGCTCCACTTACAAGTCCTGATGAAACATAAAAGGTAAAAAATATCAAAATTACCACCGCACATATGATGCGCAGTATATGTTTATCATCATCAAAACGAGTTTCAAAATAATCAGGAATAGTCAAAGAATTTGCAATCACGCTGGTATAAATTCTAAGTCTTTTTGCCACAAAAATCCAATTTAAACTAGCTCCTATAGTAAGCCCAATTGCAATATAAGAATCTATAAAACCACTTACATATAAAGCTCCTGGTAATCCCATTAAAAGCCAACCACTCATATCAGAAGCCCCTGCACTAAGTGCAGATATCACAGGCCCCATAGTACGCCCACCTAAAAAATAATCTTCTGAATTTTTATTTTGTTTATAAAAATAAAAACCTATATAAAGCATCAATAAGGCATAAACTACAAACATCACTGCTATTGGGGTATTAATTTGAACTACTTCCATCAATCTCTCCTTAATTATTAAGATATTGCTCTAATGCCTAAATTTCCATAGCGATGAAAAGATATACTTAAAGCTTTTTCATTAAAATAATTTAAAAGTTCAAAACGACCATTTAACAATGGCTTTTCTCTTATGATGATTTTAGCAAGCTTTGCAGCCTCTTTATAAATCTCATCATTTACATCTGGCTTTGCCAAATAACGCACTCTTTCATATTCTTTAATACTCTTGATAAAATTTTCTTTATTTTCTTTTAAAAATAATACTTTTGCTCCTATGCTTTGAACAATTCGTTCTATCATACTAATATCTTGTTCATCATAACTGATACTTAGATCAATATTTGCAATATTTGCACCTAAAACCACCCCTAAAACATCTTTTAAGCTTTCATTTCCACAAAGTCTTAAAACCATATTCTTTATTTTAGTATAAGAAAAAAGATTATCTTCTCCACGAATATTGACATAATCTTTTGAAACACTAAATTCATTTTTATAATGATAAGCATAAGATTGAGACATTTTAATTAAATTGTTCATAAAATCTTGTGATTCTTTTAAATCTATTTGTGCTAATTTTTTTGAAAATTTATCTTCAATTAAATGATCATCAAAATCTTCTTGCTTAATCTCTAAAAATTGAGTGATATAATTATAAATTCCCACTTTTCTACCCAAACCTATGGCAGATTTTTTAATCCCACCAAAAGGTTGACGCAGAACTATAGCCCCTGTGGTTGGTTTGTTGATATAAATATTTCCTGCTTCTATATGAGTGTGAAAATACTCCCATTCTCTTTCATCTAAGCTTTCAAAACCTGCAGTTAAACCATAACCTGTGGAATTTACTATATCAATAGCTTCTTTTAAGTCTTTAGCCTTCATCACACTTAAAATCGGCACAAAAAGTTCATTCATATGAGTAAAATCACCCTTTTTAGTGCCGTATTTTATGCCTGGAGTCATCAAATAAGGATTATCCTCTAAAAACTTAGGTTTTAATGCCCATTCTTCATAAGGTTGTAATTCATCTAAAGCCTTTTGAACTTTAGAACTTGGCTTATCAGCTAAAGCACCTAATTTATTTTTAAATTCAAAAGGGTTGCCCACTGCCATAGAACTTGCAGCATCCACTAAAGTCTTTTTAAATTCTTCATCATTATAAACCTCTTCTTCTAAGACTAGCAAAGAAGTAGCTGAACATTTTTGACCGCTATTGCTAAAAGCAGAATGAATGATATTTTTAATCGCGCTATCACGATCAGCAAATTTAGAAACTATAGTCGCATTCTTTCCGCCCGTTTCAGCGCTTAAAAGCAAGGTTGGATTAGCTTTTAACATAGCATAAGCAGTATCCTCTCCCCCTGTAAGAATTGAAAATTTAATCGCTTCATCAACAAGTAAATATTTAGAAACATCGCTTCCTTTTGAAGGTAAGAAAATCAAAGCATCTTTTGGAATACCTGCATCCCAAAAACACTTACAAAGCATATAACCTGTTAAGGTTGAAAGTGAAGAAGGTTTGTAAATCACCACATTACCTGCAGCTAATGGTGCAGCTATGGTGCCCACTGAAATCCCTACAGGAAAATTCCAAGGAGCTATCGTAACCCCTATGCCTTTGGGTGTGAATTTAACTTTTGGATTTTGTTTTTTAAGCTCTTCTAAAGAGTGCGGATAAAACTCTATAAAATCAATAGCCTCACTTACTTCAGGATCGATCTCTAAAAAGGTTTTGCCCACTTCTAAAGCTGCCAAACCTATCAAATCCCCTCTTCTTTCTCTCATAAGTTTTGCACTTTTGGCTAAAATTTGATAAATTTCATCATGACTTTTTTGTGTAAATTTGGAATTTTTAGCTATTTCTAAAGCTTGTTTGATTTCTTTTTCTCCTGCTAAATAAGCCTTTCCTATCACTCTATCTTCAATCTTATCTTTAACTTCTAAAACATTTAAATTTTCTGCTTTAAAATCAAACTCACCTATAACAGGATAAACATCATAATCTTTTAAATTTTCATACTTAGCTTTAATTTCTTTAGCCCACGCTCTATTTTGCGCTAAAATAAAATCCGTATCACTTTCGTTGCTAAATTTTTTACTTTCATAAGAACTCATGATATTTGATTCTTTATTTCTATCTTGCTTACGATGCGTAGTGTTATCAAGAGTTCTTATGCCTTCTAAAGATTTTAAAAAAAGTTCTTTTTGGATATTCCAGTTTTTATCTCCTACTTTAAGATTAAAAAAATAACGCATAAAATTATCTTCACTTGTATTTTCATCAAGGCGTCTTACAAGATAAGCAATGGCATTATTAAAATGTGCTTCATCGCAAACTGGAGCATAAAGGATTAAATCATGCATTTTAGATAATTCATAAGAACATTGTAAGCTCATACCTTCAAGCATTTCAAAAGTAAAAGAATCTAAAGCACCCACTTCACTTATGCGTGTATAAGCATAAGCAATCTCAAAGATATTATGACTTGCAATTCCTATGTTGATGTATTTATAATTATCTCCTTCAAGAATAAAATCAAGCATTTTATTATAATTGCTATCAGTATCTATTTTTTTGTCAAAAGTAGGAAGTTCCCAGCCTTTTTGAGATGCAATAGTTTCTTCACTTTCCATATTAGCACCCTTAACAAAACGGATCTTAATAGGCTTCATACCTTTTAAAACTCTCTCTTTTGAAAAATCAAAAAGTTTTTTAAGATACTCATAAGAATCAGGAATATAAGCTTGCAAAACAATCCCTGCTTTAATATCAAATTTAGCCACACTTTCCATAAAAGCTGCAACGGTGAGTTCTAAATCCCTAAATTCTTCCATATCCAGATTGATAAATTTAGATACACCTTGTTTTTTCTCTTCTTCTAAGGCTAAAGCATAAAGATAATCTAGTCTTTTTACTACCTCTTCTTTAGAATAATCAAAATCTATAATATTAATTTGTGAAAAAATAGTAGTAATTTTTATGGAAATATAAGTGATATAACTTGATTTTAAGGCTTCTTCGTATTTTTGCATACGATATTTACTCTCAGCTTCGCCTAAAACCTCTTCGCCGATTAAATTCACATTTAAGGTAATTTTATCTTGCTCTTTTCTTTTCTTAATATGTGGTTCTAAAACACTAGGATTTGCATCTAGAACCATGGCTTTAGTATCTTCTCTTAAATGTTTGACAAAAAAAGGTACACTTAAATTAGGAGCAAATTTACCAAAATTTAAAAAACTAAAAAGTAGGAATTTTTCAAAGGTGCTAAAAAAATCCGCTATACCATATTTATTCAAAGTATATTCTATAAGCTCAAAACTTGCATTTTTATCTTTACATCTAAAAGAACGATCTAGCAGTTCTATAAGCATAACTTTATTTTTGGGATTATTAAGAAGTTTTTGCATTTTTGAGTGAAATTCTTTTTCAGAATTTAAAATATTAGCTTCTATTTGTCCTTGCAATTCTTCAGCTAAGGCTAAAGCTTTTTGTATCATTTCGTATCTCCTAAGATAAAATAAATTTTAATAAATAATATATAAATAAGATAAAAAATAATATTTTAAATCATAGAAAATGTATAAAAAATGATAAAAAAAATTTTAATGGGTATATAAGTAACAAAAATTAAGAAATGATAATATCATTTTCTTGCTTATTTGCAACCTTAGCAATAATTTTAGCTTGAATATTTTCATCTTCTAGTTTTTTTAAACATTCTAAGGATTCTTTTTCACTTATAGAAATTAAAAGTCCTCCTGAAGTTTGCGGATCACAAAGTAATAATTTTTCTTCATTTAAATCAGGGATAAATTCTTTTATAAATTCTAAATTTTTATAAGCTCCAGCAGGAATTAAACCCATATTAAAATACTCTTTTACTCCATCTAAAAAAGGAAGTTCACTTTCAAAAATTTCAAAAGAAATATTTTTATTTAGCATTTCTTTTAAATGACCTAAAAGTCCAAAACCTGTGACATCACTCATGGCGCTTGGGTGAAATTTAAGAGCAATTTGACTGGCTTTATAATTTAACTCCATCATACTTTTAAGCATTATATCTAAATGTTTTTGATTTAGCATTTGTGCCTTTAAAGCTGTACTTAAAATTCCTGTTCCTAAAGGCTTGGTTAAAATGATACAATCTCCAACTTTAGAAGTATTATTAGCAATAAATTTACTAGGATGTACTTTTCCTGTAACACTAAGTCCAAAAAAAAGCTCAGTGCTTTCTATAGTATGGCCACCCACAACTAAAGCATTGCATTCTTGAACCTTATCATTTGCACCTTCTAAAAGCTCTTTTAAGATATTTAAATCATGATTACAAGTATCAAAACCTACTATATTTAAGGCATTAATCACCTCTGCACCCATAGCAAAAACATCGCTTAAAGCATTTGCTGCGGCAATAGCACCAAAATGATAAGCACTATCTACTATAGGAGTGATAAAATCAAGCGTTTGCACCAAAGCTAAATCGCGGCTGATTTGATATACACTTGCATCTTCATTATTTCCAATATCGCTAAGTAAGGCAGGGGTTTTTTGCATGAAATTTAAAATTGTTTTAAGACCACCCGGGCTTAATTTCGCTGCTCAGCCTGCTGCTTTAACAAAATGCGTTAAATTTTGATTTTTATATTGCAGTGTTTTTCCTTTACAAAGTAATAATCTTTGCTTTACCAAAAAGCTCGTTTAAAATTTCATAAGCATTGCCTATATTTCCTATTTTAAGTTCTTTGCTTTTATTAAAAAATTCCAAACAAGCTCCGCAACTTATGATCTCAATACCTAAATTTTCAAGTTCTTTCATAGCTAAATGTGCTTTATGATTTTCATCAACATTGATTAAAACACTTTCATTTACGCAAAGAATTTTACTTGGAGCATGATCTAAATTTTTTAAGGTACTTAAAAATCCTACAAGTAAATTTTGTCCCAATTCACCCTCACCCACTTTGTCGGTTTTTAAAAATAAAACATTATAATCGTGAATATTTACTTCACTAGAATTAAAATTCTTTTTTTGCACTTTGATGCAAAACTCTTGTGCATTTTCATCTATAATAGGATTTAAATTTAAAGAGTTAAGAAATTTTACAACATTATTTTTTGAAATAATAGAATTTAAAACAATTTCTAAAATTTCATTTTCTTGAAGTTTTTCAAGAGCGTTTTTTGTTTCAACTATAGGCTGAGGACAAGAAAGATTGCGACAATCAATTTTCATTATTTTTCCTTGATATTAGCTTTGAAAAATAATATTATTTTATTACTTGTTTTGTGTTTAAAAATTTTAAACAATATGGAAAAAATTCAAAAGCTCAAAATGAGCTTTTTTAAAATCTTTTTTTATTCACATCTTCAAGAATTGCCGCAGCAATTTGATTGACTTCATTTGTTATATTATTGGTAACATTTGCAACTTCGACATTTTCCTTAGTTACAGTTTCAAGTTGTGCTATAGCATCGTTAATCTGTGTGATTCCTGCTGTTTGTTCTTTTACAGATTCTGCTACTTCATTTACGCTTTGAACAAGTATATTAATATTTGCCTCTATTTCAGATAAGGATTTTCCTGTTCTTTCCGCAAGCTGTCTTACCTCATCTGCAACAACTGCAAAACCACGCCCATGTTCTCCAGCACGTGCAGCTTCAATAGCTGCATTTAAAGCAAGAAGATTCGTTTGCTCAGCGATATCTTTAATCACATTGACAATATTTTTTATATCATCAGCTTGCGAAGCAACCTCAACTGTTTTTCCACTTACATTTTGCATAGAAGAATTAATCTCCTCTACAGCTGCAGCCGATTGTTCTAAAGAACTCGCTTGTGCATTAGAGCCATCAGCAAGTTTTTGCATAGAATTTTTTAACTCTTCTGACTGATTGGCTAAATCTTTAGCAAAATTTGAAGAAGCTACAAGCATCTTTTTAATTTCTTTACCTAAAATATTAGTTGTAATCTCAACTTCGCCTTTAGCATCAAGCACCTCTGTGCTAAAATCAAGCGCTTTATAACTATCAAAAACTCTATTAATTTCATTCATATTAGAACCAATTTTACTTTGCAAAACATCAAGCATTCTATTAAGAACATTTTTAAGTTCTACTAATTGAGGGTTTATAGGATTTTTAGTAATTCTTGCAGTTAAATTACCTTTTTCGATTTCTCTAGCAGTTTGCACTGATTCATCTACAGCATTTTGATCTTGTTCTAAAGATATTTGAATCTTTTCAATATTTTCATTTATGATTCTACCCATTGCCCCTAGCTCATCATTGGCACGAATTTCAATAGCCTTAGGTTCAATTTTTTCATGGTTTAAAAAACGGAAAAATGATTCTAAAGAACTAAGAATCACAGGCAATCTAGATGCGACAATTTTTCTTACGCAATAATAAACCACTCCTAAAACAACAAAAATAAAAATAAAAGATGCGCTAATAATAATTAATTGTAATTTTTTCAAAGGTTCAAAAACTGAATATTTAGGAGCAGTTACCAAAACCGTCCAAGAACTATCTTGCACTTTAAAACTATTAATCGCAGCATAGGAATCATCACCATCAAAAGCTATATAGTTAAAAACTCCATTTTTTCCTTCACTCATAGCCTTATAAGTCTCTTGTGCACCTTTGTTAGGATTGACATCTTTTAAATTTTTTAAAACCAAATTTTTATTAGGATGAATTGCAACAAGACCATCTGAATTTAAAAGAATTCTTAATTCTCCATTATATTTTTGGCTCTTAGGGTCTAAAAGATAAGTAGCAATAGCCGAAAAATCCAAAGTCATACCGATAACACCTACAACTTGATTTTTTCGGTCAAATATAGGCATAGCAATATTTACAGCATCAAAATTTTGACCTTCTAAATTCATTTTAATAGGACGGCCTATATATACTTTATTTTCCCCATATTTTGCTTTTTTTAATATATCTTGCACAACTTGCAAATTAGCTATTTCATCACTAGCTTGTATTGCTTTTATTCCGCCTTTATTATCCTTTTCTTCATCGGCGTAAAGCATGACAAATTTTCCACTTTGAGTATTGAAAAATTTACTCTCTTCTTTAAAGTATTCTGGCGGATCGATAAGATACAAATAAGTAAAATTAGAATAAGCGCTATTATCAAAAGTATTGGTTATAATATTTGTTATATTATCTATATCTAAATCTTCTTTGGAGGTTGATCTAAACATTTCTGTTAAAGTACCTGAAATACTTTTATTTAAAGCGATCATTTCCCCAAAAATTCCTTGAGTTTGGGTAGCATATTCTTTCGTGATAGAAGCAAGAATATCTTCTGTATTTTTGGTAATATTTTGACTTACTTGTTTTGTGATTAATGAAATTAAAATAACAAGTCCAATAACAACAACAGTTGCCACAGAAAAAATAAGTTTTAAACCTATATTTAAAGATTTAAACATCTTACAACTCCTAAAAAAATTTAGTTTCTAATTTTAACATATTTTTTTAAAAAATAATATTAATTAATTATAAAAATATTATGTATTAGTATTTTTTGATAGAAGATTTATTTTTTTCCTTTTAAAAACAATTCTTTAAAACGTTTATTAGCGTATTCTTCTATGTCCTTTTGCAAAATAGAGTAATTTTCCATTAATTCCAAAGCTCTAGGAGTAAGTTTTGTTCCTGATTCTTTAGAGCGTCCTTGTCGTGTGCTAACTAAAATTTCTTGAGAATTTTTTTGTAAGGTTTGTAAATGCATCCAAGCTTTTTTATAATTAATCCCCATAAGTTTAGAAGCATGCAATAAACTACCTGTTTGTCCGATAAGCTCTAAAAGTTCTGTTTTTCCTCGTCCAAAAAGCAAATCTCCATCCGCATTTTCAATCCAAGTTTTTGTTCTTACTATAAATTGCTTACCTTTTTTTTCTTTAAAACAACCAAGTTGACAATACTTTACATCAACCTTATAAGCTTTTAAAGCTGAACGCATACTTTTAAGTCCACAACCTTCTTTAGCAATATCTCTTGCATCTTTACAAAAAATTCTACGCTTTTCATCTAAACTAGGTTCTATTTTTTTAAGCACTTCAATCTTTGCTTTTTCAAAATCTAAATATCCAAATTGCCCCAACTCGCAATTATCAATTCTCATGTGATTTTCATCGGCTAATTGTCCGATTTTTTCTATATTTACATTAAATTTCTTTGCAATTTTAAAAGCCGTACCACAATCTAATTTTTCATTACTATTTAACAATTCTCTCATGTATGAGATGATTTCTTTTTCTTGGTTTTTATCCATGAATTCTAAATTCTCCACTATAAATATTAATCTTATTTTCTCTAGCAAAACCACAAAGCGTTAAATCAAATTTTCTTGCTATCATAACTCCTAAACAAGTAGGAGCCGTGCGTGAAACAAGGACTGGAATTTTATGCATAACTGCTTTAGCTACCATTTCAGAACTTAGCCTTCCACTAACCATTAAAAAACATTGACTTAAATCAACCCCAGCTAAACGTGCTTTTCCTAAAGCTTTATCTATGGTATTATGTTGAGCTATATCTTCACCTATAAAAAAAGTTTTCTCATTTACAAAAAGCTTAGCCGTATGTACACAGCCTGTTTTCTCATAAAGCTCACATTGAGTATAAAAAGTACTCATTTGTTTTAAAATTTCATCTTTGCTAAATTTTACATCAGAACTAATTTTACTTGCTTCAATGGCTTCTAAATCGATATTTGCAGTATGTGCTCTACCACAACCACTTATAACTACGCCTTCAGCATTAAGCTTTGCTAAATTTTCTTTATCAATCTTTGCTTTGATATGCACACTCATACCATCATCTTTTGTTTCTATGTTCTCAATATCGCTTACTTTCGCAATGATATTTTCGCTCATTAAATACCCTATTGCTAATGCCTGTTCATCTACAGGAGTTGCCATTAAAGCACCTACTCTTTCATCATTAATAAAAATTTCAAGCTTAATTTCACGCACTAAAGTATCATCGCATGTAAAAGATTCATCACCTTTATATTTTAAAATTTGAGTTGTAAATAAGGGTTCCATAAGCTTTCTCTTTTCGCGTTATTTTAAAAATTTAATTATATCAAAAAAACATAATTAAAAGTAATACTGATAAAAAAATAGGGGTTTAATTTATAATTTTTAAGAATTTTAAAGCATTTTATATCAAAAAAACATAAATTTACTCTTTAAACTCTTCAAGTGAAAATATACTAACAATTTGAAATTTAAAAACAAAAATAAAATTTTCTCTTTATAAAATTACTTCTTAAGCTCTTTTTTATGGGGGGGGGTATAATGGTTTTTTTATTTTTTGTATAAGGAGAATTTATGAAGCTTTCGTTTTCGGCGAGTAAAGTTTTAGTGGGTTTTGGCTTAGGTGCTGCACTTTGTAGCAATGTAATGGCAGTAGATTTAAATTCTAAAAATACCTTAGTTGAAACTCAGACAACACCAACTGAAATAGAACTAGATGGGATTAGCGGAAAAAATCTGCAAGATTATTTTGAAGTTAAAGGGCAAGATGTAGTTTTAATAAATAGAGATAGTTTAAAAGGCAATGATTTAACCATAAAATCAAACATTCCTAGATTTGATGATGAAAGCTTTTTAAATCCAGATGATAAAGATATCGATACTGATGAATTTAAGTATGTCTTTGATTTGGGTGATAAAAATACTTTAAATATCGAAAATGTTGGTATGGAAAGTTCTTACATTGCAAATCTTTATGTAAATGCTAAAGAAACCATACTTAAAGATATGAATTTATATGTCAATCAAAGCGGCTCGGTGTTCAATGGAGATTTAAGCCTTAGCGGAACTAATTTAGTAGAAGATGATACACAAAAAGGCTCAAGAGTATCTGTATATGGAAATAACCTTGTCGTAAATGGAAATTTAAATGCAGACAAAACCTTTTTTGAATTTGGCAATCCTTATGCAGTGCAAAATTATTCTATAAAAGTTGCTAATAATGCGAATATCACTAATTCTAAATTTAGCGTAAATGGTACATCTTTTAGAGATTTGCTTGCTAAAAACACACTTTTAATCCAAGCACAAGGATTTAATAAGGATATAAGCACATCAAATACAGCTGAAGCTTCATATGGCAAATTTGCAAGTGATTATATCGATATAGATAAAAATCAAGACACCTTTCAAAGTATAACACTTGATAAAAATTTGCTGGATATGGAATTAGTAGATTACAATTTAAAAGAAGTAAATTGCGGATCTAGCAAATGCTTGGTAGCAAATGGAACAGCAACTGAGCATTTAAAAAATACTCTAACTCAATTAAAAATTGACTTAAAAATGCTAGAAAAACTAATAAAACAATTTAATGATAATGAACAAATAAAAAAACAGCTTGAAGACCAAAAAAATAAATTAAATGAAATAATACAAAAAGGCGAAAACAATCCAAACTTAGACAAAGAAGTAGTAAAATTATACAACCTTAAAGAAGGAAGTGCTGAATATAATGCTGTACTTAATCTTAGAGAAATCGCAGACAAACTTGTAGATCAAGGTTTAGGACTAGATTTAAAAAGTTTTAGCGGTGCAAAACTAGCCCTACAAATCAAAAAAGACACAGACAATACAGGTAAATCTGTATCTAATCTAAATTCAGCTTCTAGCGCAGTTAATACCACTATGAATATTTCTAATGATGTTTCTATAGGCTCTCGTGTAGCAATGCTAAACAATCCTTTTGGAACTTATGCTTCTAAAATGAATGGCCTTAAATTTGCTGCTTTAGATAGTGATATGAGACCAAGCTATGTAAATGAATATACCAATAGTATTTGGGCTAATGCTTTTGGTGGTGCTAACATTATCGATGGAGATAGTGGTGCAATGTATGGTGCTACCGTAGGGGTAGATAAACAAGCTAATGATAATGTTTTATGGGGTACTTATTTTACTTATGCAAATGCTAAAATCAAAGACAATAATTTAGAACAAAAAAGCGATAACTTCCAATTAGGTATGTATTCTACTATCAATATAGCTCCACAATGGGAACTTAATCTTAAAGCTTATGCTCAAGTTTCTCCAACTAAACAAGACAATATTCAAACAGATGGTGCATATAACTCAGATTATACAAGCAAATTCTTAGGATTTAGTGCTAATGTAGGTCGTGTGTTTGACTTTAGTGATAATACTTTATTTATTAAACCTTTTGCAGGGATAAATTATTATTTTAGTTATACTCCATCTCATACAGAAAATGGTGCTATTGCTAAAGATATTGATTCTATGAAAAACAATTCTGTAAGTGTTGAAGTGGGTGCTGAATTTAGAAAATATATGAATGAAAACTCTTATATTTTTGTAACTCCAAAAATAGAACAATTTGTTATCAATAGTGGTGATGATTACACAGCTAACCTAGCTGTAAATAATGCTTTCTTTACTAGCGTAGAAGCTAACAACAAGAAAAAAACATACGGACAAATTATCGTAGGGGGTAATGTAGATTTTACAAATCAACTCAGTATGAATCTTGGCTTTGGTGCTAAACAAATACTAGCAGGTAAAGTAGATAATAAAAATGAAACTTACTTAAGTGGTCAAGTAGGACTTAAGTATAAATTTTAATCTTAAA
>NZ_MJWS01000080.1:0-48997 GCF_001762365.1 Campylobacter sp. BCW_6873
TATGCTTCTAAAATGAATGGCCTTAAATTTGCTGCTTTAGATAGTGATATGAGACCAAGCTATGTAAATGAATATACCAATAGTATTTGGGCTAATGCTTTTGGTGGTGCTAACATTATCGATGGAGATAGTGGTGCAATGTATGGTGCTACCGTAGGGGTAGATAAACAAGCTAATGATAATGTTTTATGGGGTACTTATTTTACTTATGCAAATGCTAAAATCAAAGACAATAATTTAGAACAAAAAAGCGATAACTTCCAATTAGGTATGTATTCTACTATCAATATAGCTCCACAATGGGAACTTAATCTTAAAGCTTATGCTCAAGTTTCTCCAACTAAACAAGACAATATTCAAACAGATGGTGCATATAACTCAGATTATACAAGCAAATTCTTAGGATTTAGTGCTAATGTAGGTCGTGTGTTTGACTTTAGTGATAATACTTTATTTATTAAACCTTTTGCAGGGATAAATTATTATTTTAGTTATACTCCATCTCATACAGAAAATGGTGCTATTGCTAAAGATATTGATTCTATGAAAAACAATTCTGTAAGTGTTGAAGTGGGTGCTGAATTTAGAAAATATATGAATGAAAACTCTTATATTTTTGTAACTCCAAAAATAGAACAATTTGTTATCAATAGTGGTGATGATTACACAGCTAACCTAGCTGTAAATAATGCTTTCTTTACTAGCGTAGAAGCTAACAACAAGAAAAAAACATACGGACAAATTATCGTAGGGGGTAATGTAGATTTTACAAATCAACTCAGTATGAATCTTGGCTTTGGTGCTAAACAAATACTAGCAGGTAAAGTAGATAATAAAAATGAAACTTACTTAAGTGGTCAAGTAGGACTTAAGTATAAATTTTAATCTTAAACTTTTTGAGAATTCTTTACAACGAAATTCTTGTTAAAACACAAGAATTTAAAAGTTTTAACCTATATAGTACGGCAATCTCTGCCGTGCATAGGATTAAAAGAGATATAACAAACACGCTTTTTTACTACGCAGTGTAGATTAAAATGTAAATGTTTTTAAGAAATTAAATTAGAAATAAATTTATTTTAAAATATTTTTAATCACTTTTACTTTGACTAAATTTAAAAACATCTTAAAAATTAATAATATTCCTTAATAAAAAAAGATAAAAAATGCTAAAGTTTAAAAAACCTAGTGTTTATGGAGATTAGAATGATTAAAGAACAATATTTATAATTGCTTTAATTGCTCTTATTCTTATAGCTAATTTAATCAAACAATAAAATATGTTAAAACCTTACTTAGTCAATCTTTAAACACAAATTCTTACTAGGCTTTGGTAGAGAGTTTAGCCTAGATCAAATCTCACCCCAAAATAAAAATCTAATTTAATTAAACTTATTTTATTAATGAAAAAAAGTCCTTAATATAAAATATCGAATTTAAGTATAAGAATTTTATAAATATTTAAATTTAAAAATCTCTCTTAAACTAAGAGAGATTGATAAAAAATTAAATTTTCACATTAGGATCATAAGAAAAACTAGGTTCAATTTGCTTTTTATTGCTTAATTCTTTATACCAATAAGAATGTAAAATATAAACCTCTTCTTCTTCTTTATAACCACTAATCATAGAATGGATACTGCCTTTGATTGCAAATACTGCCATATAAATATGCACGCCAAAAAACACTGCACACACTATACCCAAGAAATTATGCACTATAGCTGAAATTCTTAAAAGTTCAATTTGAGTTAAACCAAAAAGACCTTGAATTGCCGTGGAATTAAAATCAAGAAAATACATAAATCCACCTGTAATTATCATCAAAAATCCACCAAATACAGCTATATAATACCAAGATTTTTGACCAAAATTAAACTTACCTGCAGGTACAGGACGTTTTACTTTGCTTAAATAACCACCTACTATCATCATCCATCTGATATCATAACTTGCAGGAAGCATTCTTTTAATCCACCATAAAAACATAGGGATTATAGAGATGATAAATAAAACCGTTGCAAAAGCATGTAAATTTTTACAAACTCTTACAAAAAGTCCACCTCCAAAAGTCGCCCCAAACATCATCACAAAACCAGTTGGCACTAAAATCACCCAAGAAATTGCCGCGATAAAATGAAAAAGTCTTTCAAATAATGTAAAAGCATAAATTTTCTTTCCATCGTGTGAAAATTGCTTAGGTCCTATAACCATATAATGCAAAGCAAATGCAGACAATACCGCAATAATAGCGATTAAAGCTATAGTAGCTATATATTCACCTTGCAAAGTTGTCCAAAGTTTGCCAAAAGTATCATAATTTGGGATATTTGTAATACGATGAAAATCCCAAATTTGAGTATCTTGTCCCATTCTCTCGCTACCATAAGCAAATAAACTTACCACGCTTAACAAAAGCGTTACAAATACTTTTCTCATAAGCGTTCCTTTCCTGTGTAAGCAATCTTCCACTCCAAACTTTCTGAAGGATTTGGAATACCATAATTTCTATTCATAAGTCTATTATGATAAATCTCTTCTATTTTAGAACTTTCACCTACTAAAAGTGCTTTTGTCGAACACATCGCAGCACATACAGGAACTTTTCCTTCTGCGATACGATTTTGACCATAAAGTTCTCTTTCTTTTTCTGAATTCGTTGCTTCAGGGCCACCTGCACACATAGTACATTTATCCATAATGCCTTTATTTCCAAAAACACTATCTTTTGGAAATTGTGGTGCACCAAAAGGACAAGCATAAAGACAATATCCACAACCTATGCAAATTTCTTTATCGTGCAAAACAATACCATCAGCACGGATGTAAAAACAATCCACAGGACAAACGATAGAACAAGGAGCATCATCACAATGCATACAAGAAATAGAAGTTGAAACTTCTTTTCCTTGAATTCCTTCATTTAAAGTAATTACACGGCGGCGGCGAATATGAATAGGAAGCTCATGTGCTTCATCACAAGCTACCGCACAACCATTACAATCAATACAACGCTCATTATCACAAAAGAATTTCAAGCGTTCTTTTTCCAAATTTGCAAAATTTACCTTACTCATTTTCCATCCTTACTGATTCTACAAAGCCCACCTTTAGTCTCTGGAATCTGACACATGATATCATAACCATAATTTGTTACCGTGTTAGCACTTTCTCCGCTTGCATAAGGCTTAGTTCCTTCTGGGAAATTGTGCGTTAAATCCACGCCTTGCATAACTCCTGTAAAATGGAAAGGCAAGAAAATCATATCTTTTGCTACACCTGGATTAACCTTCGCTCTTACATGAATTTTAGTGCCTTCTGGAGAATGCACCCAAATCATATCTCCTGCTTTAATGTCTTGCTCTTTTGCTAATTCAGGATTGATCTCACAAAACATTTCAGGTGTTAAACGCGTTAGATACATAGACGCTCTATTTTCCATACCTGCACCATTTAAATTCACAAGTCTTGCGGTAACAAGATTAAGCGGGAATTCTTTAGAATAATCCTTAGCTTGTTGCACAGAAACAAATTTAGTATCCACGCGGTAAAGCGCTTTTTGATCTTCAAAACTTGGATATTTTTGCACCAAATCGTTTCTTGGAGAATGTAAAGGCTCACGGTGGAGTGGAATTTTATCTTTAAAAGTCCAAACTACAGCTCTAGCTTTAGCATTTCCATAAGGAACTATGCCTTTTTCTATACATTTAGTTGCTATGATATTGCTATCATCATAAGACCAAGTTGATCCCATTTTTTCTTTTTCTTGAGCACTTAAAGTAATGCCTAAAACTTTTTCTATATTATCTTTAGTAATTTGTGGATAACCTGTATCAATAGGCGAATTTAAAGGCGCATTTTTAGCAAGTAAACTCTCTCCTTCATACTCAAGTCCAAAATTGTTTCTAAAGCCCATACCACCTTTTGCTACTTCAATGTCGGTATTATAAAGCACAGGAGAACCTGGATGCTTATCACTCCAACAAGGCCAAGGAAGCCCGTAATACTCGCCAGCAACTTCGTCTTTTCCTTCTAAAGTTACCTCATCAAATTTATCCCAGTATAAAGTATGTTTTTTAAGCCTTTCAGGACTCCAACCATTAAGCCCTATACTTCTAACTGCTTTTGCAATTTCTCTTGTTGCATTTTCAGGCCAAACGATCTCACCTTTTTCATCGCGTAAAGTCTTGGTAAAGTCTTCATAAAAACCTAATTTTTTAGAAAGCTCAAATAAAATTTCTTGATCTTCCATGCTTTCATAAAGTGGATCTACAACCTTAAATCTCCATTGTCCACTACGATTTGTAGCTGTTACACTTCCGCTTGTTTCAAACTGTGTTGCTGCAGGTAAAAGATAAATCCCATCTTTTCTTTCTGCGATAATCCCTGCTTCATTTACAAAAGGATCAGCCAAAACTAAAAGCTCTAAAGCTTCCAAACCTTCTTTAACTTTTACTTGTTGTGCGGTTGAAGTGATACCATTTCCCATAACTACTAAAGCTTTTAAAGGCGTTCCTGCATTATCGATAGCATCATTTCCATCTTTTCCATTTAAAGCTGCTGCCCACCATCTAGCAAGTGAAAGTCCGGTTTTATGCATCCAATCTTTACTTACAAAATTTCCTAAAAGCCATTCATAATCCACACCCCAAATTTTGGCATAGTATCTCCAAGTCGCTTCATTTAAAGGATAATAACCAGGTAAATTTTCACTCAAACAAGCCATATCCGAAGCACCTTGAACATTATCGTGTCCGCGTAAGATATTAACTCCGCCACCAAATTTACCTATATTTCCAAGTACCATTTGCACAATAGGTGCTAAACGTGTATTTGAAGTTCCTACAGTATGTTGAGTTAAACCCATAGCCCAAATAAGCGTAGTTGGTTTGTTTTTAGCTACTTCGTGAGTGATTTGCACCAAAAGTTCTTTAGAAATTCCCGTAACATTTTCTACTTCTTCGGCTGTCCATTTTGCTGCTTCTTCGCGAATTTTATCAATTCCAAAAACTCTTTCATCAAGATATTTTGTATCTTCTAAACCTTCATCAAAGATGATTTTTAGCATTCCATACATGAAAGCAATGTCAGTTCCTGGACGAATTCTTGCATAAATATCCGCTTTTGCTGCACTTTTTGTAAATCTAGGATCTACAACGATAAGCTTTGCACCTTTTTCTTTTGCTTTTAAGAAATGTCTAAAACCCACAGGGTGATTTACTGCTGGATTTGCTCCAATGATAATGATACATTTACTTCTTTGGATGTCTCCAAGATGGTTTGTCATAGCGCCATAACCAAATGTATTCGCCACACCGGCGACTGTTGCGCTGTGTCAAATTCTAGCTTGATGATCTACATTGTTCGTTCCAAAAAATGCTGCAAATTTTCTTATATAATAAGCTTGTTCATTATTAAGTTTTGCAGAACCTAAAAACATAACACTTTCAGGATTTTCTTTACGATAAGCAGCTAGTTTTTCTCCGATCTCACTTAAAGCTTGCTCATAACTTATGCGTTTCCATTCTCCATTTTCTTTTTTCATAGGATATTTTAAACGCACATGTGAACGCACCATATCGATCATATCAGATCCCTTGCAGCAATGTCCACCTGAACTCACAGGATGATCTTGAGCGATTTCTTGACGCACCCAAACACCATTTTGCACTTCTGCAATAATCCCACAGCCTACAGAACAGGCTGTACAAACTGTTTTTACTTTTTTACTACCTTCATAAGCTTCTTTAAGCTCATCAGCACTCGCTTCTCTTAAAGTTTCACTTCTAGCAAGCAACGGTGTTGCTAGGCTTGAAAGTGCTGCCATTTTAAGAAAAGAACGACGCGTAAGCTTGATATTTTCACCTACACTTGACATTACTCAGCCTTTATATAATAATTTTCCCAATTAGCACTTCTTTGAAAAAGCACTTCTTTTTTCTTACTTTTACCTTTAACCAAATCTTTTCTTTCTTCATCTTTAGCTAGAGCTAAAGTTGTGCTACCAAGCACTCCAGCAGCCCCTAAGGCAAAAGCGGATTTTTTAAGAAATTCCCTGCGATTTTTCACGAGTCCTCCTTTGTTTATTTGCTTCTCTTCTTAAAAATTCTGAACGCGATAGATCGTTTTGCACTTTTTTAGAATTTATTTTTGCAGGTTTTTCCACTTCAAAGCAAAGTCTTTCAAATTCCATAAAAGCCGATGCAATACTTGCAATTTCCTTATATAAATTCGCATTTTTATTCATGAAAACATCGCCTAAAAACTCATCAATGCTTTTATTGATCACTTTTTCAAAAAGCTCTTTGGCTAAATCATCTTCATTTTGCCTTAAAAATTCACTCATTAACAATAAACAAAATCCAACACTATCTTCACTTTCTTTAAAAAATTTTTCATTGCGTCTTATTTTACTTTTGACTAAAATTTGACGCACGCAAAGTAAAGGATTTGAATTTTCAAAACCTTCTTCTATGTAAGAAAAAGTCGTTGGGATGCTATTTTTAAGACTTAAAAAAAGCAAATCATATTCTTTAAAAAATGCTTGTATAGAATTTTCATCATCTAAATGCTTAAGCAAGATATCAAAATTTGATTTTAAATTTTCATCAAATAAACATTCTTGCATTGTCTTTAAATACTCTTGTAATTTTGACAATCTTTCTTCAGAAAATGAAAAAACAAAAAGCTCTCCTAGACATTGATAATAAAGACTTCTAGCTAATCTTAATTTTTCCAAATCCATTAAAGCCCCCATGCATTCAAAATTTTCAAAAATAGCTTTAAATTTTGCTTGAATGAATATTATGCAAAATATACCTAATATTCATTTTAAAGCCGATTTTTAAATCGATTTATCTTAATACTATTTGATTTAAAAATCACTGAATTTCAATAAAATTCCACAAGGATTTAAAATATTAAAAAATCATACCAAAATATTGAAAATTAGATATTTGAGTTGATTTTATATTTGAAAAAATAAAATACTTTGCATAAAATTTATATCTTTGATTCTCTTCCAAATAAAATTAACATTTTATGCAAATTATAAATAATACTAATTTCTTAAAGAATAATCCTTATAAGAAAATTCTCTTATCATTTGAAGTTCATTTTTTACATTTAAAAGCATGAGATTTGGAAGTCTTATACCATTAAAAGTTGTGTTTTTCACAATGGTGTAATGAATTTGATCTAAAAAAACAATTTTATCGCCGATTTTAAGCTTTTTATCAAAGGCGTATTCTCCCATTACATCGCCCGCTAAACAAGTATTTCCAGTAAGCAAATAGGAAAATTCGCTTTCTTTTAAGTCTGAAATTTTTTCATTTTCTCTTGTGGCTAAAATTCTAGCATTTAAAACTTCACTTGTATAAGGCATGATGATAGTATCTGGCATATGTGCTTCGCTTGAAGTATCTAAAATGGCAATTTGTTTTTCATTTTCTATGATATCTACTACACTAGCCACCAAATTTCCTGTTTGCCAACCCACCGCTTCGCCTGGTTCAAGATAAACTTGCACACCGTATTTATCACTGAAATTTTTACACAAAGCAATAAGTTTTTCAACATCATAGCCTTTTTTAGTGATGTGATGTCCTCCTCCAAAATTCACCCATTTCATTTGCCCTATCCATTTACCAAATTTCTCTTCAAAAGCCTTTAAAACAGCTTCTAGAGCATCAGCACTTTCTTCACAAAGTGCGTGAAAATGAAGTCCTTCTATAGCATTTAAATCCACATTTTCAAAATCTTTAGCACGAATTCCAAGTCTTGAGTATCTTCCACAAGGATTGTAAAGTTCTTTTGGGGCTAGAGAAAATTCAACATTACAACGAAGACCTAAGGAATTTTTTTGTGTTTTGCTTTGAAATTTATGAAATTGAGCTAAAGAATTAAACACTATGTGATGAGATAAACTGGCTATTTCACCTATTTCATCTTCTTTAAAAGCAGGCGAATAAGTATGAATTTCTTTATCCATGTATTCTTTAGCAAATTTTGCTTCCCAAAGTCCGCTACAAGTGCAACCTTTTAGGTATTCTCCGACAATTTTCATCGCTCCTGAAAAAGCAAAACCTTTTAAAGCTAAAAGCACTTTAGCACCACTTTTTTCACCAACACTTGCTAAAAGCTCACAATTTTTTCTTAATTTATCTTCTTCTAAAATATAAGCTGGAGTTTGAATTTTTTCATAAAACATTATTTTTCCTTGATTAAATTGCTAAAATCATAACAAAATTAAACCAAATTTTCAAAATAAATATTTACTAAAACTAAAAAAATAATGACTATAATATAAAAAATCAAGCAAAAGGAAAAACTAATGAATAGAAGAAATTTTTTAAAATTTAATGCACTCACTCTAGCAAGTATGGGTGTAGCCTATGCAAATCCTATGCACGATATACACTCCATGCATAAAAATCATTCTATAAATCATGACTTAGATACTTCTTTTATAAACTTTGCTCCAAAAAATTTAAAGCTTTTAGATCCAAAACAATTCCCCCAAGGAGAAATTTTAAAAGCCTTGCCTTTACTCAAAAATGAAAGTAAAGAAAAAAATATTTTTCGTGCTACCCTAGAAATCAAAGAAAATCATATAGAGCTTATCAAAGGTAAAAAAACCTTATTTTATACTTACAATGGCCTCGTGCCTGCTCCAAAAATAGAAGTTTTTGAAGGAGATAAACTTGAAATTTTAGTCAAAAACAAACTCAAAGAAGCTACAACTATACATTGGCATGGCGTTCCTGTGCCACCTGATCAAGATGGAAGCCCACATGATCCTATCTTAGCAGGAGAAGAAAGAATATATCGTTTTGAAATTCCTCAAGATAGCGCAGGAACTTACTGGTATCATCCACATCCTCATTATACGGCTTCTAAACAAGTTTTTATGGGTTTAGCAGGGGCTTTTGTGATCAAAGCAAAAAAAGATGCTTTAAGTCATTTAAAAGAAAAAGATTTGATGATTAGCGATTTGCGTCTTGATGAAAACGCTCAAATTCCAAACAATAACCTAAATGATTGGCTAAATGGTAGAGAAGGAGAATTTGTACTCATTAATGGACAATTTAAACCTAAAATCAAACTCGCCACAAACGAACGCATACGCATTTATAATGCTACTGCAGCAAGATATTTAAATTTACGCATACAAGGAGCTAAGTTTATACTTGTTGGTACTGATGGTGGACTTATAGAAAAAGCTATTTATAAAGAAGAACTTTTCTTAAGTCCTGCTTCTCGTGTAGAAGTTTTAATCGACGCTCCAAAAGATGGGGAATTTAAGCTAGAAAGTGCTTATTATGATAGGGATAAAATGATGGTAAAAGAAGAACCTAATACCCTATTTCTAGCCAATATTAACCTAAAAAAAGAAAATGTAAAACTTCCAAAAAAATTAAAAATTTTCAAACCTTCAGAAGAACCTAAGGAATTTAAAGAAATAATCATGAGTGAAGATCATATGCAAATGCATGGTATGATGGGAAAAAGTGAAAGCGAATTAAAAATCGCTCTTGCGTCTATGTTTTTAATCAATGGCAAAAGCTATGATTTAAAACGCATTGATTTAAGCTCCAAACTTGGAGTAGTTGAAGACTGGATAGTGATAAATAAATCTCACATGGATCATCCTTTCCATATACATGGCACGCAATTTGAACTCATCTCATCAAAACTCAATGGCAAAGTTCAAAAATCCGAATTTAGAGCCTTAAGAGATACTATAAATGTGCGTCCTAATGAAGAGTTAAGACTTAGAATGAAACAAGATTTTAAAGGGCTTAGAATGTATCATTGTCATATTTTAGAACATGAAGATTTAGGAATGATGGGAAATTTAGAAGTAAAGGAATAAAATGGTAAAAGTGGAATTTTTAGGCCCCATAAATAAAGAAAATTTAGAACTTGAGGTAAAAAATTTAAAAGAATTAAAAGAAATTTTGCAAAAAGATGAGAGTTTAAAAGAATGGCTAGAACTTTGTGCCGTATCTTTAAACGATGAAATCATTTTTGATGAAAACACTAAGTTAAAAGATGGTGATAAAATAGCACTTTTACCGCCAGTTTGTGGGGGTTAAATGAAACATTTTACACTTTATCAAGGTTCTTTAGATATTCCTAAAATTTATAGCCAATGGTATGAATTTGCCAAGGATAAAAACTGCGGTGCTTTACTGACTTTTTGTGGTATTGTGCGTGAAGAAGAAGGCATTGAGGCACTTAGTTTTGATATTTATGAACCGCTTTTAAAAAAATGGTTTAATGAGTGGCAAAAAAGAGTAGATTTTGATGGTATTAGCTTGCTTTTTGCTCACTCTATAGGCGATGTGGCGGTTCATGAAAGCTCTTATTTTGCAGGAATTTTAAGCAAACAAAGAAAATTAGGACTTAAACTTCTTAATGAATTTGTTGAAGATTTTAAAGCGAGTGCACCTATTTGGAAGTATGATGTGATAAACAAAGAAAGAATTTATGCCAAAGAAAGATCAACCAAACTTTGCGGTGCAGGACTTTTAAAAGGATAAAAAATGTTAATGTCTTATGAAGAAAGTTTAAAAATTTTACATTCTCATATCAAAACCTATGAAAAGATTGAAAAAATAGCTCTTACAGAGTGTTTAGGACGCATTTTAGCTCAAGACATAAAAGCCCCTAAAAATCAGCCTGAATTTCCAACTTCGGCTATGGATGGTTATGCGATCAAATTTGAAGATCAAAATAAAACTTTAAAAATTTTAGGCCTCACACCTGCGGGCACTATGCCACAATTTAGCGTGCAAAATGGTACTTGTGTAAAAACCTTTACAGGCTCACTCATGAGCGAAGGAAGCGATACTTTAGTCCCTGTTGAAAATGTACGCGTAGAAAATGATACTCTTTTTATAGAAAAAAAAGTTCCCCAAACTTTTGCCGTGCGTGCGGTAGGAGAAAACTATAAAAAAGATGAAATTTTACTCAAAAAAGGCACAAGGTTAAATTATAGCGAAATAGCTCTTTTGGCTGAACTTGGATTTTTTCACATTAGTGTGTTTATAAAGCCTATTGTAGGAGTTTTAAGTAGTGGAAGTGAGATCAAAGATCTAGGAGAAGCCTTAGAAAATCCCGCTCAAATCCGCTCTTCAAATCATATCGCCATAGCTAATTTAGCTAAAAATTTAAATTGTGATACAAGGGTTTTTCCTCTTTTAAAAGATGATGAAAAAGCCACTTTTTCTACCCTTGAAAGTGCTTTGCAAAGTTGTGATATTTTAGTTACAACTGGCGGAGTTTCTATGGGGGATTTTGACTTTTTGAAAAAAGCTGTCAAAGAATACGAAATCATCATCGATAAAGCCGACATAAAACCAGGTAGACATATCAAAATAGCCAAGGCTAATGAAAAATTCATTATCGCCTTACCAGGTTTTCCTTACTCGGCTATGGTAATGTTTAATCTTTACGCAAGAGAGATTTTAAACTCTTGGTTACTTCAGCCTAAAGACTATATTTGCAAAGCCTTCTTACAAGGAAGCTACAAGAAAAAAACACCTTATTTGGAATTTGTCGCTTGTAACATAAAGTTTGAAAATGGACGCATTTTAGCTAATCTTGAAGGTAAAAAAGAAGGCTCTAGTGCGATTATAAACAATCTTAACAATAAAGCTGCCCTTATGGTGGTGCCAAAAGAATGTGAAATGTTAGAAAATGAAAGTTTAGTGGATATTATCTTTATGCCTTGAAATTATTTAAATAATTTTATTTCGATTTTAATCAACCATAAATTTCAAATTTGCAACCTCCTTTTAGTGGAGTAATTAGCCCTAGCGGAGTTTCAATCCACTAGGGTTTTTAGTCCCTTTTTAAATTTCTTTATGGTAAAATTGAATTTCTAGTGGTATCTATGATGATAAAGTTTTAGTCCCTTTTTAAATTTCTTTATGGTAAAATCCTCCTGTTGTATTTGTGTATATCACATTAGTTTTAGTCCCTTTTTAAATTTCTTTATGGTAAAATATTTTAACTGTAGTTATAAGAAGTGAGTTTGTTTTAGTCCCTTTTTAAATTTCTTTATGGTAAAATAGATATTTACCAGATAATGAAAATTTCAGGGTTTTTTAATAAAAATAGCAAAAATTGCTATAATCTCATAAGAAATTTAAAAAGGGACTAAAATAAAGAGTTTGCGGGACTCTGCGGGGTTACAATCCTCTAAAACCGCTTTTAAAATTCAGATAAATTTTGCTGGTGATATTTTTCTTGTTTTTTGTTTATTTGAATTTCTTCATTATTTGAATTTTTGTATTTAAATTCTCCATGACTATCTATATCAAAAAGCGTTAAATTAGTTTCGTTATTAACTTTTTCGTTAAAAACTATGCCACCAAGCAAAAGCTCCATTTTATCAAACTGCTTTTCAGTGATGATTAAAGCCCTTACATTTTCATAAGGTGGCAAAATCTTTTTTACATTTTCAATAGAACTTTTTGCGGAACTTAAACCCTTGCAAATACGCATATAAACGCTAAATTGCAGCATAAAATAACCTAATTTTATAAGATTGTTTCTAAATTTACTTGCTAGTTTTTGCTCTTTTTTACTTTTAGTTGGCACATCAAACATCAAAAGCACACGCATAAATTTATCTTCAATCATCAAATTTCACTATCTTTAGTTCATCTTCATACAATAAAGCATTTTTAAAATTTGCCACATAATGATTTATCGCTCTATTTAAAGGATAATTTTGCCCATCAAAATTGATTTTGCTTTGTAAATGACCAATCAACGCTCTTTTGTCATCTTTGTTTAAAAACTCACTTTCACCCACAAGTTCTAAAACACAATCATCAACACTAGCCCTAAACACTTCTATCAAATCATCACAAAGCGCAAAAGAATTATAAATATTATTGTGCTTTATGCCAAGCCAAGGCAAAAGTCCACTGATACAAACTGCTCTAATAATACAAGCCCTAATGATTGCATAGCCATAATTTAAAGCAGAATTTTCAAAGCAAAGCTCATCTCTTGAAAAAGAAGCACCAAACAAAGTTTTAAAATACAACACCGCCGCAACAGCTTCAATATTTTTACTATCATTTAAGGTTACTTTTTTAGCCAAATTTACAAGCTCATTGCTTTGCTCTATTTTATTGTGTTTTTTCAAAACAAAGGCTTGATTTAGGATTTTGTTTTTAATGATTTTTTGCCATAAAATAGCCTTTTTTTGAGCACTTACATTCATTTGCTCTTTTGCGATTTTTGCACTTTGAAAATGCCCTAAAAAAGGAGTAAAAACACCATTTATACTATGAGTTTCATCACAGGTTAGCAAGATGATTTTATGCTTTGCAAAAGCGTTAAAAAGTGCGGAACTCAGGCTTGCTTGCAAGCTTTCTAAAACGATGATGTTTATATCTTTTAAAAACAATTTTGCTACATTTTCATCTTGCTTAATCACAAGATGATTTAGCTCTAAATTTAGCTTGGCATTAGAGCTAATAAGTAGTGTTTTAAAAGCTTCATCGTAACTCATTTTTTAAAATCTTCTCTTTGTCTAAACTCAGCCTTTGTCACTTCTCCAAGTGCTGAAACTATATATTTTTCAAATACTTTTAGATTTTGAATTCCTATGCTTTTTGCGATTACTTCTTTTTCATTTGCATTTTTAAACAATATTTTTTGATTTTTGCTTAGCGTTTCAAATTTATTATCGTGTTTTGAAACAGTTAGGCTAGCATTTGAGCTATCCAGCCTTTCATAATAAACAAGTTCTGGCTCTTGCATATCTTTAGTTTGAATTAAAATCAAACTATCTTTGTATAAAGAAAAGCAAAACTCATAATTTTCATCCATTAAAATCCAATCTTTTATAAGACCTGACTTTTTATCTTTACCTTGCACCACGGCTTTATTTGGTAATACTTTTAAAGCAAAATCCATGGTATAAATTGGCACAGCATAAAATTTATTTGTCTTTTTGTGTTTAAAAATATCCACTCTAAACATATCACCATTGCTAACGATTTTACCATTTACTTTGCGGATTTTACCAAGCTCTAGGGCTTTTAAAACTCCTTCTTTTCCGCCGTATGATTGATAGAATTCTTCTTCTTTTCTAAATGTTTCTTCATGTAAAGCTCCACTTGGCTTTTTTCTCTCAGGTTTTGAGACAAAAATTTCATCAATTTTATCTAAAAGCTTTTGCCTAAAACCACTAAAAGGCTCAAAAAACTTCCTTTTGTTTTTATAATCTAATTCACTAATTTTTTTTGCATAAAGTTCTGCAGTGTTGCTTTCTTGCTCTTTTTTAAAATCTGAAAAAGCCTTTACGATAGAGTTGTTTGCATAAGCAATAATTGCTGCATCGATGGCATGATGAAGATGGTTATTTCTATCCTTAGTGCTAAAGCCCCAAGTGTGTCTTAAAGTGGATGTTAGCATACCGCTTTTTGCTTCTACATGCACTTTTGAGCCTTTTTGTGTGTCGTTTAATTTTGTATTTTCATCATCACTTAAAGGTAAAAAATCTAAATAATCTTTAGTATAGTTTAAAACAAGCCTTGCGATGTAGCGAGTATCGTTTAGATTTCTATCTTTAAAGTCTTTTTGCTCTTTGTCTTTGTAGTTTTTATCTAAAATTCTTTTTTGCTTTTTAGTAGGTAAATTTTTTGCTAAAACTTCAATTTTCTGCCATTTTACTCTATCATTGCCAAAGGTTTCAAAGGGGGTTTTATTAAGTTTTTCTTGATTTTGCTTGGTAAAAACTAAAACTTTATTCATATAAGAATCATCAAAACTTCTAGAATAAGGGTAAATATGGTCAATTTCAAGCATTTTTTCATCTTGCAAATCACTAATTTTAATCTTTTCCCCACTATAAACACAAAATTCTTTTTGTTCTTTAAATAATCTTAATTTTAAAATATTTTTACTATTTATTTTTAAGCCTAGTTTCTCACATTCAAGTTCGGCGTCTTTTTTGGCCTTGTAGTTTTCGTTTTGCTCTTTTTCTATTTTAGCTCTTTGACTGTGATTTTTACCTACTTCTCTTGCTAATTCAATGTTTATTTTATGCACTTTACCGTATTTTTTAAGCAAGGCATTTAAGACCTTTCTATATTCTTTAATCGCCCTTAAAACCACAGGATTAGTTACTTCATCTTTGTAATAAGTTTCATTAAATGCGGGTAAAAAGTCTTTTTTATCTTCATTAATTGCTACTTTTAAATTAAGCTCATTGCAAGCTTCATCGTATTTTTTACCTTCAAGCATTAAAGGAGTGATAAGTTTTAAGGCTTTAAAACTTATATTTAAATGGTCTTTAAATTCCAATTTGCTTAAGCTATCAATTTGATTTTGATTTAAATCATATTTTGCTAAAGCCTTTTTAAGTTTAATCTCATCTTTTATAAGGGTAATATCTTTTGCTATTTCATTTAAATCATCTTGGCTTAAATTATGCTCACCTAGGGCTTTTACAAATTCTTTGTATTTTTGAAACTCAATAAAATAAGTTCCTTTTTCTCCTTTAAACTCATAATCATTACTTAAGCCCAAAAGCTTTTTTGTTTGTTTATAAGTTAGAGTGCCGTTTTTTAAAACTTCATTTAAAAGCGTGTTTAAATCATCTTTTGTATATAAAATTCCTTCAGTATTTTTAAGATTGTTTAAAAGATTGATAATTCTTGTAAGCGCTACAAACATAAAAGCTAAGGGCGAATTTTTTGGCGCTCTTTTTTCATCAGTAAAAAAACTACAATTTCCCACCAAATGAGAAAAATCTTTTAAAGCCCTTTTATAAAATGCTACACTAAGCACTTCTTCTTCAAATTTCTTTGAGAAAGAAAAGCCAAATTTTCTTTGTTTTTGAAAAATAAGCTTTAATTCGTCTTTTAAAAAACTTTGCGCTATGCAGCGTTCATAACTTTCTTTTTTATTTCTAACATTTATAAATTCTTTGGAATTTTCTTTGAATTTTTGAAAATACTCTTTATAAAGATACTCGCCTACACTTTGATAACTTACTAATTTTTCTTCATTTTGCTTGATAGCTTTTAAAATCTCGCCTTTTTCTTCATCACCATTATTTTTAATATCATCATAGCCACGCCTTTTTGCAATATGTAAAATCACTCTTGCAAAATCTTGCTTACTTAAAAGCTCGTTTAAAGCTCTAAATCTTAACTCATAAGGACTAATTAAAGAGCCTTTATAAGCCTTAGCTAAATTTTCATCAAAGCTTTGATAATCTTCGTAATTTAACTTAAATTCATTTGCGATTAAATGTTTTAAGTGATTTAGCCTTGCTTTGCGTCTAGCAAGGCGTTTTCTAGCACTTCTTGCAAGGCGTCTTGGCAAGGCTAAGGATTCTCCTGTTTTAGGATTTTCAGCCTTTGTAAAAATCCTAACTCCGCAATCTTTTAACTCATCATTTTCGCTAAATGCCCAGCCAATAGAGCTTATTCCTATATCAAATGCCAAAATTCTTGCCACACTAGATCCTTTTTAATATTTATGATTTGTTTATAATTATAATATAAAAATCATTTTTTATACAAACATAAACCTTTCAGTAACCAAACTATACATATTATTAATTTTATAATGCAAAAAATAAGTAAAATTTTAAATGAAAAATATTTATTAGTTAAATTTTAGCTAAAATAAAATAAAAGCTAATAATAACCTTAGGAGAAATCATGCCAATTTTTATGATATGTTCTACACTTTTAGCGGTAATTGTTGTTGCTTATTATATACTCAAAAAATACAATCCTATTTTTGTATTTTTTCTTTCAGGTATTATCTTGCTTATTTTTGCTTTTTACATCACAGGAGCACCTATACCAAAAGCCCCGAGCAGAGAACATGCAAGCTTTTTGAATGTTTTACTTGATAGCTATGCTTTTATCACAGCGACTTTTAAAAGTCAGCTTTCTGGAGTAGGACTTATTATCATGAGTGTGGCAGGTTTTGCTGCCTATATGAAACATATCAATGCTTCGGCAAAACTTGCTTTTTTAGCAAATAAACCCTTAGGAAAAATCAAAAATAAATACTTGATTTTAAGTGGAACTTTTGTTGTTGGAATGGCTTTAAAAATCGTCATTTCTAGCTATGCTGGATTGCTTTTGCTTTTGTTAGCATGTATTTATCCTGTTTTAATCTCACTTAAAATCCGTCCTATTACAGCTGTATGTGTGCTTTCTTTAATTGCGCTTGATTATGGTCCAAAAGATGGAAATTCAATCAATATGGCAGATATAGTAGGACAAAGTGATAATGTCGTAGGGCTTTTTTTAAATTACCAAATTTATAGTGTGATTGCCTATGTTGTAGTTATTGCCATCTTGATTCCTTTTTATTTTGCTTGGATTGATAAAAGAGATAAAGAAAAAGGTGTTTTAAATGATGAAGTTGAAATTCCGCAAATCATTGATCCTAAATGCCCTACTTTTTACATACTCTTTCCTTGGTTACCTGTTGTATTTTTATTTACAGCGTATTTTTTTACTATCAAGCTCGATGTTGTAACAGCAAATTTTGTAAGCATTTCTTTAGTTTTTCTTGTTGAATTTGCAAGACACAGAAATGCTAGAAAATTAGGCGAAGATATGATGGTGATTTTAAAAGCTATGGCTGAAATTTTTATCTCAGTCGTAAGCATAATCATCGCCGCTGGAGTATTTGCTGAAGGCATTAAAGCACTTGGTGGAGTTAATATCCTTGCTAACGCGGTTTCAAATCTTGGAACAGGAAATTTTGCATGGTTTGGAATTCTTTTGAGTATAGCTATTTTAAGCTTTTTAGTTTATTTTGCCACAGTGATTATGGGAAGTGGAATTGCTGCTTTTAATGCTTTTGGAAAACTATCTCCTGATATAGCTACAAAATTAGGCGTTGCACCTATTACTCTAGTTTTACCTATAGAAATTGCATCTTGTTTAGGTCGTGCAGCTTCACCAATAGCAGGCGGAATCATAGCTTTAGCTGGATTTGCAAAAGTAGCTCCAATGGATATTATAAAACGAACCACTCCTCTTTTACTTATCGCTATGCTTGTAAATGTACTCGTAGCCTTTTATCTAGCACAAACCAATCCTTTGCCAAAAGAACAAAACACTACAAAAATAGAACTTAAAATACACAAATAAAGCGTATTGACGCTTTATTTTCACTCTAAAACAATACCTTCATTAATGCAAATTTCGCCGATAATAAAGGCATCTGAATTTTCTAAAACCTTACTTACATTAGAAGGATCTACAACCATTACTAAACCCGCTCCCATGTTAAAGCTTCTATACATTTCGCTTTCTTCTACAGCCTGTCCTATAGTATAAAAAATTTCAGGAGTTTTAAGATGATGTTTGCGTATAGTTGCACCCATACCACGAGGTAAAACGCGTGGTAAATTTTCTACTAAACCACCCCCTGTAATATGTGCTAGAGCACTGATATAAGGCTTTAGTGTAAGAAAATCACGCACATAAATCCTTGTAGGTTCTAACAAAATATCAATTAAATTTTTACCCTCTATCTTGTCATCAAATTTTAATTTTAAACTTTCAAAAAGTACTTTTCTAGCTAAAGAATAACCATTTGAATGAAGTCCTGAACTAGGAAGTGCCAATAAAATATCACCATTTTTAACAAATTTACTTCTATCAATCTCATCTTCTTCAGCCATACCCACTGCAAAACCCGCAAGATCAAAATCATCTTTTGCATACATTCCAGGCATTTCAGCAGTTTCTCCGCCAATTAATGCACAATTTGCCATCTTACATCCCTTGGCAATGCCTGATACAACAGCCTTTGCTACTTCTACTTCAAGCTTGGCTGTAGCATAATAATCTAGGAAAAACAAAGGCGTAGCAAAATTACAAATCAAATCATTCACACACATTGCTACTAAATCTTGCCCTATAGTATCATATTTTTTAGCATCAATTGCCAAGCGAAGCTTGGTACCAACCCCATCTGTTGCACCTAAAATCACAGGCTTTTTAAAACCACTTGGCATTCTAAAAGCACCAGCAAAAGAACCAATTCCACCTACAACATTATCATTAAAAGTTTCTTTAACCAAAGGTTTTATAGCCTCTACAAAGGCATTTCCATTATCTATACTTACGCCTGCATCTTCATATGAAATTTTCATTTATTTTCCTTTAAGAACTAAAAAGGTATTTTAACGAAAAAAGTTTTAATAAGGCATAAGATGAAAAATGCTTTTTTTGTAACCGCTTCAATTGCTTGTGGCAAAAGCACTTTTATAGAAATAGCGAATTCTTTAGGCTTTAAAAGCATTAGTGCAGACAAAATCGCTCATAAAATTTTAGATGAAAATGCTTTAGAACTTGAAAAGATTTTTTCTCCCTTTAACTTAAAAAATTTACTCACAAAAGAAAAGAAAATCGATAGAAAAATCCTTGGAGAAATTGTTTTTAACAACAAAGAAGCTAAAAAAACCTTAGAAAATTTCACTCATCCTAAAATTCGAGCTAAAATTTTAGAACAAATGCAAATTCTAGATAAAGAAAATAAAGCTTTTTTTGTAGAAATTCCTCTTTTTTTTGAAAGCGGTGCTTATGAAAATTTAGGCAAAGTCATCGTAATTTACACACCTAAAGAATTAAGCCTTAAAAGAATCATGCAAAGAGATAAACTCAGCTTAGAAGCTGCAAAAGCAAGACTTGATTCTCAAATAGATATTGAAGAAAAACTTAAAAAAGCAGATTTTATCATTAAAAATACTAATTCTTATGCCGATTTTAGGCAAGAATGTGTTAAAGTAATACAAGAAATTTCTAAAGGAAAAATGTGAAATTTTATAAATATTGTGCAAGTGGGAATGATTTTGTCATCACAAATGCTGATAGAAAAGAAGATAGAAGTGCTTTAGCTAAAGAACTTTGTAATCGTTATGAGGGTATAGGTGCGGATGGCTTTATCGTGATATTGCCTCATGAAAAATACGACTTTGAATGGGAATTTTATAATAACGATGGCTCAAGGGCTGCTATGTGTGGCAATGGCTCAAGGGCTGCGGCACATTTTGCACATCATATTAACAAAATAAATCCTAACATGAGTTTTTTAACCGGTGCAGGAGTAATAAAAGCAAAGGTAAATCAAGATAAAGTTGAAGTATCTTTAGGTAAAATAAAAAGTGTACAAAATACTTTTGAAGAATTAGGAAAAACTTGGCAACTTTGCGACACTGGAGTTCCACATCTAGTACATTTTTGTCAAAATTTAGATGAATTTGATACAATGCTTTATCAAAAAATGAGACAAAAATATAATGCCAATGTTAATTTTGTAAAAATTTTAGATGAAAATCATTTAAAAGTTCGCACCTATGAACGCGGAGTTGAAGATGAAACCTTAGCTTGTGGCACAGGAATGGGGGCTTGTTTTTATCTGGCATTTTTAAATAAAAAAGTACAAAATAAAGTTAAAATAACTCCTAAAAGTGGTGAAGAGGTAGGGTTTGCATATAAAAATGAAGAATTGTTTTTTGAAGGAAAGGTAAAGTATTGTTTTGAAGCCAATTATAATTTTTCTTAGTCTTTTTCTAATCCCACTTTTTGCTGCTGATGATCTAAAGAATGGATTTGGAGAGGAATATTACAAACTTGATATAGATCAAAAAAGACAAATTTTTTTTATAAAAATGAATGAAATGTTTGATCAAAGCTTTAAAAAAATTGAACAAGAAAGAGCCTTTATCGAAGCTTTTTTTAAAGATGCTTACAAAACAGGCTTTAGGACTTCAAACCAAACAAATCTTGAAAAACTTATCATGATAAAAAACAAATATCGTATTGAAAATCTTTATGATTTTGCAGAATATAAAAAACGTATTCAAAAAATTCCAAAATCCATGGGTATAGCCCAAGCTTTAGTTGAAAGTGCTACAGGTACCAGTCGCTTCGCAAGAGAAGCAAACAATCTTTTTGGAGAATGGACTTGGGGTGAGAAAGGTTTAATTCCTGATTTAAGACATCCAGATAAAAAACACAAAATTAAAATTTTTGATAGTCTGCAAGATAGTGTTGACTCTTATGTTTTAAATTTAAATCGTCATTTTGCTTATGAAAAGTTTCGCGATGCAAGAGCTAAATTTGAAAGCGAAGGCAAAGAGATAACAGGGCTAGAGGCTATTAAAACTTTAGATTCTTATTCTGAACGCAAGGGATATTATATCAATCTTATTACAAAAATCATCAAACGATACAACCTTGAAAAATACGATACAAAATCAAACAACGCCTAAAATCCAAGTGAAAATTTATCAAAAGATATGATTTCAAATTTAATCCCTTGCTCAAAAAAACTATCCTCGCTTGAAAGAGTGATAAAAATCACATGAAAAATTCCAAGTTCTAAAGCCTTTGGTAAAATTTTCTTAGCACGTAATTTAATCAAATCAATATCTAAAGTTGGACTTGAAATATAAGCAACTTTAGATATTTGACTATAAAAGTTAAAGTATTTGTTATAAAAAAATTCTTCTTTAAATTTAAACAACTCGCTTAAAACTAAATTTTCAAATAAATGTGAAAAATCTTTTGAAATACAAAGATTATTTCTTAGGCCAAAATCTTTAAAATAAATCTTTTGAAGTTTTTTTTCATCATGTTTTAAAGTATAAATCACATAAGTATTTTCTAATTTTTTTATAGCTTGATAAACACTATCTTTTGAAGTTTTTAATCTTTTTTTGAGTTCTATAAATATCTTAGAAATACTGATTTGCTGACCCAAATTTAAAGCTAAATACTTTAAAATTTCTAATTCTAAAAGAGTAAAGCTTTGTCTTAAAAGTATGTTTTTTTCTCCAAATTTACTCCGTCCACTTTGCAAAAAAAGACCTACTAAATTATTTATAGGTAAATTTTTCTTACTTACACTAATAAATTCTTCAAAATCAAAATAATCAAGTTCAAGTTCTTCAAACCCATTTACATTTAAATCTTTTATATTTGTACTTAAGATGATGGGAATTTTAATTTTTTCTAAATTAGGGATAAAATCCAAATTATAAAGGCAAAGAATTTTAATTTGTAAATTTTCATTCAGAAAATCAGAAAGTCTTTCTAAACTTTGTTTTTCAAAACGTGTATCATATAAATCTAAAAACAAAATTTCACTTGCTTTAAATTGGGATAAAAAATTAAAAATAAGCGTTTTTTTACCACAAAATCGTGGGCCTTTTATGATAATATTTAGTTTTGAAATTTGAATTTTTCTTTCATAACTTACTTCAAATTTAGGATGGTTTTCATAAAAAAAATTAAGTACTTTCAATTTTATCCTTTAAAAAAAGGATATTATAACCTAGTTAGTATAATTGGGGCATAAAGCCCCTTAAATTACATTTTGCAAGCACCTTGTAAAGTAGCGCCTATCATCCAAAGACTTTTTTCATATTTTGCGATATTTTCTTGCGCAAAAGCAACTGTTGTGGTATCACTTTCTTTTTCTGCTGCTTCATTGAGTTTTTTAAATTCTGCTAAAAGATATTCATAATCTTGTTTGATCAGTTCTATGACTTCAAGCGGAGTAAAGCAATCTTTTGCAACTTTTGGACTTTTTGCATTTTCCATTAAAACTTTTTGGCAAATGATAGCTTTTTCGCCAAGTTGTAAAACTCTTTCAGCACAACTATCAAAAAGTTCTGCCATTTCTTCATAAGCTTTTTCTGTGTACTCGTGTATAGAAAAAAATTGCAAACCTTTTACATTCCAGTGATAATTATGAAATTTAACCCATAGATGATGAGCATCTGCTTGCATTTGTAATAATTGTTTTGTAACTGACATGATTGACTCCTTTTTTTGATTTTTAAAATTATAGTATAAAATTCTTAAATAATAATTATTATTAATTAAAAATTTTTATTATAATTTTAACTTAAAATTATTATACTCTTTTTTTAATGAATTTTGATTAAGAAATTAATATATTTTTTAAGATCAACTTTCCAACTTCCACACCAGGTTGATCATAAGTGTTAATCCCTAGCATAACACCGCAAGTTGAAGTAAAAAGTTCATAATAATACATCAAATATCCCGCATGCCAAGCGTCAAGTTTTTCAAGTTCTATCACATCAACACTCAAATTTTCGGCGATTAAAGCATGCATAGTTGCATCACATTGGGCGTTTAAAAGTTCGTGAAGATTGACTTTATTACTTAAAGAATCTAAAAATTTAAAATGAATATCAGGGATAATAGGTGCTTTTTGAGCGTCTTTGATTTTTAAAAAAGTTACAGTTTTATTTTTAGGTCCATCCATGATGAGTTGTAAAAAACTATGCTGATCTCTTGCTCCAATGAGTGCAACAGGAGTTAAACCTATGCGTTTATAGCCTTGCTTTTTACCTAAACTTTCAGCAATAAGCTGGATATACCATTCGTTAAAGCCTTTAAAAGCATCACTATATGAAAAAAGCACATTGATATTGGCATTTTTGTGTGTGCAATAATGATAAGCCTTTTGTAAAATTTCATCTTTTTTGCGAGTAAAAAAATCTTCAAAACAAGCTTTAGCTCCTTCTAAAAGAGCTTTGGCATTATAGCCACAAAAACAAAGTGGAACTATACCCACGGCTGAAAGTATGCTAAAACGACCTCCTACATTTGCAGGGATAAAAAAGCATTTAATACCTAAATTTTCACCTTCTTGATGAAGTTTTGAATCCTTATCGGTAATAAAAACAAAGTATTTTTTTAATTCTTGCATATCAAGTTTAAAATGTTCAATAAGAAGTTTAAAAAGCGATACAACTTCTATAGTGCTACCTGTTTTACTGATGATTAAAAACAAACTTTCTTCAAGCTTGATTTTTTCTAAAGTCTTATTAAAAGAATGTGAACTTGTGTTATCGAGTATAAAAAGTTCTCTTTGATTACTTTTTTCATTAAAAAGCATATCACGCAAGGCTTTTACACCGCAACTTGAACCACCCATTCCCACTAAAACAATATTTTTTATGTGTTCTTTGTCTTTGATAAAAGCCAAACTCTCATCAATCAGGCTTAAGCTCGTGTCAATAAGATGATAATACCCTATATCTCCACTTTTTACCTCATCATTAATACGATTTGCATAAGAGCTTATAGTGTGAATTTCACTTTGTTTAAAAAAAAGTGTATTGTTTAACATTTACTTTTCTCGTAAAAATAATTTGTAGCCTCTACAAAGCCTTCTACACTTCCACAATCAAAGCGTTTCCCTTGAAATTTATAAGCTAAAACCATACCATTGGTTGCTTGAGTTAAAAGTGCGTCGGTAAGTTGAATTTCTCCATTTTTTCCTGCTTTAGTATTTTCTAAAATTCCAAAAATATCAGGAGTTAAAATATATCTTCCTATGATAGCAAGATTACTTGGAGCTTCATCAGGACTTGGTTTTTCTATCATAGAATTAACCATGATAAGATTTTCTTCTACAAAATTTCCAGAAATTACTCCATAGTTTGAAACTTGCTCTTTTGGTACTTCCATCACAGCTATGATGGTGCAGCGATATTTTTCATAAATTTTTACCATTTGAGCCATAACATTTAAGCCTTCTTCATTGACACACAAATCATCAGCCAAAATTACACCAAAAGCTTCATCGCCAACCAAAGGTTTACCTTTTAAAACCGCATCACCTAAGCCTTTCATTTGATTTTGTCTTGTAAAAGTAAAGGTGCAACGATTGATCAAAGAGCGAATTTCATCAAGTAAGTATTCTTTTTTTGTACCTGAAATTTGATGCTCAAGTTCATAAGAAATATCAAAATAATCCTCTAAAGCTCTTTTTCCACGTCCTGTTACAAATCCCATATTTTCCATTCCTGCTTCCAAAGCTTCATCAACCCCATAATGGATCAAAGGTTTGGTTAAGATAGGTAACATCTCTTTAGGTAAAGTTTTTGTTGCAGGTAAAAATCTCGTCCCATAACCTGCCGCAGGGAAAATACAAGTTTGAAGCATAAAAATTTCCTTTTATTTTTTTTATCATTATAGCTTATTTTTATGAATTTTTATGCAACAAGGCAAAGTTCTTTTTGCTTGTTATTCAAACTCTGCCTTAGCTAATTTAACAATGGTTTCTACTACTCCAGAATCTTCGAGCGTTGAAATATCTTGTTTGATTTCTTCACCTCTTGCTATAGTTCTTAAAATTCTTCTCATTATTTTACCACTTCTAGTTTTTGGTAAACCTGGAGTATAAAGAATTTTTTCTATTTTAGCTATAGGTCCTATCTCTACTCTTAAAATGTCATTAAGTTCTTTTAAAGTTTCTATAGCTCCGCCAAGATCACAACTGGATGCAGGACTTAAAACCACAAAAGCAAACAATGACTCGCCCTTAATCGCATCCAAAATACTCACTACAGCTGATTCTGCTACACTTGGATGTTTAGCAATAGCGCTTTCAATTTCAGCTGTTCCTATACGATGTCCTGCAACATTAACCACATCATCTGTTCTTCCTGTGATGGTAATATAACCATTTTTATCGTAAAAAGCACCATCGCCACTAAAATATACAGCTTTTCCATCTTTTTTAGCTTGAGAAAAATAACTTTCTATATAATGTTCATCATTACCCCAAATTCCACGAATCATCGAAGGCCAGGGTTTAGTTATACAAAGCAATCCATCTTCACCCTCATCTTTTTTATTGCCTTCTTCATCAATAACTTCTGCAAAAATTCCTGGTAAAGGCAAGGTGGCACAACCTGGTTTTAAAGGAGTAGCGCCTGGTAAAGGCGTGATCATATGTCCACCTGTTTCTGTTTGCCACCAAGTATCGACTATAGGACTTTTAGTTCCCCCTATTTCATCATAAAACCACTTCCAAGCACTAGGATTTATAGGCTCTCCAACCGTTCCAAGCACTTCAAGCGTACTTAAATCATATTTTCTTGGCTCATCAGGCGCATCAGCATGAAGCATTCTTATGGCAGTTGGCGAAGTGTAGAATTTGCTTATTTGATACTCTTCTATCATTCTCCACCAACGCCCAGAATTTGGATAAGTAGGAGTCCCTTCATGCATTATAGTCGTTGCTCCACATGCTAAAGGCCCATAAACTACATAAGTATGTCCTGTAATCCAACCCACATCAGCACTACACCAATAATTATCATAATCTTTAATATCAAAAACCCATTCCATAGTCATTTGTGCCCAAAGTATATATCCTGCACTTGCATGCATAACTCCTTTTGGCTTGCCCGTTGATCCTGAAGTGTAAAGCAAAAACAACAAATCCTCGCTATCCATGATTTCGGGTTCACACTTATAAGATTCATTTTTCACAAGTTCGTTATAAACATAGTCCCTTCCTTTAATATATTCTATAGGCTCATTATTGCGTATAACTATAAGTACTTTTTCTACACTTTCACACCCTTCACTTAAAGCCTTATCTACTGCAGGTTTTAACATATAAGGTTTGCCACGACGAAAAGCACCATCAGCCGTTACTACAAGTTTAGCTCCTGCATCTATAATTCTATCTCTTAAGGCTTCAGGAGAAAACCCTCCAAATACCACACTATGAATAGCCCCAATCCTTGCACAAGCTAACATTACTATAGCTGTTTCTGCAATCATAGGCATATAAATTACAACCCTATCGCCTTTTTTTACTCCGAATTTTTTAAGCAAATTGGCTGCCTTGCAAGTTTCATGCAATAATCTTCTATAAGTATAAACTTCATAATCCCCCATTTCACCTTCAAAAATCAAAGCAGCTTTATTGCGTCTTGTTTTCATATGACGATCAAGACATTGATAGCTTACATTTAAAGTTCCACCTTCAAACCATTTATAAAATGGAGCTTTATCCTCATTTAGCACTCTTGAAAAAGGCGAAAACCACTCGATCTTCTCAAGTGCTTGTCTTTTCCAAAAACCTTCAAAATCTTCCTTGGCTTCATCGCATAAATCATAGTATTCACATAAATTTTTTATACGAGCATTACGAGAAAATTCTTTACTTGGCTTAAAAAGCTCTTGATTATTTTGATTAAGCATAAAAACTCCTTTATGATTATTTTTAAACATTATATAAGAGTTTATTTGTATTAAATACAAATTTAAAAAATAATTAAGATAAATTTTATAAAAAATGAGAATATTTGTAATATTTTATTTAAATTTTATAATGTATGTTAATTTAAGAAACATATTGCATCTTCATAAAAATAAAGACTGAGTTCTTTGTATAATTTTAAATCGAATTTTAAAAATTCTTGTTTTTCTAAAGCAAATTCTAAAATTTTATCCATACAACTTACCCTTATAAAAACATCACTTTTCCTACTTCTAAGTGCTATAATATAACATTTTTCTAAAATAAACTCATAATTATTTTTTGGGATATTTTTAGAATTAAAAAAAGAAATTTTATAAGGATCAATCGCAATTTTACTTGGAGGTTTTTTAAAATCTTTATATTTTTTACAATTACTAAAATCTATAAAATTACAAAATTTTACACCTTGATTTTCTAGCTCAAAAACATTAGTATTTTCAAATTCTAAAATTTCTCCACTGTGTAAATAAAGTTTTTTTTGAGCCAAAGAATCTAAAAAATGTTTATCATGGCTTGCGATTAAAAAACCTGTATTGAAATTTTCGTGCATTTTAAGAATAGCTTTTTTAAATAAAAGCGTAGTATTTTTATCCAAAAAAGCACTCGGTTCATCAAGTAAATAATACTTCGCTCTTACGCTTAAAGCTATAGCAAAAGCTATTTTTTGACTTTGTCCTGATGAAAGTTCATTAGGATATTTACTTAAAAGACTTTCATCTAAATTTAAAAACATCAAACTTTCTTTTATACGTTCTTCGATATCTTCTTTAATCCCATAAGTTTTTAAAGTAAATAAAAAATTTGCCCTTACGCTACGATTTAACAAAATAGGCTCTGGAAAAAGCAAATAAATTTCACGCTTTTGTTTATTATTAAGTTTAAAATTTCCAAAATAAGAAATATTTTTTGAAAAATCTCCTTCTAAAAATTTTAATATTCTTAAAAATGTAGATTTTCCACTTCCATTCGTTCCCATTAAGATGCTAATTTTACTTGTATCAAGTTTTAAATTTTTAATTTTTAAAACTTCTTTGTTTTGATAGTTGAAAAAAAGATTAGAAATTTCTATCATTTTATGTTCTTTTAAGTTTGTGTGTAATGAAATTTAAACAAAAGGCAATGAGAATTAAAACCAAAGCCAAAGCTATACCACTAGCAAATTCGCCTTTGTTGGTTTCAAGAGAAATAGCCGTGGTTATGGTTCTAGTGTCGTATTTAATATTTCCACCCACTATCATCGCTACTCCTACTTCTGCTACAATGCGTCCATAAGCTAGTGCAACGACGCTAATCAAAGCAAAGCGTAATTCATAAATCATCATTAAAACAAGTTTTAAAGGACTTAAGTGAAAAGATTTTATAAGTAAAAAATGTTTTTTATTCATATTTTCTATCAAATTTGAAAAAAGTGCGATCACTATAGGAAGTGCTAAAATAAACTGCCCTAAAATTAAAGCCTTTATAGTAAAAAGTAGTCCAAATTCTCCCAAAGGTCCTCGACTTGAAATCAGTGCATAAAGTATAAGTCCTACCGCAACTGTTGGAAAAGAAAGGCTAGTATCTATGATAAGTTTTATAAAGCGTTTAAATTTAAAATCAAAAAAGCCTAAGATAAATCCCAAAGGAAAACCTATGAGCAAAGCTAAAACTATAGAAATACTTGAGCTTAAAAGTGTAGTTTTTATAGCTGAAATTACACTTTCATCAGCATTAAAAAGTAAAAATAAAGCTTGTTTAAAACCATCAAAAATATAATCCAAAAATATCCTTTTTAAAATAAGTAATTTTAGCATAATTATGCTAAAATATTTTTTTATGTAAATTTATAAGGAGAAAAAATGAAAAAAATCATTTCTTTAGCCCTTGCTTTAGCTTTAAGTGCAAGTGCAGCAGAACTTAAAATGGCAACCACAACAAGCACTGACAATACAGGACTTTTAGATGCTCTAAAGCCTCTTTATGAACAAGAAAGCGGCAATACCTTAAAATGGGTTGCAGTAGGAACAGGTGCGGCTTTAAAAATGGGTGAAGATTGCAATGCTGATGTACTTTTTGTACACTCTCCAAAAGCAGAAAAAGAATTTATAAAAAAAGGTTTTGGCGTGGATAGAACCCCTGTGATGTATAATGATTTTATCATCATTGCGGATAAATCAATAGCTTCTAAATTTAAAGGCAAAAATTTAAAAGAAAGTTTAGAACTTATCAAAAATGAAAAACTCACTTTCATCTCAAGAGGCGATAAATCGGGTACTGATAATAAAGAAAAAAGTCTTTGGAAAGATCTTGGTGGTGTGCCTGAAAAAGAAAACTGGTATCAACAAAGTGGACAAGGTATGCTAGCAAGCATTAAAATCGCTGAAGAAAAAAAAGGTGTGATTTTAACTGATCGTGGCACTTATATCAAATATGAAGCCAGTGAAAAAGGAAATCCAAGTTTAGTCATTGTAAATGAAGGTAATGATAGCCTTAAAAATTTTTATTCTGTTATAGCAACAAATCCTAAACATTGCAAAAATGTTAATTATACTGAAGCTAAAAAATTTATCAATTGGCTTACAAGTGACGATACTTTAAGTTTTATTAGCGGATTTAAACTGCTCTATAAACCTTTATTCGTAGTTGATGCAAAAACAAGGAAAGATTAAAATTAAGCAGGTTTTAGCCTGCTTAAAATATTATTTTTACTTATTGTAACTTTTTTATTTATTTTTCAAAACTTTCAGCTTATTTAAAATTCTTCTTTAGATACAATAAAATCAATAATTAAATATACAAGGTCAAATAATGTTCAAAGTAGATTTAAATAGTGATTTAGAGGAAAGTTTTGACACCTATAAAATGGGAATGGATGAAAAAAATTTTAAAAATTTGTAAGCTCAGCAAATGTCGCCTGTGGCTTTCATGCGGGTGATCCTTGTGTAATGGATAAGACCTTAAATTTAGCCAAGCAAAATGGTGTTTGCATAGGAGCACACCCATCTTATCCTGATCTTTTGGGTTTTGGAAGACGCAATATGCAAATAAGCTTTGAAGAAGTCAAAAACCATGCCTTGTATCAACTAGGAGCTTTGGCTTTACTAAGACAAAAGGTATGAAAATACAGCATTTTAAAGCTTATGGCACACTTTATAATATAGCAGCTATTGATAAAAATTTAGCGATAAACGCGTTGTAAAAATGATAAAAGAAGGCAAAGTTACAAGCATAAATGGCAAAGAAATTGATTTAAAAGCGGATAGTATTTGCGTTCATAGGGATAATGTAAAAGCTTTAGAATTTGTTAAAAAAATCAAAGAAAATTTAGAAAAAGAACAAATTCAAATTTGTGCTTTGGAAAATTTTATATAGGTTTTAACAATGTTTAGTGTGCATTTTAGTGGAAGCAAGGCTTTGCTTTTGCTTTTTATTAAACAAGAAATTTCACCTCAAATCAATGCTTATGTTTTAAGCACGAAACAAAGGATACAAAAAGCCCTAAAAGAAGGTGAAATTTTATGGTATTGATGAGTTGATAAGTACTTATGCAAGCTTGCTTATATACTTTAATCCTTGTATACTTTCTTTAAATTCTTTGCTTGATTTTTTGAAAAAAATTAAAAAGGATATTAAACTTACGGAGCAAAACTCAAGTCTTTGTATAGAAGTTCCACTTTGTTATGATGAAGAATTTGGACTGGATTTAGAATTTCAATCAAATTTAAAAAGAAGAACTTATATCTCTTCACACTAAGCCTTACTATCTTGTTTTTATGCTAGGTTTGGCAGGTTTTCCTTATCTTGGAGGTTTGGACAAAAAACTTTTTACCCCACGCCTTTCAAGCCCTAGAGCAAAAATAGAAGCTGGAAGTGTAGGTATAGCCAATAAACAAACAGGAGTTTATCTTATTTCAAGTCCAGGGGATTGGTAAATCATTGCTAGAACATCTTTGGAATTTTTTGATAAAGAAGATGAAAAAATTCCACTCTTTTAAAAGCGGGTATGTTTTTAAAATTTAAAGCCATTTCAAAAGATGAATTTTTTGAGTTCCAAGAGCAAGTTGCTAAAAAATCTATCAAAAGGAAATTTATGAGTATAAAATCATTGAAGCATTTATAAATTCGAGTTTGCAAGACTTTGGTAGAAAAAAATTTGCTAAATTTGGCATAGCAAGAAGTGGGGCTATGGATGAAGATGCCTTAAGAATGACAAATATCTTACTTGGAAACAAACAAGATGAAGCAGGAATTGAGCTTTATTTAAAGGGTGGAAAATATAAATTTTTAGATGAGAATTATTTTGTTTTAAGTGGGGCTGAATTTGAGGCAAAGCTTAATAATCAAAAAATAAAAACTTGCAAGGTATATAAAGCAAATAAAGGCGATATTTTAGAACTTGGTTTAGCAAAAATAGGTTTTCGTGGGTATTTATGCGTAGCAGGTAGCTTTGAAGTAAAAAGTTTTTTAAACTCTAAATCCAGCGATGCTAAAATGAGAGTTGGAATTTTTAAAGGAAGAGCTTTGCAAAAAGATGATATTTTAAATACTCATAATACTTTTATACCTTTTAATTTAGAAGCTAGAGAATGTGAAAATCCTATTTTTAAAAGCTCAAAAGATCCTATTATACGCGTTATTTTAGGAACAAATAAAGATGTTTTTACTCAAAAAGGCATAGATGCTTTTTTAAATACTAGTTATAAAGTGTGATAGAATGGTGATTTATACAGAATCTAGCAAAAGTATAGAGCATAAAAACTCAACAGATATTATTTCAGATCCTGCAGTTTTTGGAAGCATACAGGTACCAAAAAGTGGTATTCCTATCATTTTAATGGCAGTAGGACAAAGCACAGGAGACTATACAAAAATAGCCACGGTTATAGAAAATGATCTAAGCTTTTTTGCCATAAATATTGATAAAATATATAGCACCTATAGCCAAGGCACAACCTAACAAGGTAAGTGCATTTGGCACCTCATCTAGTATAAAATAGCTGCAAATTAAAGCACTAGCAGGAGTGATTAAAACAAAAGAATTTGCCTTAACACTCCCTAAAATGTGAATCCCATAATAATAAATACTAGTACCTATAATAGTTGATAAAAAAGCAACGACAAACATACTGATCCAAAATTTAAATTCAAAATGAAAAATTTCATAACTTTTTACATCAAACAATACCCAAGAAAACATTAAAACAGAAATGAGATTAATATAAAAGTTAATCGCCAAAGGGTGAGCTCCTTTGGCTTTATGATTAAACACTGCTATCAAAGCCCAAATAAAAGAACAAGTTAAAAATAAAATATTAAATTTACCAAATAAATCTTCTAAACTCCCTAAATTTAACAAACAAAATCCAGATAATAAACCTAAAAATAATCCTAAAATTTCACTCTTTGTGATCTTGTGAGTTGATTTTTTATCTTTTTGAAATAATATCGCTATCATAAATATAAAATAAGAAAAAATAGGAATCATAGTTGTAACCAAAACACCGCCTTTTCCAGCTAAACCATGCTTAATGGCAATAAAAAATACAAAAGTATAAAACCCATTTAAAATTCCTGCTATCAGCACCCATTTTAAAATAGATTTTTCAAGCCTTAAAGGAATTCTTAAAAAGCCTAATACCATCAAAGAGCCTAGCAAAACAAAGAAAAAACGCCAAAAAGTAATCACAGAAGTATCAGCATAAGCTGATAAAATCTTAGAAGTAGGCCAAGATGAGCCCCATAAAAACATAGCTAAAACAAGCAAGATATACAAATACTTTGTTCGAGTCAATGTTACACCTTGAAATTTTTAAGTCAAATTTTTTAAAAAATTTTTTTCAAGTGTAGTTCATACTCGTTTAGATATTTTTCCACTTGAGGATTTTTTACCACATCATTACACATAAAAGTTGGTAAAGCTTTCATACCTATAAATTCATGAGCCTTATGCAAATGCCAATACACCATATCTACACCCTTTCCTTCAAAAAATTCATTTTTATCATTAAAGGCTTCAAGAGGTGCATTCCAAGTGAGAGAAAACATGTATTTTTTACCATGATCTAAACCACCTTTTCCGTAGTTTTTACTAGGATTTTCATGAGTTCTTCCATCATTTTTAAAAAGCACTCCAGCACCCAAACCAAACACTTCATCGATATATTTTTTAACTATCCAAGGCTCGCCCATCCACCAAGCTGGCATTTGATAGATCACAGCATCAGCTTTTATAAATTTTTGTATCTCTTCTTTAGGATCATATCCTTGATCTATGTGAGTTTGATCTACTTCGTATCCTAATGTTTTTAAAATTTCTAAAGCATGATTATGCAATGTTAAATTAAGCTGTCCTTTTGAACTTCCAAATTCTTTAGCACCATTAAGCAAGAGTATATTTTTCATTTTTATCCTTTTTTAAATTTTATGATACAATTATAACTTAGCATAATATCATTTTCAATACAGAAAATAAAGTAAGATACTATACTAAAGGAATGTTAAATGACTAAAGAGAATTCTCAGTGCAATTTCGAAGAATGTGGATTTAACTATACTCTAGCATTAATTAATGGAAAATATAAAATGAGTATTTTATACTGCTTATTTCGCTATGAAATCGTGCGTTATAATGAACTCAAACGCTTTTTAAGCTCCATATCTTTTAAAACTTTAACCAATACCTTAAGAGAACTAGAAAATGATGGTTTAATTATCAGAAAAGAATACGCTCAAATTCCACCCAAGGTAGAATATAGCTTATCCAAACGCGGACAAAGTTTAATTCCCATTTTACAAGCTATGTGCAAATGGGGCGAGAAAGACAAAAAGGAAAAAAATGCTTGAATTAATTGGCGAACTTTCTTTACAAAATTATATGGGAGAATGGCTTGAAATGGCTAGAAAACCCGCCTTTTTTCAAAAATCTTGCCTAAATTCAAAGGCAAAATACGAGCTTAAATATAAAAATGGTGTTCCTTATGTAGAGATTGAGAATTTTTGCAGTAAAGAAAATGAAATTTCAAGCATAAAAGGTAAGGCAAAAATCGTTTCAAATAGACAATTAGCAGTGAGATTTAATATCTTTATGAACCTTTTTAATAGAGTAAATTATGAAATCATTTTTATTGATAGCGAGTATAAAGTTGCCATTGTGGGTAGTCCTGATAAAAAATATCTTTGGATTTTAGCAAGAAATATAATAGATGAAAAAAGCACAAAAGAGCTTTTAGACATCGCTAAGCAAAGAGGATTTGACATTAGCGATGTAGTTTTTGATAAGTATTAAATTATTCTTTTGTCATATCAATAACATAGCGAAATTTAGCCTTTCCTGAGGTTAGATTTTCATAAGCTTTATCGATTTCTTGTGGGGTAATAAGCTCGGTTTCTGGATAAATTCCATGTTTTAAAGAAAAATCAAGCATTTCTTGAGTTTCAGCAATACCGCCAATTAACGAACCATAAACCTTTTTGCCTGCCTTATGTACAAGCTCGTTTATGCCTATATTTACCTTATCTTCCACAGGAGGTAAGCCAACTATAGCCATTTCGCCACCAAATTTAAGTAAATCCAAATAAACAGCAGGATTATAAGGCGTTGGAATGGTTGAGATGATTAAATCAAAGCGTTCTTTTACGGCGTTTTTATCGCAGCTTGTGTAAAATGAGCTTACACCCATAGCCAAAGCATCGGCTTTTTTGTTTTCATTTCTAGCAAAAACGCTAACCTTTGCACCCATTTTAACAGCGTATTTTACAGCCATCATACCAAGTCCGCCAAAGCCTGCTATAGCAACGCTTGAGCCTTCTTTTATCTTAGAAAATTTTAAAGGCGAGTAAGTGGTAATACCCGCACAAAGCAAAGGTGCAACCTTATCCATCGGTGCACTTTTTGGCACACAAATGGCAAATTTTTCACTTACAACTATGTTGTTTGAGTAGCCCCCATAAGTGTTTTCATTGCCATGAAATACATCGCAACTATTGTAAGTAAAGATGGTTTTGCCATTTTCGCAAAACTGCTCTTGTGAGCGTTTGCAAGCATCGCACTCACCACATGAATTTACCATACAACCAACCCCTGCGTAATCTCCTACTTTAAATTTACTCACATTTTTACCCACAGCGATAACTTCTCCTGCTATCTCATGCCCAGGCACGCAAGGATAAGTAGCTTCTCCCCACTCGCTTCTTGCGGTGTGAATATCGCTATGACAAATGCCTGCATATAGGATTTTAATCAAAATATCATTATCACCAATAGCGTGGCGGCTAAATTCAAAGGGTGTAAATTTCGCATCCTTGCTAAGCATTGCATAACCTTTACTTGCAATGCGATTGTTTTCTAAAATTTTGTATTGCATTTTTGCTCCTTTTTTGATTTTTTATAATTATAAAACATTAGAGTAGCTATAAGTCAAGAGAGAAAATAATTTTTTAAAAATTAGAAAAATACTTGATGTGTTAAAATTTTTTTGATTTTTTAACGTATTTTTTTATAATGTTAAAAATCTTTAGAAATTTTAAAATATAAAAGAATTTATACAACCAAAGCTACTTCTAAATATAAAGAAATTGTGTGATAAAGGGGCGATTTAAATGAATGGAATATATAAAATAAAACAAATTTTTATAGCGAAGATTTCTTAGAGATTTTATTTTTTTATCCTTAAACAAGGATAGAATTTTTAATAAAGTATTAAAAATTTATAAAAATTTAATATTTTTAAAGTATATCAAAATGGATAAAAATCATTATTATATAAATATAAAACTTTTAAGATTTTTTTTAAAAGGAATTTTTAGATGCAAAGCAAAAAAAGAATTTTAGAAAAAATTAAAAATATTGCTTTTATTTATAAACAAATTCGTCTTATAACACTTGAAGGTTCAAGAGTAAATAAGAAAGCTAAAAAGGATAAATATCAAGATTATGATATTTCATTTTTTCTAAAATCTAAAAATTTGAGAAAATTATTAAACCTAAACAAAAGCAAAGATATCAAAAAAGCAAAATTACCTAAATTTATTAAAAATTTTGGAAAAATTTTATTTTATCAAGCGCCTGAAAGCTTTGAATTCTATAAAGCTGATTTGCCTAAAAATTGGGTGAGTTTTTTGGTGATTTTTAAAAATGGAGTGAGAATAGACTTTAAATTTATCCCCTTAAAATCATTGAAACATTATTATAAATTTGAACCTTTAAGCAAAGCGCTTATAGATAAAGATCAAAGATTTAAGAAAACTCAAAATGAGAATGTTTTTTGCATTAAGAAACCAACAGAAAAAGATTTTGATGAAATATGCAATGAGTTTTATTTTACTTTTACAAAATTAGAAAAAGCTCTTTTAAGAAAACAATTTATAATGTCAAATTATTTGTTAAATTCTATGCGTGAAACACTTTTTGATATGCTTAGTTTTAAAGTGGGGCTTAAATTTGGTTTTGAAATTTGGCTAGGTAAACAAAATACTGATATTCTAAACTTTTTAAAGCAAAAAGAAATAAAAATTATCTTAAATTCTTTTAATACTACTTCACTTGAACAAATTGAAAAAACAAGAAAAAAGCTTGAAAATTTATTTCACAAAAACACCAAATTTGTAGCAAAAAAGAATGACTTTAAGCTTTTTTCTTATCGAAAAAATGTAAAAAAATATTGCAAAATTTTAAGAAAATTGTAAAGTAACCGTTATTCAAATTAAAATATGTTATTATTGTTTTAAAATTAATTTAGGGTTAAAAATGAATTTTTCAGAGCAGGATACAAGGGTTAAAATTATAGATGAGAAATTAAAATTAGCTTTATGGAATGAAGAAAACATAAAAAGAAATTATTATTTTACAGATGGTAGGAAACTTTTAGGTGGTAAAAGAGCACAAAGAAAATTTGCAGATTATTTGCTTAGATATGAAGGAAACAACCTTACTATAATAGAAGCTAAAAAATTTAGCAAAGATCCTTTAGATGGTTTATCTCAAGGCATAGAATATGCAAAAATTTTAAATGTGCCTTTTGTATATAGTAGCAATGGAGAAAAAATTTATGAATACGATATAAGAAGTCATAGTGGTAAATATATAGATAAATTCCCAAGTCCTAAAGAACTTTTTGATAGGATTTATGGCAATGTCAAAGAATGGCAATACAGGCTTTTAACTCAAAATGTTATGTATATTCCGCAAAAAGAATTAAGGTATTATCAAAAAATAGCCATAGACAAAGTCATAGAAGCTATTATAAATAACAAAAATAGAATTTTACTCACTCTTGCTACAGGCACAGGAAAAACAACCATAGCTTTTAATTTGTGCTATCGTTTGTTAGAGGCAAGATGGAATAAAGAAAACAAAGATCAAAAGCCTAAAATACTATTTTTATGTGATAGAGTGAGCTTAAGAGATCAAGCCTTAGGAGAATTTAATCCTATAGAAAGTGATTGTAAGGCAATTAGTGCCGAAGAAATAAAGAAAAATGATGGAAAAATCATAACAAATGCAAATGTTTTCTTTGGAATTTATCAAAGCTTAGCCGCAAATTCAAAAGAACAAGAAAACACCCAAGAAGAACAAGAGAGCAAATTTTATCTTCAATACCCAAAAGATTTTTTTGATCTTATCATCATAGATGAGTGCCACAGAGGTGGAGCAAACGAAGAAGGAAGCTGGAGAGCTGTGCTTGAATATTTTTCCTATGCGACTCAGCTTGGTTTAACCGCTACTCCAAAAAAAGAAGAAAACATAGACACTTATGAGTATTTTGGTGAGAGTGTTTATGATTATAGTCTTAAAAGTGGTATTGAAGATGGATTTTTAACCCCTTATAAAGTCAAACTCATAAAAACAACTTTGAGTGATGGTTATACCTATAATCCTGATGATTTGATACAAGGTGAGCTTGAAAAAGGCTTTTATAAACAAAGTGAGTTTGAAAGAAATATCTTTTTACCAAACTATAATGACTTTATCGCTAAGAAAATTTTAGAGCTTATAAATCCCATGGATAAAACTATAATTTTTTGTGCAAATCAAGCTCATGCAAACGAGGTAAAAAGAGCTATAGATAAATATAAAAGCGTTAAAAGAGATGATTATTGTGTAAGAGTTACGAGTGATGAAGGTAAAATAGGGCTTGATTATCTAAAATTGTTTCAAGATAATGACAAAAGCTATCCTGTCATACTTACTAGCTCTAAAATGCTCACAACTGGAGTTGATGCAAAAAATGTACGAAATATAGTATTGCTAGCAAATATAGGTTCTATGGTGGAATTTAAGCAAATCATCGGGCGTGGCACTAGGGTTTATGAAGGCAAAGACTTTTTTACCATACTTGATTTTGTCGGTGCGACTAAGCTTTTTTATGATCCAAAATGGGATGGTGAAAAAATAGAAGAATTAAAAGAGCAAGATGAAAAAGAAAAAATCACTAAAGAGCATATAAAACAAACAAAAGAAGAAAGCAAAGAAAAAAAGAGCGCAACCATACACTTAAAAGGCACAAAACTTAAGGTTTTAGATATCACAACTACTTATGTAGGAGCACAAGGTAAGCCACTTAGCACTAAGGAGTTTTTGGAATTTTTGATAGGAAAGCTTGGTGAGTATTATGATGATGAAGCAAAATTGCGTGAAATTTGGAGTGATCAAAAAAATAGAGAAAGATTTTTAAAAGCCCTTGCAAATGATGGAGTAGATGAAGATGCTTTAAAAGATCTAAGAGAAATTTTTCAAAAAGATTGTGATATATACGATGTTTTAGCGCATTTAAGCTTTAATGCCGAGATAAAAACAAGGCAAGAGCGTGTTTTGCAAGTAGAAAATAGTGAGTTTTTGAAACGCTTTCAAAAAGAAAAAGCTATAAAATTCATAGAATTTTTACTAAATAGATATCAAGAATACGGCATAAAAGATTTTGATGATGGCTTAAAACCGCTTATAGAGCTTAGTTCTTTAGGCAATGTAAGAGAATTGGCCGATGAATTTGGTGGCTTAGAAATTCTAAAACAAAGTTTTGATGATTTACAAAGGGAGATTTATTTAAAATAATTATAATTAAATATTTCTAAAAACAAAGGAGATTTTATGGCAAAAAATGTAGTTGAATTGCATAATAAACAACTTGAGAAATATTCTGATTCATTAAATGAATTGGTTCAAAAATTAGGTATACCAATAGATGTATTTCAAAATTATAATGACAGAATAATAGTTATAGTTAATCTTGAAAATATTTTATCTCGCATTGAGAAACATAAATTACAACAAGCAAACTATATTTCAAAATTCATGGCTTCCATTTCTGTTGGTTTATTTGATGCTGCGTTAAACTATTTATGGAATGAAACTATACTAAATATCAGAAATAAAATAATACAATATGATATCTCTTATTTTTTAGAGCAATCTTCTTTAAATGAGAATAATAAACGACAAATTAAATCAGATGAAGATTTGAGTAAATTAACGGATTTTGATTTATTAAAAGGTGCCAAAGAAATTGATTTGTTGAGTGAGACTGGTTATAAAAAATTAAATTATATTAGAGAGATGCGAAATGAAATGAGTGCAGCACACCCAAATAACAATGCTTTGAATGCTTATGATATGCTATCGCATTTGCAAACTTGCATAGATGAAGTAATTTGTTCTAAAGAGTCAGAAATAGCAATAAAAGTGAAAAAATTTCTAGGAAATATTAAAAAAAACTCTTTATCTGAATTAGAGATTATAGAAATTGGAGCATTTATAGAAAATCAATCCGATAAAAAAATTAATGCTTTAGCATTAGGTTTATTTGGTATTTATACTGATGAAAATACTGCTAATTTTGTTATTGATAATATAGATGCTTTATATCCATATATATGGAACAATTTAAAAGATGAAATAAAGTATAAAATTGGTATTAAAATTGCGGAATATTCTGCAAATGGTGACAATAATAGAAGTGCTAAGGGAAAAGAGTTATTAAAAAATGTTGATGATGGAATGTCTTATTTATGTAAAGAACATAAAATTGTAGAACTAAAAAAAGAGTTGGAAAATCTTATCAATGCGCACAATGCATATGATAATTTTTATAAAGAGCCATATTATGCTAAAAAAATAGAGAATTTGGTTGGTAAAAAATTTGATATTCCAAAAAATATAGAATATGAGTATGTTTTAACTATAACTAATGTATTTTTGGGTAATGGATGTGGAATTTCATGGGAGGCTAATGAAATTTATTTGTTTCTTATGGAAAATTTTACAGAAAATCAAATTAAATTAGCTATACAATCAATTTTAGAAGATGAGATAAATAGAAAGTTAGAATTTAGTAAAATAGCAAGAGAACAATTTTTAAAAATGATTGGAATATTTAAGAAAAAATTAAAAAATTCTAATTTGATTAAAATATGTGAAGATATGGAAAAAAGTCAAAATTTATATGCTTTTTTCGGAAAAGATATTGATGAAGAGTCAAAAAAAAATATTTTAAATACTCGCTTTAGTTAATGATGAATTATTGGGAAGTTAAAAAGCTTGGTGATATTGCTGAAATTTCAAGCGGTGAAACACCATCAAGAAATAAAAAAGAATATTGGGAAAATGGAATTATACCTTGGGTAAAAATAAAAGACATTAAGGAAAATTTTATTTCTACCACTAAAGAATTTATTACAGAGAATGGCTTAAAAAATTCTTCAGCAAAATTATTTAAAAAAGGAACTTTGCTTTATTCTATTTTAGCTATTTGTGTTTTTATTATATTTGTTACTTTCATGATGAGTAAGTATTATTCACAACAAGCTATAGAAAGTTATAAAGAAATTATGATGGAAAATAATATATGTCAAAATTTACAAAAGTAAAATTAAAAAATTGTGCAACTTTTATAAATGGTATGGCTTTTAAGCCTATTGATTGGGATGTAAAAGGCTTACCTATTGTTAGAATTCAAAATCTTACAGGAACAAATAAAAATTTTAACTATTATTCTAAAGAATACAATCCTAAATTTGAAATTAATAATGGAGATTTGCTTATTTCTTGATCTGCAAGTTTGGGTATATTTATATGGAATAATGATAAAGCTATTTTAAATCAACATATCTCTAAAGTTGTATTTTACAAAATAGAAATTAATAAAAAATATTTTTATTTTTGCATCTTAGATGTTTTAGAAGAGATGAGTGAAAAAACCCATGGTTCTGTTATGAGACATATAACTAAAGGTGATTTTGATAATATTGAAATCCCATTACCATCACTTAAAAAGCAAGAAAGGATAGTGGGAATTTTAGATGAGTTAATACAAAGTGCTTTACAAAAAGCTTTTAATCCTTTAAAAGATAATACTAAGAAAAATTATCAACTCCCGCAGGGTTAGGAATGGAAAAGTCTGGGTGATATAGGGGAAATAATTACAGGAACAACGCCTAACAAAAATAATCCGAATTTTTATAGAAATGTATCCATTGTTTAAACCTAGTGATTTAAATGGAGATATGATAATAAAATATGCTAGCGATAATTTATCAAAATTGGGTTTTAACAATGCAAGAAATATACCAAAAGATACGATTTTAGTGGTTTGTATAGGCACTTATAGGGAATAGGATTAAGTGGAGTTAATGGAAGTTGTAATCAACAAATTAATGCTATTATCCAAATTCTAAATTTCTACCAAAATTTTTATTTTTTTATGCTTGAGTAATTATTTTCAAGAGATTCTTAAAAATAACGCATCTCAGGCAACTTTACCTATTATAAATAAAACAGAATTTTCTAAATTACAAATCCCCCTGCCTCCATTGAAAGAACAAAAGCAAATTGCTTCACATTTAGATGAGCTTTCTTTAAATATAAAAGATTTAAAGCAAAATTATCAAGCACAGATAAAAAATTTACAAGAGCTTAAAAAATCATTGCTAGATAGAGCTTTTAAAGGAAGATTATAAATGTTAAAAAATTTGCCAAATTTTAACACATTGGCTTGATATGTTAAAAATTTTTGATTTTTTTAACATATTTTTTTATAATGTTAAAATTTTTAGAAAAAATTAACATATTGGAAAATTATGAAAGAATTTATACCTCAAAAATTGCCTTTAAATATAGAATTAAATGCAAATATTTATAGTCTTATCATTAAAGCTTCTAGAAAATTAGCAGAGTTAAATGGACTTAGTAAAAGTATACCAAATCCAAGTATTTTAATCAATGCTTTGATTTTGCAAGAAGCAAAAGATTCGAGTGAGATAGAAAATATCATCACAACACATGATGAACTTTTTTTATCACGAGTTGATGAAAACAAACTCACAAGAGCAGCAAAAGAAGTGAAAGATTATGAAAGTGCTTTGAAAAAAGGATATGAGTTATTAAAAAAAGAGCAGTTATTAAGAAATGCACATATTTTAGAAATTCAAAAAAGATTAGAAAGAAATAATGCAGGTTTTAGAAAACAAAGTGGAACTATGCTTAAAAATCCTATTACAGGAGAAATCAAACACATACCACCCCAAAATCCTAATGATATACAAGAACTTATGGGAAATTTAGAACTATACATTAACGATGATAGTTTAGATGAATTTGATTTTTTAGTAAAGATGGCAATTATACATTATCAATTTGAAAGCATTCATCCTTTTTATGATGGCAATGGCAGAACGGGTAGGATTATAAATATACTTTATTTAGTATATAAAGGACTTTTGGATTTTCCTATTTTATATCTTAGTGCTTATATAGTAAAAAATAAAGATGAATATTATAAGCTTTTGCAAAAAGTGCGTGATGAAGGAGCTATTTTAGAATGGATAGAATACATACTTAAAGGCATAGAGCAAACCGCTGTAAAAACTATTGAAACTATTATTACGATAGAAAAAATGATGCTAAATGTAAGCGAAATTTTACAAAATAAAACGAATTTTTATAGTAAAGATTTTGTGGAGCTTTTGTTTTCTCATCCTTATACAAAGATAGAATTTTTAATAAAAACATTAAATATTTCTAGACAAAGTGCTTCAAAATATCTTAAAATTTGTGAAAATTTAGGGGTATTAGAGTGTATTAAAATGGGTAGAAATAATTATTATATTAATATAGAACTATTAAAACTTTTCAAAAAAGGAATTTTTTAATACAAAATAAAATAGATAAAATTACAGATATTTTAAGAAGAGATGATGGTATAAGCGGTGCTATGCACTATACAGAACAAATTAGCTGGATACTTTTTTTAAAATTTTTAGATGATTATGAGACAAATTTAAAAGATTTAGCGTTTTTAGATGGCAAAGATTATAAAAGCATTTTGCAAGAAAAATTTAGCTGGAGTATTTAGGCAGCGCCTAAAAAAGATGGCAAACTTGATGTAAAAAATGCTTTAAATGGATCAGATTTGCTTGAATTTGTAAATAAAGAGCTTTTTCCTTATCTTAAAAATTTTAAAAATAATGATGATTTTAAAAGTATAGAGTATAAAATCGGTGGAATTTTTGAGTTTATAGACAACCGCATAGCAAATGGACATACTTTAAGAAAAGTGATAAATATCATTGATGAGATTAGTTTTAATAAAGAAGATGAAGTATTTGCCTTAGGTGAAGTTTATGAAAAACTTCTAAAAGATATGGGTAGCGATGGTGGAAATAGTGGAGAATTTTACACCCCTCGTCCTTTGATAAAGGCTATGGTGGAAGTAATAGATCCTAAACCAAAAGAAAGAATTTATGATCCATCTTGTGGTAGTTGTGGATTTTTAGTTGAGAGTTTTTTACATATTTTATATAAAGACAGAACCAAAGGCAAAAAAGCAAATTTAAGCGTAGAAGAGCTTGAATTTTTAAAAAATGATGCTCTTTTTGGTAAAGAAAAAACTCCACTTAGCTACGCAATGGGCGTTATGAATATGATACTTCATGAAATTTCAAGTCCAAATATCATAAAAACAAACACTTTAAGTAAAAAAATCACAGATATAACAGAACAAGAAAAATACGAAGTAATACTTGCAAATCCACCTTTTGGAGGTAAAGAAAAAGAACAAATTCAAGAAAATTTTCCTATAAAATTAAACGCTACTGAACTTTTGTTTTTAAACACATTTTAAAATCTTTAAAAAACAACGGAAGATGTGCGATCATCGTGCCTGAAGGTGTGCTTTTTCAAAATTCAAATGCCTTTGTGAGTGTAAAAAAGATTTACTAGATGATTTTAATTTAGAATGCGTTTTGAGTTTGACAAGTGGGGTATTTTTGCCTTATAGTGCTGTTAAGACTAATGTGCTTTTTTTCTCTAAAGGTAAAAAATGTATTTGTGAAGGCGATGGAGTTTATTACTACGAGCTTATACCGCCTTATAAACTTACTAAAAACAAGCCTTTAGAATACGCACATTTTAAAGAATTTCTAAAATGCTACAAAGAAAGAAAAATCACTGCTAATTCTTGGCTTGTTAGCAAAAAAGAGCTTGAAGAAAGAAATTATGATTTAAGTGCTAAAAATCCAAATGTAAAAGAAGAAAAAATCCTAAGAACTAGTGAAGAGATTTTAAATTCTTTAGAAGAAAATCTAAAAACACAACAAGAATATCTAAATGAGCTTAAAAGCATACTAAAATGATTGCAAGTTTTTTGATAAAACTAATTTACAAATAACTTATAAGCTCAATTTACAATAAATATTTATTGCTTGCATTCTACTTTTTAATATCATCAAGCAAATTTAGAGCATTTAAAGCCCTTGGATAACCGATATAAGGAATAAGAGCTGCAATGATATTTAGCAACTCTTTTCTACTTTGCCCCATATTAAGATTGCCTTGTATATGGGCTTTTACTTGATTATCTAGACCGCCAAGTGAGATAAGATATACAAGGGTTAAAAGCTCTCTAGTTTTTAGATCAAGTCCCATGCGTGTATAGTAGTCTCCAAAACAATTCGCACTCAAAAAATCATTTATAAAAGCTTTATCTTCTGGTGTAGTTTCTATCATTTTAGTGATATTGGCTTCACTAAAAATAGCATTTTGTATTTCCCTGCCTTTTATTTTGCGATTTTCTTGCGTAGTAGTACCTTGTGGAGTTAAAACTAAGGCGATATTTAGTTTTTTAAACACTTTATTGCAAAGGCTTAAAAAATCACATACTCTAGCAAAACCCACATAAGGCGTAGCTTGATAAATCACTTCTTTAATGACAATAGGACTTATATCGTTCTTGATTACACCTTGAAGTAAAGCTTTAAACTCTATTTTTCCACCTACTGCTAAAGTAGAAGCAAGAGTGATTAAAAAATATTTTTGTGTATCCAAATTTGCTTTTATAAAGCTCTCATCAAAAGTAAAATTTATATGATTGATAAAATACTCTTTATCACTTGCAAAAAGTTGATCCTTTTTTGCTCCTCCTAAGAGTTTTTCAAAAATTTCTCTTGCTTTTTGTCTTAATTGCATGGTTTTATCCTTTGTGGTTTTTAAAATTTGTGAAAAAAGAGCATTTAAAATACTCCAAAAACATAAAAGTTTTTATAAAATTTTTGTGTTTTATTTACAAATTTCTTTACTCTCTTGCTTCTTTTAAGGCATTTTCATATTCTTCATCGCTTACAAGCTCAAGCCATTCTACATTTTTACCTTCTTTTTCGCCTGTAAGTGCTATGTGTGCTCCACTACTTGTATTAGTTGCACCATGAAAATGCTTTACTCCTATAGGACAGCTTATCACATCGCCTTTTTTAGCTATAAAGGCTTTTTGCCCTGGAACTTTTGTGATGATTTCGCCCTCTGTTACGATTAAGGTTTGTCCTTGAGGATGAGTATGCCATGCACTTCTAGCACTGGCTTCAAATTCAACCAAAGCCCCACTAAAATTTCTCCACTCATTTGATTTAAACATCATAGAAACTTTTACATTTTTGCTAAAAAATTTACTATCGCCTTTAAAACTTCCATGAATTCCTTTACTTTCAAGTTCTTGCATTTACACTCCTTTAACAAAACTACATAAAACCATTACAATAAGAAATAAACCAAACTTTTTATTTCCCAACTCTAAGAGCTGCTTCACCGGCATACCGATCCCCTTTGATTATTATTTTTTCTAAAATACTCTTTAAATGATTTAATTCTTCTTGAGTAAAATGAGTATTAACAGCATTAATATTTTCTTCTAACCTTCGTAAATTTGTTGTTCCAAAAATAGGCACAATAAATGTTTTTTGCACCAAAACCCAAGCAAGAGCAATTTGTGCTAAAGTAGCATTTTTAGCTTTTGCTATATCTTCTAATGCATAAACTAAATCCAAATTAGCTTTTAAATTCTCGCTTTTAAAACGTGGAACTTGTGATCTAAAGTCATTATTTTCAAAAGTAGAATTTGCATCAAATTTACCTGCTAAAAATCCTTTTCCCAAAGGAGAAAAAGGAACAAAACCTATATTTAATTCTTCCAAAACTTTTAAAAGTTCTTTTTCTGGTCCTCTCCACCATAAAGAATACTCACTTTGAACCGCACTAAGCGGAAATACTGTATGAGCTTTTTTAATGCTTTGCACTCCTGCTTCACTCATACCCCAAGCTTTAATTTTTCCTTCCTTATAAAACTGACCCATTAAATTAGCAACTTCTTCAACTGGAACATTTGTATCAACTCTGTGTTGATAATAAAGATCTATACAATCTGTTTGCAAACGCTTCAAACTACCTTCTAAACTTTCTCTGATTTTATTAAGCGTGCTATCAACAATTTGCTTAGCACCCTCAATTCTAACACCAAATTTTGTTGCTAATACCACTTCATTTCTAAAAGATTTTATTGCTTTACCTACTAATTCTTCATTAATAAAAGGACCATAAACTTCGGCTGTATCAAAAAAATCAATACCAAGATCCTTTGCCCTATGAATGAGTGTTATCATCTCTTTTTCATCTTTAGTTTCTCCATAACCAAAGCTCATTCCCATACAACCAAGTCCTAAGACACTTACTTCCAAATTTCTTAATTTTCTTCTTTGCATTTTTATCCTTTTTTTATTTTTTATTAAAAACTAATAGTTCTTAATTATTAAAACATTTTTCTATCATGTTAATCAAAAGTATAAAACCTAACATCTGGTGTAAGTCAAGAATAAAATTAAATATTTTTAAATTTTTACTCGTTTTTTCCGTTTAATATAATCTTTACTTAAAGGATTTAGCTCATCTTTATTTTCCATAACCATTTTTTCATAATAATCTATTTTAAAATCAAGTTTTTTTATAATACTCTCCAATTTTTTCATATCTTTTAGTGTTTTTTCTTTTAATTTTAAAATAATCTCTAATCTCTCTTTTGCAGTACTCTTTCCTTTAGCACATAAAAAAATATATCTTTTAAGATCCTCGATACTCATGCCAATTTGTCTATAACAATCCACCCAAATCACCCATTCTAAATCTTTTTCACTAAAATAACGCACTCCATTTTTATCTTTTTCCACAAAGGGAAATAAACCTTTATCTAGCCAAAACCTAAGTGTTCTACTAGAAACTCCTGTTTTTCTTTCTACCTCTATGATCGTATAAGCCATTCTAATCCTTTATAAGTATAAATTTCATACAATTCAATTTTTAACTAAATATTTTATTATTTTATATTAATGCTACTTTTTAGAAAAATACATATAATTTTCAATTAATATAATTAAATTTTTAAATTTTCAAGATAAAAGTCAAGAAATATTTTATATTTTTTGATAAAATAATACTAGATTTAATTTTAAATTTAAAAATAAATACAAATAAAGGAAAAAAATGAATAGTATAAAATTTAAGCTTTCTCTTATTGCAAATTTAATTGCAATTTTTGCCTTAATTATTCTAGGTATTGTAAGTTTTTATTTTACAAAAACCTCACTACATGAAAGTACTCTTAAAAATCAAACTGACCTGCTTAAAGTTACGCAATCTACTGTTGAAAATTTTAGGTCAACAAATATATCTTTTACTGAGAATTTAGAAAAAGATATAATAAATTTACCTTATCAATCTTTAAATACCGAAGAAAATATTATTAACAATGTTGGTCCAATATTGAAATATTATCGCCATAGTACAGACGCATTAAATACTTATTTAGGTTTAGCAAATGGAAAAGTTTTACTCAGCGAACAAGCTAATGATAACAAAAAAATAATGCCTAATTTATATGATAATTTGGATATAAAAGCAAAAGAATGGTATCAAGGAGCGTTAAAAACGAATAATGTTTTTATTACACCAACATATTTAGATACTGCAACAAAACAATATGTGATAACATATTCTAAAGCTATTTATAAAGATGGTAAATTTATTGGGGTGTTAGGTATAGATATGCCATCTGAAGATTTACAAAATTTAGTTGCAAAAACTCCTGGAAATACTTTTTTATTTGATGAAGAAAATAAAATATTTGCTGCAACCAATAAAGAATTATTAAATCCGTCTATTGATCATTCTCCTGTTTTAAATGCATATAAGGCTAATGGAGATTATAACTTTTTTACCTATGGATTAAAAGGACAAGAAAGACTTGGAACTTGTACTAAAGTCTTTGCTTATACAGCTTGTATTACCGAAAGCGCTGATATTATAAATAAACCTATTCATAAAGCTGCATTTATTCAAGCCATTGTTGTCATTATTGTAGTAGTATTTAGCGTCATCCTCCTTTATTTCATCGTATCAAAATACCTCTCTCCACTTGCAGCTATCCAAACAGGTTTAACTTCATTCTTTGACTTTATCAATCATAAAACAAAAAATGTTTCCACTATAGAAGTAAAAAGCAATGATGAATTTGGACAAATCTCAAGTGCTATCAACGAAAACATCCTTGCTACTAAAAAAGGTTTAGAACAAGACAATCAAGCTGTTAAAGAA
>NZ_MJWS01000081.1:0-21814 GCF_001762365.1 Campylobacter sp. BCW_6873
ATATCGGCTTGAAGCATGGTTCTTGTTTTTAAACTTTGACCATCTTGAGCGGCTTGAGTTGCCTTAGTCTTAATAGTATCTAAGATCTTAAGTTGCTCATCCATAGCCTTATCTGCAGTTTGTAAGATACCCAAAGCATCATTACCATTTGATATAGCTTGACCTAGAGTATTTGCTTGAGATCTTAAGCTATCTGCTATCGCCATCCCTGAAGCATCATCTGCTGCGGAGTTAATCCTAAGACCTGAACTAAGTCTTGCTAATGAACTGTCTAAACTTTTAGCATTTAGATCTGAATTTGCTTTTGCATTTAATGCTGCGACATTTGTGTTAATACGAAATCCCATTTTAAATCCTTTTAAATAAATTCAAGCTCATCCATGAACTTGTTAAATGCTATATCGTTACTTTTTTTAAAAAATTTATACTTTAAACTAAAAAATTATAAATATCATATTTTAATTGCAATCTAAAAATAAAAATTTCAAGCCATTGCTTATAAGATTTTAAATACATCAATAAATATTCTTTTTCATCTTCAATTTTACTAATAATAACTTCACTTAATAATTTACCTTTATGAAAAATCACCCCTTTTAAAACCCCATCATTTAATAAAGAATTTATTTCTAAAAAAGATTCAAATTTGTTAACACTTTCATATGTATTTTTTAAAAAATTTAAAGGCAATTTTCTATCACTAGCTAAAATCATTTTCAATGCATCATTTAACCTCATAGCATGTTCTAAACAAAATAAAGCATTTTGTTTTTCTTCTTTGAAAGTTTCTAAAATTTTATTTAAAATTTTAATACTACGATTAGCTGTTAAAGTTTTTGGAGGATATTTATTTAATTTATTATTTAAATTCTTAAATTTCTTACAACATAACTCAAAATTAATTTCTTTCGCAAATTCTATCCTAGCACCGCCTTCTGTGGCATTTAAAAAATTCACTTGGGAATTTCTTGCAAATAAATCCTCTAATTTTTTTCTATAATCATCCCAAGCTAAATGTGTTAAAACTTCTCCTAAGCCTCCATAAGCAACTGTTTTTAATGTAGGAATATCTAAGGTTGTATCTATATCACTCCCCAAATCAAAACTATCAAAATGAGAATTTCCTTGTTTATCAAAAGATAAATCTTGGCCAACAAGAATTATATTTTTAAATTTTAAAGCAATCGCCAAAGTATAACAAGCATGCCCAACATGGGTACCAAATTCAAGATAACCAAAATCATTAATATGAAGATTTTGATAAGGAAGATTATCGCTTAATGCTATAGATAAAGGAATTTGTTTTTTATAAAGATAATCAACCACGCTAGGGTGAGTACTTGCCGCTAATATAAATAAGGTTTTATTTTCTGGATTAACTTCTTTGAAAAATTCAAGCGGATATTCTTCAAAATCAAGATTTAACACATAATCAGGGATTATATCATGTTTTACAAGCAAAGGATAAGCCCCGTCAACGCAAAAAATCACAAAATTTTCTTGATATTTTTTTAACAATGGAATTTGCTTTTGAAGGCTAGGGCCAGCACATACAACTATACAGCTTTCAAAAAGCCCTTTTCTTTCATCAATAATTCTTTTAAAAGGTATATTTTTCAACATTAAAGGTATATTTTTATAAAAATTTTCATAACAAGACAAAGAAATTTTGGAGTCAGGATCTAAATTTCTTATTACAAGATTAATATTTTCATGTATAATTTTATCTGTATTCAAAATTTCCTCATAATAATATTTTTTATAAAAATTATTATTAATAAACATCTCATAAAGATTTAACCATAAAAATACATCATTTTGATCAAAAAGTATTCTAAGTTGTAAATTTATTTTTTTCTCTTGAATATCCACCAGATAAATTTTTCCACTACAAAGCTCTTCACTCAAATCCAATGCACTTAAAGCTAGGATAAAAAGTTCTATTTCGCTTTCAAATACAAAAAGATGTTTATAGTGTTTAGCTAAATTTTTAATCAGTAAAGCATTGCCTATACCATAAATACATATAAAAGGATATCTAGGAGTTTTTTCTAAAATACTTTGATAGAAAAAATTTAATTCTTCTTCTAAATTTTCATACATAAAAACATTATGAGTTTTATCATAGATATTTAAATTTTCATCTATATTAAAACGAGAACAAGTTTTATTTTGTATGAAATTTAAAAGTTTATTTCCTAAGGGTTCATTTACTCCACTTAATAAAGCTTGTATGTTTTTTTCTAATATAGTCATGAATTTCCTTAAATTTTATCTATTTTGAGTGATATTTTGTCATCTTTTTCACTAAATTGATACAACAAATCCTCACAAGGATAAGAGATGCATTTTTCTTTACAATCTTTTTTTGGATTTTGTTTTATTTTTTCTAGCATTAAAGGAAGTTCTTTCTTAATCAAAAGTTTTACTGGAATTCCCATACCATGATTTAAGTTTTTAATAAATTTTCCATCAACTTGAGATTCTTTAGTAATAGAATGCAAAGTTGCATCAAAACCAAGTTTCTCAAGTTCTTCATAAAGCATGGTTTTTTCTTTTAAAGAAACATACTCATCATATAATGAATGATAACTTATAAAGCAAGTTTTTAAACATTTTGATTGTTCTAAAAGATGATCTTCTTCTAAAAGATTTCGAATTTTTCTTCTTGCGGGAGAAAAAAAATGAGGCGATGAAGAATTACTTGTCCAAAAAGTTTTTGTCGAACAATGTGTTTTAATATGACGAAAAAAATCAAAAGTAGAAAATTCGCTATACTGCATAAAATCTATTTCCTTTCCAAAACCTACAACTCTCCATAAAAACTTAGCATATGCAGAATTATCCAACACTCCATCTATTAGCCAAGGTGCAATCTTAGCGGCTAAATGTGCTAAATATCCCCCGTGAGAACTACCTATCATGATAACTGGTATACCCCCCCCCATAGTATCAAAAGGAGCATGTTTTTTAAGATAAAGTGCAACATTTAAAAGATCTTGAGCTTGCATGATTCCAAAATTTTGATATTCATTTTTTGTAGGTTGCAAACTTACATGTAAATTTAAAAAATAATTTGGTGTAAAATTACCTTTTTGTTTACCTTCAACTATTTGATTATTTACAAAATGAAAAATTTCACTCATTTGTTCATAGTCTTGAATTTTATCAACATCATAAGGAAGCTTGATATCCGCAGCTTCACAACTTACTTTTAAAATAAGCTTGTCTATATCATCTAAATAAAAAGTTGATCCAGTTTGAGGACGATTACCAATACAATGATAATTTACTCCAACTACAGCAGTATTAAATTGTCTTACCATATAATCACCAACATATTGGATCGATGATATATCATCACCCATACCTTGCACCACAAACACCAAAGCTTTGGGTGTTTTTTCATCATCATACCAAAGCTTAAATTCAAGCTTTGATTCTCTTTTTATACCAAGCTCTACATCATCACAAGAGTCAATCTCATAAGTTTTACTCACTAACATTTACCTTCCTCCTATTAAAAGATAAGTTTTACTCGCTAGGTTTTTAAAATTTTCATTCTTGCTTAAGATCACACAAGCTTTATTGCTAGAAGAGCTTGTAAAGTCTATATTTTCTAAATCTTCATGAGTCTGATTGGCTGCGTTGATGATAGCATTTTTGCTTGCTTCATTGCTTGAAATTCCCATGAGTATAAAATCAGCTTTATTTATAAAAACAAGTTTTAAGCATTCTTTATCATCACCTACACGAAAATTTACTTCTTTTGTGCCGTTAAAATTGCCAAGATCAACATTTTCAACCCCGCTTACATTACTCATCGTTTTTATAGAGCTTAAATGATCATTTTTTAAAGTATAAATGCTTATATCATTGATCAAAGTTTTAAGGTTATTTAAAGACTTGCTAACTTCAGCTTCATCCTTACTTGAACTCATTTTTGGTAAAGCAATAGCAGCTAAAATTCCCAAAATAACGATCACAAAAACAAGTTCTAATATAGTAAAAGCTTTTCTCATCTATATCCTTGAAAAATTTTTATTTTTAGGGCTTAAAATATCTTCTTCTATGCTTACAAATTCCTTTTTTTCATAAGCATCAACCGCGGCTCTTGCTATCATCAACGCATTATCAGAGCAGAATTTTAAAGGAGCTAGTTTTAAATTTGCATTATATTTTTGACATAAATTTTGCAAACGCAAACGCAAGTTAAGGTTTGCACTAGCTCCTCCTACAACGCCAAAATTTTTAAATTTATAAAGATTAAAAATTTTTTCTAATTTATCCATGATATGATCACAAGCCGTATTTTCAAAGGCATAAGCTATTTCAGCTTTTATATCATCGCTTAAATTTTCATGTTTTAAAATTTCTAAACGCACTGCATTTTTAAGTCCTGAAAAACTGAAAGCAAGTTCTTTAGAATGTTTTAAAGGTATATTAAAAGAGATATTTTTAAGTTTGGCATTTTTTGCTAAATTTTCTATGATAACCCCACCAGGATAACCTAAATTCATCATTTTAGCCACTTTATCAAAACTTTCTCCAAAGCTATCATCATTTGTGCTTGCTAAAAGCTCTAAGTTTGCATCATCTTTAAGATATAGCACCATAGTATGCCCACCACTAACAAGCAAAATTCCCATATCTAAAGAAATTTTTTCTTCCAAAAAAAGACTATAAATATGACCTTTAAGATGGTTTATAGGGATTAAAGGCAAATTTAGAGCACTTGCTAAGGTTTTTGCCATGGAAATTCCACTGAGCAAAGAAACGCTAAGCCCAGGTTCATTTGTCACAGCTATAGCACAAAGATTTTTAAAATGCTCTTTGCATTGCCTAAGTATCTTTGGCAAAGCTTCGCTATGAAGTCTTGCAGCAAGTTCAGGCACCACTCCCCCATAGATACTATGATCTAATTCTTGAGAAATTTTTTTATGAAATTTACACTCTAAGGTATTTTTATCAATGATAGCTATAGAACTATCATCACAAGAACTTTCTATAGCTAGGATAAGATTTTTCATTCAAATTCCACTAAAATAGAACCTAAGAATTTATCTTTTGATCTTGCCATTTTAAGAGTGTTTAAGTCCAAATTTTTAGCATTTTTGATCAACTTGCTATTGGTATTTGTCTCTAAAAGTTGTTGCAAATTCGCCCCTCTTAACTCATAAAATTCCACTCTATAAATTTTACCTGCCATATCTAAAGAGTATTGTGTTTGCATATTTTTTTTATGAACTAAAATATCACTTTCATCTTTTCCATGATCAAAGCCTATGATATTTACGCGCACATTAGCTATCTTTGGGATAAGAAAATTCTCTTTTACTTTCACCTTGGTTCCAAAAGGAACGGTGGTTTCATTGCCATCAACTTGAAAAGTTACCTCATTAAAAGCATCACTAAATTCTAAATACTCAGGATATAATCTTGTTTGAAAACGATTGCCATACTGGATATAAAAAGAATTTCCTTCTGCGATAACAGCGGTAAGTTCATTGCTTGTATTATAATTTAACTCTTTATTTACCGGAAAAGGCACATAGTTGATAACCTTTCTTGGATTTTTTAAAGAAAGTAAAATTCTATCATTAAAAAGCTTCACTTCAAGCTCTTTATTTATGGCTTTATCAACCCCTTTTGGAGTGAGTTCGAAATCTCTACTAAATTCAATTCCAGCGGTTTTTAGATAATTTTCAATTGCCAAAAGATGATAATAAGCTCTTAAATTTACAGGCAGATTTTTACTCGCTTCATTTGCAAAAGCAGCTTTGTGATTTGAAATCACAAAATAAGTTAAAGCTTTAAGCATTTCCGTATCACCAAGCTCTTGGGTTTTGGTGTTTTTAAGATGATAAGCATGCTTTGGATCAGCAAGTGAAGAATTGACACTATTTACGGTTTGAGTAGCGATATTTTCAAGATCAGGGTATTTGCTTGCATTGATTTCACTTGTGTCAATCACACTTGAATTTCCCCAACGCTTAGGATTTTGCATCGCATCAATATAAGTAGGTTTATAAAAACCCCAACCATCGTGAAGATTGATCACCATACTAACTTCAGGAAGTAAAATAAGCTCTTTAATGCGTTGAACTCTTTTATAATCAGGATCTTTTGGGCTAATACTTGCAAATTTACGGTTTAAATCCCCATTATTCCCACGCGAACGCTTGATAATGCTATCAAAAGCTAAATTTGGAGCCACTATAATCTTACCCTTAGTGATATTATAATCACTCAAAAGCAAACTTGCCGCATGAAATCCACCAGGCTCATCGCCTTGAATTCCACCAAAGATCAAAACCGTATTATTATCATCTAGGCTTTTACCATTTTCTCCTACGCTAAAGTCTAGCTCTAAAGCAAAAATACTTGTTATAAGAAATAAAATTGTTAAAAAAAATTTCATTTTAACTCCTTAAATACTCTCTTGTTTTAAAATCATACTCAAAAACTTCTTCTATGCTTGAAATTTTAGGTACTCCAAAGTGATCAAGAGCTTTAAAAATGTATCTAGCAATATCTAAAAATCTACTTTTATTTTCTAAAAAATTATAAACACCAACTTCATTAGCAGCATTGATGATAACACCTAAATTTGGCTCTTTTAAAAATGTGTTTTTAAGCTTAAAAATAGGATATTTTTTTGTGCTAATTTTATGAAATTTTAAAGCAGGCATTTTGCTAAAATCAACAGCCTCTAAAATAGGCGTATCTTGTTTTTCAAATATAGCATCTGAAATAGCTAATTTCATATCTGCTTTTGAAAAATACGCCGTGCTAGCTCCATTTTTAAATTCACACATTGCATGTACTAAAGATCTTGGTTCTATTAAAGCATCAATTTCTTTAAAATCATATAAATGATAAGCCTCTATAATCTCAAAGAGCTTATTTGCCATAGTCGCACTATCTATAGTGATCTTTACTCCCATGTTCCAATTAGGATGTTTTAAAGCATCTTTGACACTAACTTGATTTAAATCTTTGATTTTGTACTTATAAAAAGCTCCGCCACTTGCTGTGATATAAAGTTTTGCTATATTTTTTTTACCTTCGAGTAAAAATTTTAAAGCCGCATGCTCACTATCAACGGGTAAAAATTTAGCCCCTTTTAAAAAACTCCCCGCTACCACAAGACTTTCTTTGTTAGCTAAGGCTATGTTTTTGCCAAGTTCTTTAGCCTTTAAAGTGCTTTTAAGTCCTGCAAAACCTACAATGGCATTGAGCAAAAGTTTGTCTTGGCATTCTGTTAAAATTTGCTCTAAACCTTCTTGTCCTATAAAAACTCTATCGTGTTTAACTAAATGCTTATTTTTTGAATCTTTTATGGCAACAAATTTAGGCTTAAATCTTGCGATTTGTTCATTTAAAAGAGCAATGTTATCTCCACAAGCTAAAGCAGAAATGGGAATGTTTTTTAAAGCAGCAAGTTTAAGAGCATTTACTCCTATGCTACCCGTACTTCCAAAAAGTATCATAAAAGAGCAACCATTACAAAAGCAGCAATGATCACTGCATCGATTCTATCGAGCACGCCCCCATGACCAGGGATAAGATCTCCACTATCTTTTACACCTGCTTCTCTTTTAAAATAACTCTCAAGCAAATCTCCAATTACTGCAAAAATCGCTACAAAAAACGAACAAAGCAAAGAAAGCCAAAAACTATAAACAAAAACTCCTAAAATAGTTCCAATAATACTCGCACAAATCAAGCCACCTATAACACCTTCTAAGGTTTTGTTTGGACTTGTTGGAGAAAAAGGGGTTTTACCCATAAGTTTTCCGATAAAATACGCTCCACTATCACAAGCTGCAACGATAATGATAAGCCAAAAAAGCGCGAACATACCCTGATCTAAATACACTTGCCAAAGTGCTAAAATAGGCAAACTAGGATAAATATAAATAAGAGCTGGTTTTAAGGAAGCCTTTTTATAAACCAAATATCCAACGACTAATAACAAAGCTAAAATCCCAAAAAACAAAGCTTTATGCGATAAACTTCCCAAAATAAAAGCTATAGCCAAAGGGATAATAGAAATATTTTCTAAAACAAAAAGTTTTTTTGCTTCACTAAAAGATAAATACAATAAAACCGCAAAAACGATAAAATTGATAAAAAATTGATCAATCAACGCGATAATAATAATAGCCCCTATCATCACAAGAGCTGAAATAATTCTAGTTGTATTAAACATATTTTTCCTTATATACTAATATCTAAGCGATGAATGCTTTGTGCGTCTTTAAAATTTGGATCTTTAGACTCATCTTCTTCATTTTTCTCATCATCGCTAGTTTTAGCTTCTTGATTGTGTTTTTTCTTTTTTTCTTCTTGTTCGGCTTTCTCTTTGATCTCTTCTTTGATTTCATGAGTCTCATTGACTTTTTCAAGCTTGTTTAAAGTTTTTTCTTTTTCATTAAATTCAGCCATATTTAGCGTAGCTGCAAAACCTTCTTTTGCAAGCTCATTGCTTGCTTGTGTAGCTGGATAAGTCATATTTTGATTTATATAATTGACATTTCCTAATGGGCTAACTGGCATTTTAATCCTTCGTGATATTAATACTTTTAAAATTTGTATAATTTACAAACGCCTTTTGCTGAACCTTAACAAAATTTTTTAAGGTATAATCGACCCAATACGAACCTTTCTTTAACTTAGAAAAGCTTACACAAAGCCTTGCAGCAAATTCTATCACATCAAGGCTGATTTTTTGCTTGTTTGATACAATCAAAGTATGTGCACTAGGAATATCCCTTACATGAAGCCACAAATCATCTTTTTTAGCATTTTTAAGTAAAATTTCATTGCCTTTTTCATTTTTACCCACGCAAATTTTAAACTCATTAAAATAAAAATTTGCCACAAGATCTTCTTGTTTATGATCTTGATTTTTTTTGCTATTTTTTTTAGGTAGTAAAATTTCAAGCTCTATCTCACTCTTAGCTTGAAGCAATAATTCTTTCAAACTCAAGGTAAAATCTAACTTTTCTTTTAAATTTTGCCTTTGTATGTTTAAATTTTTAGCTTTTTGTTCTAATTTTTTAGCATTTTTATAATATAAATTAGCACTTTGCTTAGGACTAAATTCAAGCTTAAATTCAAGCTCTTTGCCTTCAAAATCATCAAGCTTAAATTCCCTTTCATAATCTTTTAAAACACTCAAATTTGCAAACAATACATCAGCCCTTTTTCTGTATTCTAAAGCTTTTAAGAGTAAAGAATTTTCTTCATCTAAACTAGAAAAAAGTTCTTGTAAATTTTGTATTTTTTTATCCACTTGTGCAAGTTTTAAATTTTTTATTTGTTTGATTTTACTCTCATAAATGCTTGTAAATTTGCGAGAAAAATAATCTGCAAAGTCTTTAATTTCCTCAAAACTTTCATCCATTTTATAAGGCTTTAAAGGCTCTAAAATCACATTAGGTTTTACTACACGATAGCTTTTATCAATGTGCCTTAAAGCCTCTATGATCAAATCTTTTTCATCTGTAAGAATAACATTGGTATTTTTACCCGTAAATTCAAAATAAATCTTGCTCTCATAGCTTTTATAAGCCTTATTAGCTTTTACACTAAAACATAAAATACGATTGCCTTCAAGGACTTTAACTTCCTTTATAAAAGCATTGCTAAAATACTTTTTAAGCATAAAATCAAAAGGTGCATTATAATTTTTTGCATTAAATTTAGCTGTATAAATCGCACTCATTGCACGAGTGAGATCAAAAATAAATCTTTCTCTGTCAAAGCTTAATTCCAAAATATTGTCATTGATACGCTTGATAAAATCGATTTTTTTAAACTGAGAAAAAAAAGTTTGCAATTGTAAAAGTTCTGTGTATTTCATAAAAGAAATTATAAAATATTTTAGCGAATTTGTGGTAGAATTAAACTAAAAAAGGAAATTTGTGCAGCTTAATGAGCTAAATTGCGTGATTTTATGTGGTGGTAAATCTAGTCGTATGGGACAAGATAAAAGCAAATTGATTCTTAAAAATCAAAATTTAACTCAATTTCAAGTAAATAAATTTTCTAAAATTTTTAAAAATGTCTATGTGAGCGCAAAAGAAGACAAATTTGAAAACCATTTTAGCTTGATAAAAGATTCTTTAGAATTTGAAGTTTACTCTCCTATGCTTGCGCTTTACTCTATACTTTCAAATTTTAAAAATGAATTTGTTTTTGTTTTAAGTGTAGATAGTCCTAAAGTAGGTGAAAATGAGCTTTTAAAAATGCTTCCTTTTTTAGAGCAAAACTATAAAATAATCATAGCCAAAACTCCTTTACATAAACATCCCTTGTGCGGCTTTTATCACAGCTCTTTAGCTCAAACTTGTAAAAATTTCTTAGAAAAAAATGAACAAAAAATAGGACTTTTATTTTCTGAGATTAAAACCAAATTTGTGGAATTTGAAGATGAAGATGCTTTTTTAAATCTTAATTTTTATGAAGAATATGAAAAATTTAAAAGTGAGTTAAAATGAGAAAAATTGCTTTATTTTTAAGCTTATGTGTTTTTATATGGGCTAGTGATTTACAACAAGCTTTAGAGTATGAAAAACAAGGCGATTATAAAAAAGCTATGGAAATTTACAAAAAACTCGCTTTAAAAAATTCATCTGTTTTAATCCCTCAAGAACAAAATAAAACTAAACAAACTACTCAAAATGAAAAATCTATTATTGCAGCCAAAGAAGAAAGACAAGATTTTGCTCGTCTTGCCTTGGCAAATTATCTTGAAGAAGATGAATACTTTAACCCTCTTGGCATTAGTGCTTATAAAATGAATTATTTTCTACCTTTGGCTTATAGTTTTAACTCTCTGGAAGAAAATCACAATAAAAGTGAAGCTAAATTTCAACTTAGCATTAAAAAAAGGCTTTTTGAAAATTTGCTAGGATTGGATGAAAAATATTATATAGCCTATACTCAAACTTCTTGGTGGCAAATTTATAAACATTCTTCTCCTTTTAGAGAAACCAACTATCAGCCAGAATTTTTTATAGATTTTCCTTTGTATCTTAAAGATTATGAATTTTTTAACAACCTACGCGTAGGTATATTACATGAAAGCAATGGCAAGGGAGATGAGAATTTGCAATCTCGCTCATGGAATAGAATTTATGTATCTACAGCTATTTTATATAATAAATTTTTATTTGTTCCACGCCTTTGGTATAGAATTCCTGAAAGCAAAAAAGATGATGATAATCCTGCCATCTTGCATTATATGGGAAATTTTGATGTGAATTTAGCGTATTTAGGCGATGATTATTTTATCAATCTTATGCTAAGAAACAATCTTAAATTCCGCAATAACAAAGGCGCTATACAAGTTGATCTAGGATATGATATTTTTAATAACGGAATTTATTGGTATTTACAATACTTTAATGGCTATGGAGAAAGCCTTATAGACTATAACAAACACTTGCAAAGACTTTCCACTGGATTTTTGATTTCTTACTAAAATATCCTTTGTAGTTTTATCATTTCTTAAAACAAATTTCATTACAATTTCATTTTTGATAATTATTATTACTATAAGGAAAGATTTGTTTTTTAAGCATATATTGAGTTTAAAAGTGCTTATAGCTTTACTTTTATTCTTTGGAATGATAAGTTTATTTATAGGAGTTATCAGTATCAATGTAAAAGATATTCTTAATCTTAACTCCACTCAATTAGAAATCATAACTCTCACAAGAATTCCTAGACTTATAGCGATTTTACTCACGGGAATGAGTCTTAGTATATGCGGGCTTATCATGCAACAACTCACGCAAAATAAATTCGTTTCTCCAACTACAGCAGGGACTATGGATTGTGCTAAATTTGGCATACTTACTTCTTTAATATTTTTTGCTGGAACGTCTTTTTTCACTCAAGCTATCATTGCATCTGTATTTGCGCTTTTGGGTTCTTTTATATTTATCCAAATTTTAAGAAAAATCAAACTCAAAGATGTGATTTTTGTACCTTTGATAGGCTTGATGTTTGGAGGCATTATTAGCGCTATAACCACTTTTTTTGCCTATGCTTTAAATTATATACAAAATATCCAAGGCTGGTTACAAGGCAGTATGGCAAATGTTATGCAGGGAAATTATGAATTGCTCTACATTTCTTTACCACTTTTTATATTTGCTTATTTTTTAGCTCATAAAATCACCATAGTTGGCATGGGCGAAGATATAGCTTTAAATCTTGGAATTTCTTATAGTGGTATATTATTTTTAGGCTTGATGATTGTAAGCATTATCACTAGCTTAGTGATTGTAAGCGTTGGGATTATCCCTTTTTTAGGGCTAATTATCCCAAATTTAGTAGCTCTTTATCTAGGTGATAATCTTAGAAAAAATCTTATCTATATAGCACTTTGTGGAGCTTTGTTTTTACTTGTTTGCGATATCATTTCAAGACTTGTCATCTTTCCTTTTGAAATGCCTTTAAGTATCACTACAGGTGTTTTAGGATCTTTAATCTTTATCTTTCTTTTGTTAAAAAGGAAAGTTTATGTGTAAAAAAATGCTGATTTTAAGCTTTTTAACACTTGGTATGATAGGGATTTTTATACTTGTGGGTTTAAACGGCTTTGATGAGTACGCCTTAAAAAGTCGTTTTTTACAAATTGCAGCTATTATCATAGTAGCTATTTGTATCGCTGTTTCAACAGTAATTTTTCAAACTTTATGCAATAACAAAATTCTAACCCCTGCTATCATAGGATTAGATTCTTTATATATGTTACTTCAAAGTGCTCTTATCTTTTCTTTTGGTGCGGCTAATTTAAGTGTTTATAAAAACGATATTAATTTTTTAGTTACTCTGGTTTGTATGGTAGTTTTTTCACTAGGACTTTATAAAATTTTATTTAGTAGCGACAGAAGCATTTATCTTATCATGCTTTTAGGCTTAGTTTTTGGAACACTTTTTAGCACTTTAAGCTCTTTTTTTGAAGTATTAATCGACCCTGATGAATTCATGGTAATACAAGGAAGAATGTTTGCTAACTTTGATAATATTGCTTTTGATGTTTTAATTCTTGCTTATATTATTAGCTTTTTAAGTTTTATATGGATTTTTCGCTATATGAAATTTTTGGATCCTTTAAATTTAGGCAAAGATTTAGCGATAAATTTAGGGATAAATTATCAAAAAATTTCAAAACAATTGATGATTATCATAGCTATTTTAACTTCTATTAGCACCGCACTTGTAGGTCCTATAACCTTTTTAGGACTTTTGGTAGTAAATATCACTTATGAGCTATTTAAAACTGCAAAGCATAGTATTTTGCTAAGTGCTTGTATACTCATTAGCATTTTAGCTTTGCTTGGAGGGGTATTTTTTGTCTCTAGAGTTTTTGATTATAATGCCACTATAAGCGTGGTTATTAATTTCTTAGGTGGGATATATTTTATCTATCTTGTATTAAAGGGTAATAAATTATGATTAAACTAAAAAATATCACCAAATTTTATGACAATAAAGCCATTATTTCAGATCTTAGCCTTGATTTTCATAAAGGCAAAATCACTTCTATAATAGGAGCCAACGGTGCTGGAAAATCCACTCTTTTAGCTCTAGCAAGTCGTTTGATAAAACCTAGTAGCGGAGAAATTTATATCGATGGAATGAATTTAAAAGACTATAAAGAGCAAATCTTAGCACAAAAAATTTCCATTCTCAAACAACAAAACAATATCAATTTAAGATTAAAAGTTGAAGAATTAGTCGCTTTTGGGCGTTTTCCGCATTCTCAAGGAAGACTTAATGCAAACGATAAAATCAAAATCAATGAAGCTTTAGAATACATGGGGCTTAGTAACTTAAGAAATGAATTTTTAGATACATTAAGCGGCGGACAAAAACAAAGAACTTTTATAGCCATGATCATCGCTCAAGATACTGAATTTATAATGTTTGATGAACCTTTAAACAATCTTGATATGAAGCATAGCGTACAAATCATGCAACTAATGAAAAATTTAGTCAAAGACTTTAACAAAAGTATAGCTGTTGTATTGCATGATATTAATTTTGCTTCGATTTATTCTGATGAAATCATAGCCTTAAAAGATGGGAAGCTTTTAAAACAAGGCTCAAAAGATGAAATCATCAATCAAGAAAATTTAAAACAAATTTATGATATGGATATACCCGTAAGTCAAATTGATGGTAAGAAAATTTGTATTTATTTTTAAAAAGGAGAAAATATGAAAAAATCTTTAGTTTTTGCATTTTTTGCATTTTTTTTAAGTCTAATCTTAACAGCTTGTAATTCAAACTCAAATGAAAACAACGCAAGCTCTACAACAAAAACCAACACTGCTACGGTGAAAGTTTTGCCTATCAGCATGAGTGATGAAGGTGATAGTTTTTTAGTAAAGGATAGTCTAGGAGAAAATAAAATCCCTAAAGATCCTTCTAAGGTAGTGATCTTGGATCTTGGAATTTTAGATACTTTTGATGCTTTAAAATTAAACGATAAAGTCGCAGGCGTTCCTGCTAAAAATTTACCAAAATACCTACAACAATTTAAAAACAAACCTAGTGTAGGCGGAGTGCAACAAGTTGATTTTGAAGCCATTAATGCTTTAAAACCTGATCTTATCATTATTTCTGGACGCCAAAGTAAATTTTATGATAAGTTAAAAGAAATAGCTCCAACTTTATTTGTAGGTCTTGATAATGCAAATTTTTTAAGCTCTTTTGAAAATAATGTTTTAAGCGTTGCAAAACTTTATGGTTTAGAAAAAGAAGCTTTGGAAAAAATTTCAGATATTAAAAATGAAATTGAAAAAGCCAAAAGCATAGTTAATGAAGATAAAAAAGCTCTTATCGTTCTTACAAATTCTAACAAAATTTCAGCCTTTGGCCCTCAATCTCGCTTTGGGATTATTCACGATGTTTTAGGGATTAACGCAGTAGATGAGAATATAAAAGTAGGCACACACGGCAAAAGTATCAATTCTGAATTTATACTAGAAAAAAATCCTGATTATATTTTTGTTGTTGATAGAAATATCATTGTAGGCAACAAAGAACGCGCTCAAGGCATACTCGATAATGCGCTTGTTGCTAAAACCAAAGCAGCACAAAACAAAAAAATCATCTATCTTGATCCAGAATACTGGTATTTAGCAAGTGGAAATGGACTAGAGTCTTTAAAAACTATGATTTTAGAAATCAAAAACGCTGTAAAATAATACAATCTCGCAAGAGCTAGTCTCTTGCCTTTAATACTTAATAAAATACTTGGAATTTTCAAGAAAGTTTTAGTGGCGGACAGAGAGGGATTTGAACCCTCGAGACCCGTTAAGATCTGCACCCTTAGCAGGGGTGTGGTTTCAGCCACTCACCCATCTGTCCAATAAAGTAAAGTATGATTATACAAAAAAATAAATAATACCTAGCTTAAAAAGCTAGGAAAAATCAAAGACTAAGATAAGCCAAAAGCAAAGTTACAACAACCCCTACTCCAAGAACTGCAAATTGTTTACTTCTATCTTTTTTATTTGCAAACAAAGTAATCATAAGCCCTGAAATATAAAGCATAAATAAAGTAATACCAAAGCCTACGCTAAGCACAGAAAAATACCAAGCACCCTTATCTTTATGAAGCATAATCATATCTCCAAGTAAAGATCTTGTTTTTAAGGTAATGTTGTATTCATTAGTAGAATTTTGAGTTATATTAGCACTATAATGAGTTCCGCCTATTGTTATGCCTTTATCTTTACTTTTAATGATATCTGTATTAGATGGCACTTTTAAACCATTTGTTTTTAAGTACTCTATTAAAGCTTCTCTTTCTTTACCACTTTCTATAACTTTTGACAATTGATACTGCTCAACTTTCAAACCCACATCTTGATTAATACCAAAAATATACGCTATACCTGTTAAAGCAAAAAGCAAGGCGCAAGGCAAGAAGAACAAACTAAGATAGATATGAACCTGTCTAAACAATTTATTTTTATTGATCATTTTAAATCCTTTTTGATTATCAAAATTTGTGATATTTTGACAAAACAAAGTGAAGTAAAAGTGAACTTCAAATAAAAAGTTTATATTTTTTAAAACAAATAAAAGAAAAAGCCCTATGATTTATAGGGCTTAAGAATTATTTTTTATCAATCACTTGATAATTATAAGGAACAAGCTCTTTATCATGCTCTAAAAGTTCTTTTGGAGGATTACCATTAACATCTTTTTCATCTGCATAGTAACGCTCTCCGGCTTTATGATTGTTAACATCTACTTTATAGTAAAGCTCTCCTGGATTAAATTTTTGAATATCTTCAAAACCTAAATTTGAAGTTTTAAAATCTTTAATTCCATTTGCTGCCGCAATTTCTACAAGTTTAGTTTGTCCCATTCTTGCCATATCAACAGCTTGCAATAACATTCTTGAAGCTTCGCGAGGATTATGAAAACCAGTTGAGTTTTCAGCATTAACAAAATCCGCTCTCATTTGAGCTTTACGATGAAGTTCTAAAACTTCTTTTAGCTCTTCGCTAATTTTTTTCGCATCAGCTTTTCCATCGCTTTGGAATTTTTCCATATTGCCTAGCTCATCGCGTAGTTTTTTAGTATCCATAATCAAACTAACAATTGCGTACTCTGCAGTTCTTTGATCATGTGCAACGCTATTTTGTATGTCAAGTACTTGAGCTTTTAAATAATCTTCGCTTTGTTTATGACAAGATTTGCAAGCAGAGTTAATATCTCTTAAAGGAGAAGTGATATTGTGTTGAGTAACCTTTTTAGCCCCTTCTCTAACATAAGGCATATGACAATCCACGCAACTTACTCCATTTGCAGCATGCACACCGCCACTATAAAGTTCACTTTCTGGGTGTTGAATTTTAATAATTTGTGCCCCTGTTAATTTATGAGTAAAATCAGCTCCAAATACTCCACGAACTTTATCATAATAATCATCTAGCATTTCAATTCTAAATGGTTGTCCTTTTTTCCACTCACTCCAAGGAAAAGTTAAAACTATACCATCGGTTTCAATCTCTTTAGCTTTATTTCCATCTCTCCAAAATTCATACTCATCATAATTTTTCTGAGTTCCATTCCACCATTTTTTAGAACTATCATCTACAATAGTTTCACCCATTACTTTTACTTTTTCCCCTGTTGGTTTAAAATAGTATTCAACATGGCATTGAGAGCAAACTAAAGTTCTCATTTCTTCTCTTGTAGCTTTTACGCCTTGTACTGGATCTTTTTCATATCCCCTAGAAACTAAAGCATTAATAGCTGCTGGACGAGTAAGTCTTAAACTCATATCATTTGGATTGTGACAATCTGCACAAGTTACACCCATTCTTTTACCACCATGTGGACCTGCATGTTCAGGTGAATTTTCCACTATACCATCAACGGCTGGGATATTTTTAATCATGGTCCAATAATTTGTAGAGTTAAAAGCAGTAAAATCCCCTTTAGCAACATTTTTTATAAGCCATGGAGTCCATCCACTATGACAATTCATACAAGCTGCGGGCTGGCCTTTAAAAGCAGCAAGGCCGTGAGCATTAAGAAAATCTTTGTTGTTTCTTGCTGTTTTCATTTGATCTACTTGAACCCAAAAATGCCCTCTTTCTTCATTGAAATCAAGACTAAAAGGATATCCTGCCCAAAGTATGGTTAATTGAGGAAAGCGAATCAATTTTGAATAAGCTAAATTACCACCAAATTCAGTAGCTTTAGGCTCTTCTTTTTCAACTGTTAAATACATTTTTAGCTGCTCTGGAAAAACCTTACCCCATTTTTCAAAATTTGGATCATCATCACTAAGCAAAGAAAAATCAGCATTTGCTGCAATGGCATTTTTATTTGCTTCATCTTCTTTTTTTTGATTGATATCATTATTTAGCCATAAAACTCCCGCTATAAGTAAAACCAAAACAACAATACCCAAGCGTAAAATATTTTTTTTCATTCATCTTCTCCTTATTAAATTCCGTGTTTATGTCCAACATCTTTATGACAAGAAGCACAATTTAATGACTTGTCTGCATGTGGATTTGTTGTAGCATTGATAGCTGTTTGAGCAAAATCTGCATGACAGCGTATGCAGTTTTCTTGCACCATTTTTCTGCTTTTTTCAGTCGCACTCAAATTTGTAGGCAACTCATCAAGTTTAAAAGTAAAAGCATAAGCATGCCCTAAACCACTTTGAGCTTTAGCTATCCACTTAGCTACAAAATTATGTGGCAAATGGCAATCCACGCAAGTTGCCCTAGGTTCGCCTTTGACTTTTTGAGAGTGCGGCCCTGCCATGTATTCATTATAAACTTCATTCATAATATGGCAGTTATTACAAGATTCGCTTGCATTGCTTAAATAAGATGTGCCCTTAGCGTTATAAAAAGTATAAAACCCAACCGCAAAGAAAACAAAAAGCAAAACAAGAAAAATAGTAAAAAGATTCGAAGTTTTCTTCAAAATTTTCCTCCTTAAAATTATCATTTCTTAAAATCTTCAATGAAACAACAATGTCACAGAATTTCCCAGAAATAAATTTTGTGATTTTAACATAGATGAATTTAATATAATTTTAAAGATATATTTACTCTTAATTAACCTAAAAAATTTGAAACTTTTATTCAATAATTTTAAAATAAATGATAAAATATAACAAAAAAAAGGAAAAATTAATGCAAATAAGTCCTGATATGTTTATCAATCGCGAACTTTCTTGGCTTCGCTTTAATTCTCGTGTTTTAGACCAATGTTCTAAAAATTTACCCTTATTAGAAAAATTAAAATTTATAGCTATATATTGCACTAATTTAGATGAATTTTATATGATACGCGTCGCAGGCTTAAAACAACTTTTTTCAGCTGGGGTTAATGCAAGCAGTAGTGATAAAATGACCCCTTTACAACAATTAAAAGCCATACGCAAATACTTACACCAAGAAAAAGAGCTTTTGGAGCGTTATTTTAATGAAATCACAAGTGAATTAGAAAAAGAAAATCTTTTCATAAAACATTATGAGAATTTAGATGAAAATTTAAAACAAAAATGTGATGAGTATTTTTTCTCCAATATTTTTCCTGTTATTGTTCCAATAGCTGTTGATGCTACTCACCCTTTTCCACATTTAAATAACTTATCTTTTTCACTAGCGGTTAAAATTTGCGATAAAGCACATCCTGAGCTTGTAAAATTTGGAATGATTAGAATTCCAAGAGTTTTACCTCGTTTTTATGAAGTAAGTGCAAATATTTATGTTCCTATAGAAAGTATAGTCCATCAACACACAGAAGAAATTTTTCCAGGCTATAAACTCTTAGCTTCAGCAGCATTTAGAGTGACTAGAAATGCAGATATGGTAATAGAAGAGGAAGAAGCTGATGATTTTATGATGATTTTAGAACAAGGCTTGAAGCTTCGCAGAAAAGGAGCTTTTGTAAGATTGCAAATTCAAAAAGATGCAGATGAACAAATCGTAGAATTTCTTAATACTCACATGAAAATTTTTCATAAAGATGTTTATGAATATTCTATTTTACTCAATCTCCCTAGCCTTTGGCAAATCGCAGGAAATAAAACCTTTACACATCTTTTAAGCCCACTTTACACGCCTAAAACTTTACCACCTTTTGATGAGAATTTATCTATTTTTGATGCTGTAGAAAAAGAAGATATACTCATTATACAACCTTTTGAAAGTTTTGATCCAGTTTATAAATTTATCAAAGAAGCAAGCAAAGATCCTGAAGTAATTTCCATAAGAATGACACTTTATAGAGTTGAAAAAAATTCCAATATAGTTCAAGCTTTAATTGATGCTGCAAGCGATGGAAAACAAGTAACTGTGATGGTAGAATTAAAAGCACGCTTTGATGAAGAAAATAATCTTCATTGGGCGAAAGCTTTAGAAAATGCCGGAGCTCATGTTATTTATGGCATTACAGGTTTTAAAGTCCACGCTAAGGTTTCTCAAGTCATACGCAAACAAGGGGATAAGCTTAAATTTTATATGCATTTAAGCACAGGAAACTACAATGCAAGCAGTGCTAAAATCTATACTGATGTGAGTTATTTTACAAGCAAAGTAGAATTTGCAAGAGATACGACAAAATTTTTTCATATCTTATCAGGCTTTAGTAAAAACCGTCGTCTTCAAACTCTTTCAATGAGTCCAAATCAAATCAAAGAAAAAGTTTTAGAAATGATACGCATTGAAACAAGCAAAAAAAATGAAGGTGTGATTGTAGCTAAAATGAACTCTCTTGTGGATAGTGATATCATACAAGCGCTTTATGAAGCAAGCATGGAAGGAGTACAAATCGATCTTATCATACGCGGAATTTGTTGCTTAAAACCTGATGAAGAATACAGCAAAAACATACGCGTTAGAAGCATCATAGGAAAATACTTAGAACATGCTAGAGTATTTTATTTTAAACATAGTGAGCCAAATTATTTTATATCGAGTGCAGATTGGATGCCAAGGAATTTAGAGCGTCGCTTAGAACTTATGACTCCTATATATGATGAAAGAAGCAAAGCTAAATTAGCTCAATTTTTACGCTTACAACTTAGCGATAATGTTTTAGCTTATGAGCTTAAAAACATTGGAGAGTATGAAAAAATTCCTTCTTCTGAAAAAACCATAGATTCTCAACAAACCTTAGAAGAATATGTAAGTAAAATTTATAAAACACTTAAAAAAGATACAGATCAAAGTCGTGCAACGCACTTAGCTTCCAAACTTTTCAAAGAAAACTAAAAGTTTTTAGGGTTTTTACTCTAAAGACTTATTTACTTGTTTGTTATAAAAAGGGCTTTAAGATAAAGCCTTAGGAGATTTCCCATAGAAATAAACAATCATTTCTAAACTATAAAAAGATTTAGAAATGATTTTTAAGATTAAAATTTATACTTAAGTCCTACTTGACCACTTAAGTAAGTTTCATTTTTATTATCTACTTTACCTGCTAGTATTTGTTTAGCACCAAAGCCAAGATTCATACTGAGTTGATTTGTAAAATCTACATTACCCCCTACGATAATTTGTCCGTATGTTTTTTTCTTGTTGTTAGCTTCTACGCTAGTAAAGAAAGCATTATTTACAGCTAGGTTAGCTGTGTAATCATCACCACTATTGATAACAAATTGTTCTATTTTTGGAGTTACAAAAATATAAGAGTTTTCATTCATATATTTTCTAAATTCAGCACCCACTTCAACACTTACAGAATTGTTTTTCATAGAATCAATATCTTTAGCAATAGCACCATTTTCTGTATGAGATGGAGTATAACTAAAATAATAATTTATCCCTGCAAAAGGTTTAATAAATAAAGTATTATCACTAAAGTCAAACACACGACCTACATTAGCACTAAATCCTAAGAATTTGCTTGTATAATCTGAGTTATATGCACCATCTGTTTGAATATTGTCTTGTTTAGTTGGAGAAACTTGAGCATAAGCTTTAAGATTAAGTTCCCATTGTGGAGCTATATTGATAGTAGAATACATACCTAATTGGAAGTTATCGCTTTTTTGTTCTAAATTATTGTCTTTGATTTTAGCATTTGCATAAGTAAAATAAGTACCCCATAAAACATTATCATTAGCTTGTTTATCTACCCCTACGGTAGCACCATACATTGCACCACTATCTCCATCGATAATGTTAGCACCACCAAAAGCATTAGCCCAAATACTATTGGTATATTCATTTACATAGCTTGGTCTCATATCACTATCTAAAGCAGCAAATTTAAGGCCATTCATTTTAGAAGCATA
>NZ_MJWS01000082.1:0-1427 GCF_001762365.1 Campylobacter sp. BCW_6873
AGACTTAGTTCAGGTCTTAGGATTAACTCCGCAGCAGATGATGCTTCAGGGATGGCGATAGCAGATAGCTTAAGATCTCAAGCAAATACTCTAGGTCAAGCTATATCAAATGGTAATGATGCTTTGGGTATCTTACAAACTGCAGATAAGGCTATGGATGAGCAACTTAAGATCTTAGATACTATTAAGACTAAGGCAACTCAAGCCGCTCAAGATGGTCAAAGTTTAAAAACAAGAACCATGCTTCAAGCCGATATCAACAAACTCATGGAAGAACTTGACAATATCGCAAATACTACTTCGTTTAATGGTAAGCAACTTTTAAGTGGTGGTTTTACAAATCAAGAATTTCAAATCGGTGCAAGTTCAAATCAAACCGTTAAGGCAACCATAGGTGCAACCCAGTCTTCAAAAATCGGTGTTACAAGATTTGAAACAGGTTCACAAAGTGTGAGTTCAGGTGTAGTAGGACTTACTATCAAAAACTATAATGGTATAGAAGATTTTAAATTTGATAATGTTGTGATTTCAACTTCAGTTGGAACAGGACTTGGAGCTTTAGCCGAAGAGATTAATAAAAGCTCTGATAAAACAGGAGTTAGAGCAACTTATGATGTAAAAACTGTAGGAGCTTATGCTATAAAAGAAGGAAGTACTTCTCAAGACTTTGCTATCAATGGGGTTATAATTGGTCAGATTAATTATAAAGATGGAGATAATAATGGCCAATTAATCTCAGCTATAAATTCTGTTAAAGACACAACAGGAGTTCAAGCTTCTAAAGATGAGAATGGTAAACTTGTTCTTACTTCAGCTGATGGTAGAGGCATTAAAATTACAGGTAGTATAGGTGCTGGTGCTGGTGTTTTAAAAACTGAAAATTATGGAAGATTATCTTTGGTTAAAAATGATGGTAGAGATATCAATATAAGTGGAACTAATCTTAGTGCTATAGGTATGGGTGCTGCAGATATGATTTCTCAAGCTTCAGTATCTTTAAGAGAATCAAAAGGTCAAATTTCAGCAGCTAATGCTGATGCTATGGGTTTTAATTCTTACAATGGTGGCGGAGATAAGCAAATTATCCAAGCTTCTAGTATTTCAGCGTTTATGTCTCAAGCAGGTTCAGGTTTTTCAGCAGGTTCAGGTTTTTCAGTGGGTAGTGGAAAAGGATATTCTACAGCTTTATCTGGATCAGTGCAAATTGTTTCAGATGCAGCTTCTATAAGCAGTACTTATATAGTTTCAGCAGGTTCAGGTTTTTCATCAGGTTCAGGAAATTCTCAATTTGCTGCCTTAAGAACATCAACTGTAGGTGCTACTGATGAAACTGCGGGTGTAACCACTCTTAAAGGTGCTATGGCTGTGATGGATATAGCTGAAACTGCTATAACTAACCTTGATCAAATTAGAGCTGATATAGGTTC
>NZ_MJWS01000083.1:0-1693 GCF_001762365.1 Campylobacter sp. BCW_6873
TTATAGATAGTTTAATCTTTTTCTTCAAAGAAAAAGTTATAAAAGATTAAAAGAAAAGCTTTTAATCTTTTTAATTATTAGATTGAATAGATTTTACATAATTGCTTATGCCTAAATCTTTCTGGCTCAATCGATCACTTATTTAGATTTCAAAGATTGACTAATAAGATTTGAATAACAATACTAAGTTAAAAGAACAAAACAAAAAATCATTTTTAAAAGAAAAGTTTTTAAATTAAAAAACTAAGATTTATAAATAAAACTTTTTAGCTTTAAATTAAAAAATTAAGAAAGTTAAAAACTCAAATAATTTAAAAACTTAAAAAATCTAAAATAAAGTTAATTTATAAAATCTACGTAAGCTAATGAAACTTTATAATTTAAAAGATTTTAAGTCCTTTTTTCAAAAAAGGAAATGAAAGTATAACCAATTAAACTTAAAGAGGGATTAAACAATATAAATATTTGTGTAAGTATTTATATAAGTATTTGGTGGGTTTTTTGAAATTTGTATAAATAATATATCAAGGATTACTTACTTTTAAACATTGTAAAAAGCAATCAGACTTAATTAAATATAAATTTAAAATAAGTATAATTTTAAAACATTTTATATCAAAGGAAGAAAATGAAAAAAATATTTAGTGTTGTTTTAGTTGCCTTGATTGGCTTATTTTTAAACGCTTGCAATGATTCTAAAAACAAAGAAACAAATGCAAGCGTAGAATTAAAGGTTGGAACCGCCCCAAACTATAAACCTTTTAACTATAAAGAAAATTCAAAACTTACAGGTTTTGATACGGATCTAGTAGAAGAGATCGCCAAAAAAAATGGTATTAAAATTGTTTGGGTTGAAACCAATTTCGATGGGCTAATACCTGCTTTAAAAGCTGGTAAAATTGATATGATTGCCTCGGCTATGAGTGCAACGGATGAAAGAAGACAGAGTGTTGATTTTACTAAACCTTACTATATGAGTAAAAATCTTTATCTTAAACTAAAAAGTAACAATTTACTTCAAACAAAAAATGATTTAGAAGGTAAAAAAATAGGAGTTCAACTAGGAACTTTACAAGAAAATACTGCAAAAGCTATCAAAAATGCACAAGTGCAAAGTAATAAAGATTTAAATATTGCTGTTTTAGCACTAAAAAACAACAAAATTGATGCTATTATCGCAGATGAAGATACTGCTAAAGGTTTTTTAGCTGAAAATCCAGAATTGGTAAGTTTTTACCAAGAAATGGATGGTGGAGAAGGCTTTAGCTTTGCTTTTGATAAAAACAAACAAAAAGAATTGGTAAAAATTTTTGACAAAGGTATAGATGAGACAAAAACCAATGGATTTTACAATACTTTGATCAAAAAATATGAACTAGAGTAAGCGTGAAAATTCACGCTTATACAACTTAAATCTTCGTTGCGTTTTGTAAAATAACATTTCATACAAATTTACTCTCATTAAATCAATTTTTTTATATAAAATAAAATTTAAATTGAAATTTTATAGTTTTATAATAATCAGTATTTAATTATACTTTAAGTTTAAATATTTTATTATTCCGCTATTTTATTTTTATATTTTATATTATTATTAAAAAATAAAAAATATGAAATTAATTTCAAAATAAATCATTTTAAATAAGGAAGGAGAAAAATATTTGAGTAAAAATATTATTTCAAGTAAGGTGTC
>NZ_MJWS01000084.1:0-2069 GCF_001762365.1 Campylobacter sp. BCW_6873
GTATCAATATTGTATTCTTTAACCAATTGTTCCCAAGTCTTAGCACCTGCTTTTTTTAAGATTGTTTTATTTTTATTTATCCCAAAAGAAATAGCTCTATCTAATGGAGTAGCAGGTTCAAAATAATCAATTTTATCATCTTTAGTTTCATTGATAGTGCAATTAGCAGCATTGACATCAGCTCCATATTTGATCAAAATTTCCAAACAAGTTCCAATAGGTTTTTTCTCAGATCTTGCAGCTATATGTAAAAGAGTTTCCCCGGCATCGATATGACTATCTTCATGTTCTGTTTCAATCCTTCTCATATTTACATCAGCACCAAATTGTAAAGCCACTTCTAAAAAATTTACAGATTCAGGATCACCAAGCAATATCCAAGAATGCAAAGGGGTGGCACCTTTTTCATCATAAACTTCAAATTTACATCCTTTTTTAAAAAAATAATCAATCATTTTTTTATTTTTTCCACCTACTCCAATATAACTAGTAAGGGCATTATTTCCTAAACACTCATCATCAGCTTTAAGTCCTAAACTCTCAAAATACTCCATCATTTCAAAACTTTGACTCTTATCATAAGCAATCCCTGCCCAAGCTAAAGTAGAACTAGGATTAAAAAAAGGTATAGGATGATTACACCAATATACCTTACGACGTTTCTCTAAAAATACTTCAGGCACGGGATAATCTTTTAAAAACTCTTTAACTTCTTTAAGTTTATTATTTTTAACAAGTCTAAAAAACTCCCAACCTAACTCCCTTATAGCTTCTTCATCCATAGCTTGCATTTCTTCTAAAGTTTTCATTTGTTTTTCCTTAAAATAATTTTTTAATTTTTTTTATTTGTTAAAATTTTCCAAAGCTTTATCCAAATCTTTAGCCTCTAAAAGTGATCGAAGAATTTTGCAAATCTCACTTAAATCCTCAAAGCAAAGTACATTTGCAATAAACCACTCATCAAATTCTTCCTCAGTAGCATCACGATAAGATATTCCTGTTTCTTCTTCAAAAGCGACTTCGTATTCTTCTGGATCGATATGATCATACGCATCACTTAAAAAACCCTCTAAATGAGAATTAACAGCCTGTAAAACTTCTTTGCTAGGTTTTGTTTTTAAGAATTCTTTAAAATTCTCAAGATTGTCTAAAATTTCAACATCAAATTCCATAATATCTCCTTTTTATTATTTTTTTATCTTTCTTCTTTCTTCATACATTTTAATTTGTTCTGGTCTCTCTAAACTCGTATCAATATTGTATTCTTTAACCAATTGTTCCCAAGTCTTAGCACCTGCTTTTTTTAAGATTGTTTTATTTTTATTTATCCCAAAAGAAATAGCTCTATCTAATGGAGTAGCAGGTTCAAAATAATCAATTTTATCATCTTTAGTTTCATTGATAGTGCAATTAGCAGCATTGACATCAGCTCCATATTTGATCAAAATTTCCAAACAAGTTCCAATAGGTTTTTTCTCAGATCTTGCAGCTATATGTAAAAGAGTTTCCCCGGCATCGATATGACTATCTTCATGTTCTGTTTCAATCCTTCTCATATTTACATCAGCACCAAATTGTAAAGCCACTTCTAAAAAATTTACAGATTCAGGATCACCAAGCAATATCCAAGAATGCAAAGGGGTGGCACCTTTTTCATCATAAACTTCAAATTTACATCCTTTTTTAAAAAAATAATCAATCATTTTTTTATTTTTTCCACCTACTCCAATATAACTAGTAAGGGCATTATTTCCTAAACACTCATCATCAGCTTTAAGTCCTAAACTCTCAAAATACTCCATCATTTCAAAACTTTGACTCTTATCATAAGCAATCCCTGCCCAAGCTAAAGTAGAACTAGGATTAAAAAAAGGTATAGGATGATTACACCAATATACCTTACGACGTTTCTCTAAAAATACTTCAGGCACGGGATAATCTTTTAAAAACTCTTTAACTTCTTTAAGTTTATTATTTTTAACAAGTCTAAAAAACTCCCAACCTAACTCCCTTATAGCTTCTTCATCCATAGCTTGCATTTCTTCTAAAGTTTTCATTTGTTTTTCCTT
>NZ_MJWS01000085.1:0-4830 GCF_001762365.1 Campylobacter sp. BCW_6873
TTAGATCAAGATAATACTATAAAACAAGATACACCTAGTTATTATTTTTCTCCTAAAGATGAAAGCAGTGGTTTAGGAAGACTTAGTATCTTTTATAAAAATGATGAACTTTGCTTGCTTAATTATTCTATATTAGAAAATTCTTTAAATATTAAATTAGAATGTTTAAGCAAACAAAGCTTAGAGTATAAAGACTTAATTTCAAACACTTTAAAAGAACAAAAAACCACACAAGTAGATAAAAAACAAGCTATAGCTAAACTTCATGCTCTTTTAGAAAATCAAAACCTAGAATGTATCCATGGAGGTAAAGTCATACTTAAATCAAACAAAGGAAAAACTTTTAAAGATGATGGTGTGCCTATAATGCTAGAAAGTGATTTATTAAACTCTAGTATAGTAGCTTGTCCTAATACTATAGCAGGTGTAAGTGTTCCTTGTACTAAAGTTGTTAATGTAAAAGGATCCTTATCTCAAAAGAAAGTCAATAATGAATATGTAATCTTACAAGAACTCATCTCAGCTTGTAAAACAGATAAAGGCTTTGCTTTAAAAGTAAGCTTTACTCCTACTAAGTTTAAATTTGATCACAGCTTTAATCCTAAAGAGGGCTTAGGAGAACAAAGTAAAAATCAAATAGAGTTAAAAGAACCTATAATAAGACTTCATTATAAAAGTGATAGATTTCAAAAAGATAATTTACCTATCTATAATCTTTTAATCAATAATGAAAAAAAAGAACAAAATAAGGCTTTAAATGAATTTAATATAGATTTAAAAGATTTAAAAGATTTAAAAGATATAGAGGATATAAATATTCTTAATCAATTCAAACAAGACTTTAGTAAAGATTATGAATTTAAAGAATTAAATCTTAGCTTTGATACTAATTTAATCAAACTTTATTTTATTATCCCAAAAAACATTGCTAAAGTTTATAAAAGTGCTTATAAGGAATTTGAAAATAAAGATTTAGGAGTAGGGTATTTTACACAGCTACATGAGTATGATAAAATCATCAAAAATTCCCTAGAAGACAATAAAAAATTAAACGAATATCATTTTAGTTTTTTAGCTCCTGCAAAAATGCAAAATTTAAAACTTCAAATCGCACAAGGACTAGATGAAATCTTAGAAGATGAAGATAGAAAACAAGAGCTTTATGTTTGTAAATTTGTGGTGGTAAATGGGGTTAAAATATGAAAATAAAAAATTTTACTTTAATTGCATCAAATCATAATTTAGAAATCGAGTTAAAAAATCTTACCAAAAATGCTAATAAAATTATTTTTATATGCAGTGATTTTGATGGATATAAAGAAGCTAAGAATTCTTTGTATAAGACACTACATACTATTGAAGATAATTTTAAAATTGATAATACAAAAACTTTTAAAATCATACATTTAAATCAAGCCAATAAAGACGAAATCACAAAAGAACAAAAATTTAGCTCTGATAAAAATTTATCTAGCATTAAAAAAATTATCTTTAATAATTTAAAATTTTTAAATAATGCAATTAATCAAAATGAAAATAAAACGCTCAATAAAATTATTGATGAAAACAATGTAGAAAATATTGAAAATTTTTTAAAAGAAATTCAAAAAGAATTAAATATATTATTAAAAAATATCAAAGAATCTAACTATTTTGAGCAAGAAATTAAACCAAAGATACAACTTACCCTAGATACACTTTTTAATACACTTTTAAAAAATATTACTCAATCTAATGATGATGAATATAAGCAAATTATTAGAGCTATAGCAAAATTTTTTATCAATATACTAGATTCTGTAACCAATCTTAAAAAACCTGTCTCTTTAGTCAAAAAAAATCCTTATGTTTTTGTTGTAAATACATTATTTGAAGCTTATAATTCTTCTGCTGAGTATCAAGAGTATAAGGAACAAAAATATTATTATGATTTTGCTTATCCACTTTTAGAGCTTATTACTAGTAAGCTTTATCCTATTATCGCTTTGTGCAATGAAGAAATTTTATCTGATGTATTAATTATAGATGATAAAGTATTATTAGATTTTTCATCTTATTCTAATGTACCTTCTATTAGTCTTTATAAAAATAGTTTTTATAAAGTTATTTTAGATGAAGAATTTCAAGGTATTTTTGATAATTTTTTAGAAAATAATCTAAAATTTGAAAATGAAAAGTTAGATAATACACTTTTAGTGAATTCTAGTTTAAATAATTTTGATACAACATTAAAAAAAGCAATCAATTTAAATATCTCTAAACTCAATCATTTCTTTTATGCAGAATATCCTGATTTAAATTCTTCCATGCTAGTAGAAATGATATTAGATAAAAAAAATACTGATCAAATCAATACAACCAAAATGGGTAAAAATTATTTGCTTATTACTAATCCACCACAGCTTAACAATGCAGGACTTTGTGAGGACTTGTATCAAAAAAAATTAGGAGCAATAATAAAAAATCGCCCCAAAGCTCTTACAAAAAATGAAAAACTTGCATTAAAAGGCGATTTTCCTAGCAAAAGAGATTATGGTTCTTATTTTATAGAAAGAGATGTTAAAAAAGAAGATGATTATGTATTGCAACTTTGTCCTTTTGTGAAACTTGATGGACAGATTTATCAAAAATATAAGGGATATTTTAATTTTTATAATCAAACATATTCTTGGATGAAACTTTATTTATTGGAACATATAAACGAACGATTAGAATATGAAAAAGTTAAGCAAGATTTTGCTTATATTGATAGCTTTTTTAAATTGCCTAAAGAACTTGAAGAAATTAGCGAAAAAGAAAAAGAAAAAGTAGAAGAATATGTCGAGCTTTTTAATAATTATTTAGATAATATCAATTCTCGCTATGACCAAACACAATCCAATCTTAACTCAGAAACATTAATGTTTAAAACATATGAAAATGTAGATTTTAAGAAATACTCACCTTTAACGGTTGTTTTATTGACTTTAACTTTGTATGTTTTACAAAAAGACTTAGCTTTTACGCAAGAATATTCTTTGGGATATAAATTGTTTCAGGCAAATATTGGTAATTATCAAAAGATTAAAATACCAAATTATTTTAATGAGTATATTTCATTTATCCCTGATGATATTTATTTTTATGATAATGATAAAAAAATTTATATCTTTTTATCTAAAGAATTAAATAAAAATAAAAAAGAAGATGAAGTTATTTATTTAGATGAATTAGCCAAAGCTATGTTTGAAAATGATTTTGAAGAAGAAGATCAAACTTATGTAAATTTTTTAAAAACCTTAAATGAAAGCTTTGATGAGGAGATTGAATTTGAAGAAAATATACAAACAGACAAAACTCTTCCTTCAAAAAAAGATTTAGATAAAAGCATTCAAGATATTATGCTTGATAAAGAACTTGCAAAATTATCTATAGATATTACTTTTTTTAACATCATTAAGCAACTTTTTCCTTTTACAGAATTTTTTATGAGTCAGCCTGATTTTTTTAAAAAAATGATTTTATTTTTTATAGATTCAAGCTTAGATAAAAAGTATTATGGTAATAAATTATTTTCTAGTTTTAAAGCACATTTTTTTAAAGAACTAGGGATATTTTATGCACTTAGCCCTAAGGGGCGTTTTATAAAAATTAATCCAAAAAGTAAAAAATCACTCAATAAGCTTTTTTTATATCAAATAGGAACAAATTATTATTATTTTAATCAATTAGAATATGCAAGTGAATTAAAAAAGTCAAAGAGTTTTTCAAGATTAGATAAAGCTAAGCAAATTCATTTGATATCAAAAGTAAGAAAACAATTAGCTATTGATTTTTCTATTAAAATGAGTAAAGACTTGAGCGTGGATATATTAAAAAATTTAGCAGGATCTTTTATCGATACACTTTTGCCTACAAATTATGAAAGATTGAAAATTTTATATGAAAAACTAATGTATGAAAAATTTACTTACAATTATGATTTTCCTTTAGCTGTAAAAAAAGAAGAATACTTAACCTATCCTTTATTGATAAATTCTAGATTTATGAGTTTTGATTTATCTGAGTTTATTTTTGGTTCTTTATTATGCACGGGTGGGCTTAATTATTATCCTAGTATTGCTTGTGCTACAACTTCAAGTGAAGCTAGAGAATTTGCCTTAAAAAGACTTTTATCTTATATTATTTTAGATGAGAAAAGAAGTGCTTTTATGGAAGATAAAATCAATGAAGGCAAATATATCTTAAATGATAAGGAATTTTTTGAAAAAAACAATATAGAACTTAGAAATTGTAATATATATAAGCTAGAACATTTTCAAAGAAAAGAAGAGTATAAAATACAACACCCAGTGATAAAACAACACCCTATCTTAGCCTATAATGATACCATACAAATTTTATATGAATATGCAAATGGGATTTATAATACCACTCAAGATGAAAAGGGTAAGTTCATAGAAGATAGGCAAAAGGCAAGAAGATTGATGGAAAATTTAGAAGCTATAGGACAACATAATTTGGAAGTGATGTATAGGGGGATAGGGGATGAAAAGACAAATAATGAAAGTAAGATGAAAGAAGATGAAGAAGAAAGTGATGATATTAGTAAAATACAAGATTATTCTAATAAGTTTATAGGCAGACTAGCCACTACTATAATCATGGAAGATGGTTTATATATAGGATGAAAGGATAAAAATGAGTGAAACTTACGAGATTTATACACCTAATGGTATTATATTAGATGTAGAAAAAAAAACAAATAAAATTTTATTATATGATGGAGGAGCTAAGGTAGGCAAATACACCCAAGAATATTCCAAAGCTTTGTTTGAAGCTGATCGTATA